>JANPBJ010000029.1:0-38556 GCA_031430375.1 Acidimicrobiia bacterium
CGGCTCGTTGAGGACCTCGCACCATACGTCGCCGACCCCGGCCATCGACGGGAACTCGGACACATCGCCGCTGAACTCGACGCCATCTGGATGCTCACCAAACGCAACGTGACGCAATCGGCGCGTGGCGCGGCCGGCCGCGGGCAGTACATGATCAAACTCGCCTACAGCGAGGTGTGTCAGAAGCTCGGCGAACTTTCCCTTCGTGTTCTCGAACGCGACGCGGTGTCGGTCGGAGGCGTTGGACCATTCGTGGAGGAACGGCTTCGATCGTTGGCTTTTACGATCGCGGCAGGTACATCACAGATCCAACGCAACATTCTGAGCGAACGGGTCTTGGGAATGCCACGGGAGCCCCGATGAACTTTGATCTGACGGAAGATCAGATTGCCCTGCGCGATGGAATGCGGGCTGTAGTCGAAGGTCGCTTTCCCATCGAACGGGTCCGGGAAGGCTTCAACCGCGAGGTCCACGCGGAGCTTGCCGGCGCAGGTGTCTTTTCATTGCGAACCGACGGCTTCTCGTGGGCCGATTGTGCGGTGGTCTACGAAGAACTTGGTCGGGGCGTGGTGCCCGGGCCGTTGGTGTGGTGCTTCGGTCGTGACCTCATCGCGGGTGGCTTCGACACCACGATCGGCGGGGCCCCGCTCGTGGAGCATTTCGATGCGCTCGACGAACTCATTGTGCTTCGTTCTGACCACGCGTCAGTCGTACCTGCCGGGACGCTGACCGGAATCAACCAGGAGTGGCCGCTGGATCCGCTATCCCCGGTGGCGGTCGTGGACGGCATCGAGAACGCACCCGAGACGCCTCATCCGGTGGGCGTCGACGAGTTGCGGGTACACGGCGCACTGCTGACCGCTGCGTTCTGTGTTGGCATGGCCGATCGACTCACCGAGATGTCGGTGTCGTATGCCCTGGAACGTCAACAGTTCGACCGTCCTATTGGATCGTTCCAAGCCGTGAAACACATCTGCGCCGATATGGCAGTGCGGGCGGAGCTGGCCCGAGTGTCCACTCACGCGGCCGCGTGTGTGTTGGATGATCCATCAACAGGTGACGCGGCTCGCGCCATCAGCGGTGCGAAGTTGCTCGCTGGCGAGGCCGCGGTGTTGAACGGGCGGAGCGCCACGCAAGTCTACGGGGGCATGGGCTTCACGTGGGAAGTGGATGTGCACTTGTACCTGAAGCGCGCGTGGATACTCGATACCCATTTCGGCTCAGGCGATCATCACGCGGACGCTGTCGCCGCGACCATGCCGACATGAGTGAACCTCGGGGGGACTGTTGACGAACCCTGACTGGCAGCTCCTCCTCGGCGATCTGGCCGTGCGTCGCGCCGCGAGCGAGGCGATGGGCGGACCCGAGCGCCTCACCCGCCAAAGAGCCGACGGAAGGCTTGATGCTCGGGCCAGAGTCGCGTACCTGGTGGACGAGGGAACATTTCGCGAGCTGGGAGCGTACGCGGGCAGCCTCGGCCGAGGAATGACCCCGATCGCTCCTGCAGACGGGCTGGTCGCGGGGCACGGAACGATCGACGGTCGACCAGTGTTGATTGGGGCCGAAGACTTCACGGTGATGGGCGGTTCGATCGGGATCGGAACGCATGCCAAGCGGTTGCGCCTCGCCGAGCTGGCGGCTCAGGAACGGGTGCCCCTCGTGATGCTGCTGGAAGGCGCAGGTGAGCGCGCGCAGAACGCGTTTGAGCGCTACCCCCACGCGCCGAACGATTTGCAGGCGTTGGTTCGTCTCAGCGGCACGGTCCCAACCGTTGCCGTGGTCATGGGGGCGAGCGCCGGCCATGGCGCGTTGACCGCGCCACTCATGGACTTCACCGTGATGGTTCAGGGTGCGGCGATGTTCAGTGCTGGACCACCGCTCGTGGCCGCGGCCACTGGCGAGGAAGTGACGAAGGAGGAACTGGGCGGCGCAGGAGTCCACACCGCGGTCTCGGGCGTCGCCCACAATGTTGCCGCCGACGATTCGGCCGCGCTGGATCTCGTGCGGACCTATCTCGGTCACTTCCCGTCGAACGCTTGGATGCGCCCCCCGGAGGGAGTGGGAACCGACGGTCCGCGCGGGGTCGACGCGATCCTCGAGCTGATCCCCGCCGATCCTCGTCGGCCCTACGACATTCGTCCCGTGATCGAAGCGGTCTTCGATCGGTCGGATCCGATCGCGTCGGATGCCGCGTCCGGCGCCGGTACCCGCGCCGCGAGTGGTGGCATGCTCGAGATTCAGCCGGATTTCGGACGTGCGGTGGTCACTGCGCTCGCGTACCTCGGTGGAACGTCGGTTGCGATCGTGGCCAACAACCCCGCGGTGAAGGCCGGAGCGATCGACAGCGATGCCGCCGACAAGGCCGCGCATTTCCTCGAAGTTGCGGCTGCGTTTCAACTGCCGGTCGTGTTTCTTGCCGACAATCCAGGTGTGATGGCGGGGACGGTTGCGGAGCGGAGCGGGATCCTGCGCCACGCGGCACGCATGTATGCCGCGCAGGCGCGAGTCACCGGCCCGAAGCTTCACGTGACCCTCCGGAAGGCCTACGGGTTCGGGTCGTCACTCATGGCGATGAACCCCTTCGACACCCAGACCACCACGGTTGCGTTTCCCGGAGCACGCCTGGGCGCGATGCCCGCCGAGAGTGGCGCCGACGCCGCTGGCATCGAACCCGATGTCAGGGCCCTCATGGAGCATGCCGATTTGGGCGGTGCCTATGCGGCGGCAGATCGCATGAGCTTTGACGACGTCATCGACCCACGGGATCTTCGCAACCAACTCCTCCGCGCCCTAGCCCTCAGTGCGGCGCGGCGAGTGGTCGCACCGGTCCCGGACCTTCGGGGAGTTCGTCCGTAACGCACAGTTCAGCGTGGCGAGCGGTCCATCTCGAAATGTCGGCGAAGGAGCAAGGTGGTGTCGGTCGTCGAGGCGGCCGCGGCCAAGAAATTGCCAGTTGCGGCCTGGCAGCCGGCGTGGCGTACCCGGTCCAGTTGCTCGGCCGTCTCGACCCCTTCCGCGAGAACCTCCACACCGAGCATGCGAGCAAGGCTCAAGAGCGCGGGGAGCATGGGGTCGTTGTCCGATGCGGTCTGGACCAGGGAGCGGTCGAGCTTCACGTGGGTGATTCCGTAGCGGCGGACCGCGAGTGGCGACGCGTGCCCAGTGCCGAAGTCATCGATGGCAATCGAGCATCCAAGGTCGCGGAGGCGTGCAAGTTCGGCACTGGCACGGCGAGCGCGATCGATGTCGGCGATGGCTTGCTCGGCGACGTCGAACCCGATTCGGTTGGGTTCGATGTCATACGCCTGAAGCGCGTTTCGGACGCGGTCGACGGTGCCTGACCACGTGAGCTGGCTGGTACTGAGATTGAGCCAGAGGAGGGGAGGCGCGATCCCGGCTGCGTCCCACTCGTGGAGCACACGGCACGCGGTGTCGAGCACAAAGCCTCCGAGTGGAGCGTCGAGTCCGGCGATCATGGCCGCGCCCAGGAAGTCGGCCGGCAGGAGCAACCCGCGTTCTTCGTGTTGCCACCGCACGAGGGCTTCAATGCCGACGATTCCGTCGGTGGTCAGGTCGAACACCGGTTGCCAATGAACGACGAGATCACCGCGCGTGAGCGCCTCGCGCAACCCGGCTTCGGTATCGAGGTGGGTCAGTACTCGGCGCCGGAGCGCGTCGTCGTACACCACGTAGCGATCTCGGCCCCGAGCCTTGGCGACGTACATCGCCGCGTCAGCATCGCGGAGTAAGGCTTCGGGGGTCTCCGTGGTACTGACCGCCAGGGCGACCCCGATGCTGGTCCCGACCGTGAGTTCGTGTCCGTCCGGGTGGAACGGTTCGGCGAATACGTCACGAATGCGGTCGGCCATCGCGATGGCCCCCGCGACGTCGTCGATTTCTTCGCAGCAGATCACGAACTCATCACCTCCCAGGCGTGCGACAGTGTCCTCGGGGCGCATCGTGGCTCGGAGCCGGTCGGCGACTTCACGAAGGAGTGCATCGCCGGTCGCGTGGCCGAGCGCGTCATTGACTGCCTTGAAGTGGTCGACGTCGAGGAACAGCAACGCCACACTGTGCTCTCGGCGGAGGGCTCGATCGAGAGCATGACCGAGCCGGTCCAGCAGGAGCGCGCGGTTGGGGAGCCCGGTGAGGCCGTCGTGGAGCGTCTGGTGGACGAGCGCCTCTTGGGCCGCTCGGCGATCGCCCACGTCGTAGAAGTGAACGACGAAGCCGTTGATGCGATCGTCGTGGCGAAGATCACGGAGGCTCACCTCGAACCAGCGGTAGCCGCCATCTCGGTGTCTGGCGCGCACTTCGGCGGTGAACCGAGCGTCGAGGCGCCCTTCGATGTTGCGCCATTGCTTCAACCAGGACTCGAGGTCGGTGGGATGGACCAGGTCGAAGGGATGCAGCTGACAGAACTCCTCAGGGCTGTAACCGAGTACTTGTTCGACCGCGGGGCTGGCGTATCGGACGAAGCCGCCCGGCGCGATGATGCAGACAACATCTACCGCGTGGACCAACAAGGCGCGAAAGCGCTCCTCACTCTCGCGGAGGGCGAGCTCGGCGTTCTTCTGGACGGAGATGTCGCTCGATGTCATCGCAACGCCGTCGTCGACCTTGACGATTTGCTCCCTGATCCAGGTCGCGTGGACGCGAGCGTGCGTCGCCCGGTACTCGGCATTGACGGGGTCGCCCGACTCGACGACGTCGGCGTATCTCTTGAGGAGTTCGTCCTTGTGGTCCGGCGGAAAATGGCGCGTGACTCCGCCACTCAAGAGTTCCTCGACGGGAAGGCCGAAGAGCTTCGCCGCGTTTTCATTCGCGACCGTGATGGTGAAGTCGACGATCGTCCCTGCATCGTCGCGCACGGCCTCCATGATGACGAGCGCGTCGAGGCTCGCTTCGCTCGCCGCACGGAGTCTGTCCTCGCTCAATGCGAGCGCTTCCTCGGTTCGCCGATTCTCCGTGATGTCTTCGGCATGGGCGACGAGGTAGGCGATCGACCCGTCGGGATTCCGGGATGCGCTCACATGGAAACGAGCGTTCACCACCGTTCCGTCCGCGTGCTGAAACCGAGTTTCTCTGACGAAGGTCCGGAACTCACCGGATTGCAGCGAGGCGAGCCGAACTCGCACTCGCAACTTGTGCTCGGGATGGGCTGCGTTGATGAAGCTGGCGACGGTGATCTCCTCGGGAGGAGTTCCGAGCAGGCGGCACATAGTCTCGTTGACGTAGACGATTTCGCCGCCTGGACGTCCGATCGCCACTCCAACGGGCGAACGATCGAAGACGAGCCGGAACGACTCGGCGTCGGCGAGGTTCGGCGGCGTGGAAGCCACGGGTTCGTTGGGAGTTCGAGCGTCCAGCGTCATAGGTCGGGGACATCTTGGCTCTCCGGGGCGGCCCGCACCAACGCCGGCGTTTCGAGGTGTGCGACCGGTGCCTAACCTCAGCTCGGGCTTGCCGCAGTCCGCCGCTACGCTCGGCGGGGTGACCAATCGACTGGACACCGTGCTCGCGGCGCTCTCTGCCCGGTTACTCTCCGATCCGGACGGTCCTTACCTCGACTTCGACGGTATTACCCACACCGCTCATAGCATCGACGCCGCCGCGAATCGGATCGCGCGTGCGCTTGAGGCGCTCGGCGTCACCCAGGGTGATCGGGTCGCGACATTGCTCGAAAACTCTCCCGAGCAAGTGATCGCGTTCTTCGCGACGTTGAAGTTGGGCGCGATACACGTCCCGATCAACACTGCATACAAGGGTGACTTCCTTCAGCATGTTCTCGTCGACTCCGGAGCTCGCGTCGTCGTGGTGCAAGCAGGATTGGCGGAACGGGTTGCGGCAGTTGTCGGCCCGACGGTTCCGGGTCTCGACGCCGTCGTCGTGGTGGGCGAAATGGCGGCGTGGTCCGGTTCGATATCGGCATACGCGTGGAGTCACCTTCTGGCCGAGTCCCGAGAGGGTGCCCTACCGACAGTGGACGTTGGCCCGGCCGACCTGGCGTGTTTCATCTACACCGCGGGAACCACGGGCGCGTCAAAGGGTTGCATGCTCCCGCATCGATATGTGGTCGCACTCGCGGAACAGATCGCTCGAGCGTGGGGACGCACCGCCGATGACGTTGTCCTCACACCGCTGCCGCTGTTTCATTTCAACGCGATCGCGGTGTGCGTGGTCGGCACGTTGCTCACAGGCGGGCGTGCCGCGATCGTCCACCGGTTCTCGGTCAGTCGATTCTGGCCGGAGGTGCAGCGGACGGGTGCGACGATGCTGTCGATGTTGGGTTCACTCGCGATCCTCATCGCGAATGCCGAGGACCACCCGGAATCGGCCGGACACCGGCTGCGTCTCTGTGCGGCGGCGCCGATGCCGCCAGATATTGATCGGATCTGGCGCGAGCGGTTTGGTTGCGCGACGTTCAGCGGTGGCTACGGCCTCACGGAGGCGTCGCTCATCTCGATGCTGCCAGCCGGTGAGAACAACAAGGTGGGTGCGGCGGGCAAACCGAACACGCGGGAGTTCGAAGTCAGGATCGTGGACGACAACGATCAGCCCGCTGCACCGGACGTCATCGGTGAGATCGTGTGTCGACCAACCGGCCCGAATCTCATGTTCGCGGGCTACTGGCAGCGACCAGAGGCAACGGTCGAGGCGTTGCGGAACCTCTGGTTTCATACCGGCGATCTGGGTCGCATCGACGAGGACGGGTTTCTGTTCTTCGTCGACCGCAAGAAGGACTACCTCCGACGGCGGGGCGAGAACATCTCAAGTTTCGAAATGGAACGCACGGTGATCGCCCACGAAGCTATTGCCGATGTCGCCGTGCACGCGGTGGCGAGTGAGCACGGTGAGGACGACGTGAAGATCACCGCGGTACTTGTGGAGGGCTCGACGCTTACCGAGGAGGACTTCTGTCGGTGGTGCGCGGAACGGGTTCCGTATTTCGCGATTCCGCGCTACATCGAGTTCCGCTCAGACCTGCCGCGAAACCCAGTCGGCCGCGTGTTGAAGTACGAACTCCGTGCCGATGGAGCGACCGCGTCTACCTGGGATCGTGAAGCAGTCGGCGTGACCTTCGACCGCTGACCGACGTCGTGAGAGACGCTTGCGCACGCGCCAGAGTTCCTCGGCCGGCCATTGGCGGGGTGTCTGGAGTCCAGGCGCGGCTATGCGGTGGGTGAGAGATCGACGATCTTGACCGGTCCCGCGCGTTCGACGAGCGGACGCCGCGCCGTCGAGCGTGGTGCAATGTCCC
The DNA here is from genome assembly GCA_031430375.1 of Acidimicrobiia bacterium. GTDB lineage: Bacteria > Actinomycetota > Acidimicrobiia > IMCC26256 > JAENVU01 > JAENVU01. The sequence goes on from JANPBJ010000029.1 coordinate 7,262, forward strand.
AACCTTGAGCCTCGGACCGTAGAGCACCGACGGTGCAGCGCTCGCGCGGCCGCACCGAGAATGGATCGTATTGAAAGAATCGCATCGCGTTCTCGTGGGTCATGGCATTGATCTCGCGGTCCGTGAGATCGGTTGCTGCAAACTCGGATGCGATGTTCTCCGGTGCCTCGGGCCAGTTTGCGTCGGAGTGCGGATAGTCGATCTCCACGGCGATGCGATCCACGCCGATGTCGCGCGCCAGCTTCACGCCCACTGCGTCGTTGATGTAGCAGAGGATCACGTGCTCCATGAACACTTCGCTCGGCATCTGGTTGCCGAAGTCGGAGCCAGTCCACGCCTTGTGCACTCGATACGAGTGGTCGAGACGTTCGAGGAAGTAGGGGATCCAACCGATACCGCCCTCAGAAAGCGCCACGGTGACGTCCGGGAACTTCTTGAATACCGGCGAATGAATGAGGTCCGCTGCGCACTGCACGATGTTCATCGGCTGTAACGTGATGAGCACGTCGATCGGCGCATCGACGGATGTCATGACGAGCTTGCCCGACGAACCGATGTGCATACAGACCACGGTGCCGACATCAGAGCAGGCTCGCCAGAACGGATCCCAATGGTCCGAGTGCAGGCTCGGAAGGTTTAGCGGTTCCGGGTTCTCCGGGAACGTGATTGCGTGACAGCCCTTCTTCGCGACGCGGCGGACTTCATCCGCGAGCGCGTTCGGATCCCAGATCATGGGGATCGCAAGCGGAATGAATCGCTCCGGCGCGTGTCCGCACCACTCGTCGATGTGCCAGTCGTTGTAGGCGCGGGCGAGGGCGCAGGCCGCGTCCTTGTCGTCGAGGGTGGCGAAGAGGCGGCCCGCGAACCCGGGCAAGCTCGGAAAGTTCATCGATCCGAGCGTGCCGTTGGCGTTCATGTCGAGGATGCGTTTCTCAACGTCGTAACACCCGGGCCGCAACTCGTCGAAGGAGGTAGGTTCGATCCCGTACTCCTCCTTCGGGCGACCGGCGACGGCGTTGAGACCGATATTGGGTATCTCAATGGTGCCGAACCGCCAGACGTCGGAGCCGTCGTCTTTGTGGATGAGCTTGGGCGCGATGTCTCGGTACTGCGCGGGCAGGTGCTCATCGAACATGTCAGGAGGCTCGACCACATGGTCGTCCACGCTCACGATGATCATGTCGTCAATCTGCATCGCATTCCCCCGAGTCCGGACCTGACTTCGGCGTCAGGGTATCGCTGCGCCCGACCGTCGGAGTTCAGGGTGGGGGTGCGGGAGCGACTGGCTGGATCTCGATGGTGTCCACCCGGGAGTGGAGTGGCGCGGTGAGTGCATGGACCACGGCCGCCGCCACGTCTTCGGGCACCATCGTATTGAAGTGGCGTTGGATCCCGAAGCGGGGCCAGAGGTCCACGAGGTGTTCATAGCTTCCGGGTGCCCAGCCGTCGGCGAAGTCGGTGAGCGTTGGCCCCACCCGAACCACCGTGGTCCGGACCCCGCGGCCTTCGGTTTCCATGTCAATCACCCGTGCCACCGTCTCGAGCGCCGCCTTACTCGCGCTGTAGCCGATCAATCCCGGACGCGGAGTACGGGCGGCGTCGGACGAGACGAACACGATGTCGCCGCGCCCGGCGTCGAGCATCGGGCGTAGGGCTCGACGCGTGCAGAGCAGCGGACCGAGCAGGTTGGTATCGATCTCCAGTGCCAGCGCGTCGGCGTCAGTATCAACGAGCAGTCCGGGAACGGCGACTCCAGCGTTGTTTATTAACGCGTCGACGGTGCCGAGCGCGTCTTCGGTACCGGTGAAGAAGGCGTCGATGCTGCCGGCGTTGGTCACGTCGAGCGGGTGGACGAACGCGGTGCCACCCTCGCGGGTCACGAGTTCGGCGGTGATCTCCAATGCGTCGACTCGACGGCCACCGAGCGCGACCGACCAGCCGAGCTTTCCCAGAGCGATTGCGATGGCGCGACCGATACCGGCCGATGCTCCGGTTACCCCGGCAATGCGGGCGTCGCTCATGACGTCCGCTCTTGGCTCTGCGGGCCGGGCCGCTCGGGCCACGCTCCGCCGCCGGGACAGCGGTGCAGGGAGTGGTAGGCGTCGCTCATGACGTCCACGCTACGACGGGACCAGCTGCCGCGATGAGATCCTCCGTGCGGTCCCAGTTCACGTCGCCACCCCAGACCGCGAGGCGGAGCGGGAGTTCGTGCTCGTCGGCCGCATCCACGATGCCACGCGTGTAGGCGTCGATCGGCGCGTGCACCACACACACCGTTTCGGTGCCTTGGAGCGCGGAGGCGATCCCGACAGCCGCCCCCACTCCGGGTCGGTCGTACGCCGGCACGATCACGCTGCCCATGCGGTCGGTCGGAAAAGTGCGGGCCACCCACAGTCCAGCGGGGCCGGGTTGGGCAGTGACGCGCGCGTCTGACCTGAGCGACTGCTTGAGATCCATCACCGCGCGAGCAGGGTGGCGAGGCGTTGACGTGTCGACGTAACCGGCCTGTGCGATCGAGGATATGCGCGTGTAGAGCGCATTGGATTGGTGGATGAATGTACGCGGTGCCGAACTGAGACGGAGAGCAGCGAGCTGCGCCGGATTGGCGGTCACGACTTCGGCGAGGGCGAACCGATGCCGGGGAGATTCGACCTCGTCTACGCCGATCGCAAGGATCAGGTCAAACGTTTGGAAGCCGAGCAGTGCAAAGTCGTCGCGTTGCAGCCCGCAAGTCCCCATGTGATGGGAGCTACTCCACGGGAAGATGCCCTTCGCCCCCCACGTATTGGCCACGGGAGCGCCGAGATGATCGGCGAGCGCCTGGAGTTCCCCTGGGGCGCGCATTGCCTCTGGCCCAGCGAGGATCACGACACGCGTGGTCGCGTCCCCGAGGTCGGGAACTGGATCGGCGGAGTTGGCGAACCGCCCCTGTCCCAACGCGGCCGGAAGTGGCACGCCCTCGTAGGCCATGGCGAGCTCCGCGGAAAAGGGTCTCAGGAGATCCGCGAGCATGACCGATGCTTTCACACGAGGCGGAGGTGCACGAGCGGTGAGTTCGGTAGGGTCCGCGCCGTGAGCCGTCGAGTGTGCGTCGTGGGCGTGGGATTGGCCGACGGGCCGAAGACTCCGGAATTGTCGGCCCTCATGCTCCAGGCCCAGGCCTTCGGGCGTGCGGTCAACGATGCGGGTCTTTCGAAGAACACCATCGACGGGCTCGCCTCGGCCGGATACGGGGGGATGCACGAGGTTCAGCTCGCGGAGTATCTCGGGTTGCGCCCGGAGTGGCTGGATTCGACGAGCTGTGGCGGATCGAGTTTCGAGTTCCACGCCTTGCACGCGTACCGCGCGATCCAGGCGGGCGATGTTGACACCGTTGCGATCGTCTACGGCAACAACGAGTACTCGGCGGCAGGTCGATCCCTCGGAACCGGCCGCGCCGGTGGCGGCGGCGCGGCGGCAATGCCGTATCCCATGAGCTGGGAGTTGCCCACAGGCCTCACCCTGGTGGGCGCGTACGCGATGGCCGCTCAGCGTCACATGTATCAGTACGGCACTACGGCGGAGCAGCTCGCGTCGATTTCGGTGCAGACTCGAGAGCACGCGGCTCGTAACCCGCACGCGATGTATCGCGACCCGATCACCGTCGCCGATATCGTGAACTCGCGGCTCGTTGCTGATCCGCTCCACAAGCTCGATTGCTGCGTTGTCTCCGACGGTGGATGCGCATTGATCCTGACGACCGAGGATCGCGCTCGAGATCTCGGTCGGCCGTTGGTGTATGTCCGTGGCGCGGCCGCGGGCATGACTCACCACTCGATTCAGGCGATGCCCGACCTGACCGTGACTGCGGGCGCGGTCACGGGTCCGAAGGCGTTCACCGAAGCCGGGATCTCGCCCGCCGATGTCGACACCTTCCAGATGTACGACTCCTTCACGTACACCGTGCTCGTTTGTCTCGAAGACCTCGGGTTCGCACCCAAGGGTGAGGGTGGACCGTTCGCCGCATCAGGCGCGTTGCGCCTGGGTGGCGTGTTACCGACGAACACCGATGGCGGGGGACTCTCCGCGACGCACCCGGGGATGCGCGGGTTGTTCCTGCTGTGCGAGGCGACTCGCCAGTTGCGCGGTGAAGCGGGGGAAAGTCAGGTCGAAGGTGCCGAAATTGCGGTGGCGCATGGCAGCGGCGGTTGGCTCTCCACCATGGGAACAGTGGTGCTGGGAACTGAGCCCGTATGAGCTCCGCCGAGGAAGTGCCGAAGTATCTGATCCCGAGAATCTCACCCGAAGCGGCGGAGTTCTTCGCCGGAACGGTGAGGGGTGAGCTGCGAATCCAGCGGTGTGAAGGCTGCGGATTACATCACCATTACCCGCGTCTGGCGTGCCCACATTGCGGAGGGTCTGCGCTGGAGTGGATCACTGCATCAGGCCTAGGGACACTCCACTCGTTCACGGTTATTCGCCAACACGGAATCCCGCCCTTCAACGAACAGGTTCCGTTCGTTGTTGGTCTGATCGATCTGGATGAACACGGTGCGCGCTTCGTCGCTCAACTTCCGACGCTCGCGCCGGAACACGCAACAATCGGGACCCGGGTCCGGGTCTCGTTCAAGCGGGCAAGCGACGATGTCGCGTTCGTCGAGTTCGTCGGGTATGACGCCGGTGAATGAACCAGTGCTCGGTACGACTGCTTCGGAGAGCGTTGCGCTGGACGGCCGGTCCTTGGGGCGCCGGGGAACCGAGACCCGGGCCCGGTTCCTCGAGGCCACCGCGCGCCTCCTCGAGGACAACGGACTCCGCGAACTCCGAGTAGCCGACATCGCTCGGGCGGTGGATCTCTCGCCGGCCACCTTCTACCAGTACTTCGCCGACGTCGAAGACGCCGTGCTGGCGTTGTCGATTGCGGTCGGTGAGGAGACGTCGTCACTGGCGGGCTTGCTCGCCGAAGACTGGAACGGTCCCGCAGGTCTGGGATACGCGCGTCAGCTGGTGGAGGATTTCATCGCCAACTGGGACGAGCATCGCGCGGTCCTACGGACGCGCAACCTCGCGGCCCAAGAGGGTGATGAGCGGTTCCGCTCAGTGCGCAACGAGTCGCTTCGGCCCCTGACCGAAGGAATCGGCGCCAAAGTGGCGGCGCGCTCGGGTTCCGGGTTGTCGCCGTATGCTGCCGCTGCCGCGATGGTTTCCATGCTGGAGCGGATGGCCGCATTCCACGCCGACCTGGGCGCATACGGCACCTCGCGGGCGGATGTGGTGGAAACTACGGCTCGGATCCTCCACCACACCGCAACTGGCCGTTAGAGGCGAGCGGCATGGAATCGTGACCGCTCTACCCCGAAGGGTGTGCGGTGAACTCGAGCTCTCGCGCGAAGACCTTCTCGAAGAGTTCGCGCTTGCGCCGGGCCCCCCAGAGCTCGAGTTCCGGATCTGCGGTGGCGCGGACGTGCAACAGCACGAGTTCCGCCCCCACCCGCGCCTGGATCTCCACCACGTTCTGTTTGCGCCCGCGGTCTAAGCCGTCGGCGATGCGCAGGAGTGACACCAATCGCCGCGCCCGATCGCGTTCTTCGGGTTCGAGTTTGCCGACGAGGTCGTCATTGCTTTTGGGGTCGCCGCGCCGATGCCAACGGACCAAGGCCGTGAGGGCGGTAATGCTCCCGGGAGTCAATCCGCGCAGTCGGCCATGGTGCACGAGATACGCGGCGTGGCGATCGTGACCTTCGTGGGAAACATGCTCGCCGATGTCATGCAGCAGCGCGCCGTACTCCAGGAGCTCACGGTCGTCCTCGTTCAGGCCGTGGAGCTCACGGAGCTGATCAAACAGTTGAAGTGCGAGGGTGGCGACGTGACGGGAATGGGCCTCGGGCCACGAGCAGCGCCGAGCCAGGGATTGCACCGATGCCCGGCGAATCGCGAACGGATCATCGGAGAGATCGTCCGGTTCGTGGCGGCCGATGGCGTCGAGCACCATTCCTTCGCGAAGCGCCCATTCGCTCACGGTGAGGTCTTGAACGTCGAACAACTCCATGGCGACACTCATCAACTCCGCGCCAGCCACAATGAGATCCACGCGCTTGATGTCGAGCCCCTGCATCTTGCGGCGCTGGGTGCTCGTGGAGGCCACGAGTACGTCGCGTAGTTCGTCGAGTTCCGAACGAGAGAACGCCAGGTGATGCAGCGTGCGGGGCACGCGCTCCTCGCGGCGGGCCGCGATCATGTGACCGAGATCCTCAATGGTTCCGCTGCTCCCGATGGCCATTTTTGTCTCGTACGCAGCTACATCGATGGCCTTGGGCCCGAGGACGTCGACGATGAACTTTCGCAAGCACCGTCGATCGGCGGCATTGATCGGATCACTATGGACGAAATCGGCGGTGAGGCGGGCCACTCCGAGGCGTTCGCTCGCGGCCCAGGTGAGTCCGGCGATATCGCCGACCATGATTTCGAGTGAGCCGCCGCCGAGGTCGAAGCACACGGCCGGCGCGGGGTCGATGGTCACCGCGGCGCGAATCGCGGTGAAGATTAAGCGAGCTTCTTCCAGGCCGTCGATCGCGTCGGCGTCGATTCCGGCCTCATGTGAGATCCGATCGAGGACCTGGTCGCCATTCGTCGCGGTGCGCAGGGCGCTCGTTGCACACGCCAGGATCTCGGTTGCACCGGCGGCCTCTGCGATGAGCCGGAAGCGGCGCATCGTGGCGACTGCGGCATCGGCGGCTTCTGGAGTGATGATCCCTTCACGGCTCACGACATCGCCCAGGCGCAACATTTCCTTCTCGCTGGTGATGGGGGTGAAGCTGCCGTCGGGATGGACGTCGGCGACCACGAGATGGAAGGAGTTCGACCCGAGGTCGACGGCTGCGATTCGCACGCGTTCAGGCTACGGCCCATGAGGGTACGCTCCGGGCCATCGTGAGATCGATGAACGAAGGGACGTAGGAGATGGCAGTGAGTGGCGAAGATCGGATGTTGATCGACGGTGCATTGGTTGGGGCCGCGTCAGGCCAGATGTTCGCGAACATCAATCCCGCGACGGAAGAGACGATCGGCGAGATCGCCGACGGCGGGGTGGAAGACATGGACCGCGCCATCGGTGCAGCCCGGCGCGCGTTCGACGAGAGCCCTTGGGCCACGGACCCCGTGCTGCGCACGCGATCCCTTCGTCAACTCCAAACTGCTTTGAGCGAGACCCGCGAGGTCCTACGGCCGCAGATCGTGGCGGAAGTTGGCACGCCGATCATGTTGACCTACGCGATTCAGCAGGACTCGTGTATCGACGACATGGCTTGGGACATCGACTGCATCGATCGCGTCCAGTGGGAATACGACCTTCCCGTGCATGAGTTCTTTGGTCAGACGAGTGCGCGGCGGGTGGTGCGGGAGCCGATCGGAGTCGTGGGCGCGATCACACCGTGGAACTTCCCGTTCATGCTCAACCTCTCGAAGGTCATCCCCGCGCTCGCCGCCGGCAACACCGTGGTGCTCAAGCCTGCTCCGGACACGCCATGGAGCGCGACCCACATTGGCAAGCTCGTTGCCGAACAGACCGATATCCCGCCTGGTGTCTTCAACGTGGTGACCTCGGGCGATGCCGCCGCGGTTGGCGAGGCGCTCACCGCCGACCCGCGGGTCGACATGATTTCATTCACTGGCTCCACCGCCGTGGGAAAGCGGATCATGGCGCGCGGCGCGGAGACGCTGAAGCGCGTGTTCCTGGAGCTCGGCGGCAAGTCGGCCAACATCATCTTGGATGACGCCGATCTGGCCGGACAGTGCGGAAGCGCGGCCATGGTGTGCATGCATGGCGGTCAGGGTTGCGCGATTACCACGCGGATGTTGCTGCCGCGCTCGAAGTACGACGAAGGTGTCGAACTGCTGCGTGCGGCGTTCGAGGCCTGGAGCTACGGCGACCCCAATGATGCTGCGAATCTTCAGGGTCCGCTGATCAACGCCCGTCAGCGCGAGCGGGTACTCGGCCATATCGATCGGGGAAAAGCCGATGGTGCGCGGCTGCTCGTTGGTGGTGGACGGCCAGCCCATCTCGAGAAGGGTTTCTACGTGGAACCCACGTTGTTCGTGGATGTGGACCCCGACTCCGCGCTCGCCCAGGAGGAAATCTTCGGCCCCGTGCTGTCGGTGATTCCGTACGACGATGACGACCACGCGGTGCGCATCGCGAACAACTCGAAGTACGGACTGTCGGGCGCGGTGAACGGTAAGGATCTGGATCGGGCCTATGGGATCGCGAAGCGCATCCGTACCGGAACGATCGCGGTAAACGGAGGGCAATGGTTCGGCCCGGATTCACCATTCGGCGGCTACAAGGAGAGCGGGCTCGGCCGGGAACATGGCGTTGCCGGATTCGAGGAATACTTGGAAACGAAGACGATTGGCCTGCCCGCGCCTTCGTCGTGAGCCGGGACCCATCGAACTTCGCGTAACCTCCGCGAATGTCGACTCTCATCCTGTTGCGCCACGGCCAGAGTGTGTGGAACCTCGCGAACCTGTTCACGGGTTGGGAGGACGTCGACCTCACCGAGAAGGGCGAGCGCGAGGCAGTGCGGGGCGGGGAGATGCTGCTCGAAGCCGGGGTGTTGCCCGCCGTCGTCCACACGTCGTTGCAACAGCGTGCCATCCGTACAGCGGAGTTGTCCTTGCAAGCGTGTGATCGGCAGTGGATCCCCGTGCGGAGATCGTGGCGGTTGAACGAGCGGCACTATGGCGCACTGCAAGGGAAGGACAAAGAGGAGACCACGGAACTTCATGGCGCGGAGAGCGTGAAGATCTGGCGTCGGTCGTTCGATGTTCCGCCGCCGCCGCTCGACTGGGACGCGTCGCTTGATCCGCGATATGCGGAACTCCCACCCGACGTGATCCCGAAGTCGGAGTGCCTGGCCGATGTCGCGCAGCGAATGTTGCCGTATTGGTACGACGGCGTTGTTCCCGATCTGGTGGCGGGCCGGGTCACGTTGGTTGCCGCGCACGGCAACTCGTTGCGGGCCCTGGCGATGCACCTTGAGGGGTTGACCACCGACGAAGTGCTGGAACTCAATATCCCCACCGGCCAGCCGCGCGTCTACGAGCTCGACAGCCACATGCAGGTGCAGTCCTGGCGCTACCTCGACCCGGATGGTGCGGCCGCGGCCGCCGCGGCGGTGGCCAAACAAGCTGGCTGAGCGGTCCCGATCACTGCTGGTCAGGGTAAAAAAAAGTGGCAGGACCGGAGTACGTCGCGGGCAGGGTGCGGCGTACTCAACGGTCCTGCCGGTACGGATGGTAGGCGACCCGTAGACTCCGGTGCTTATGGCAGCCACAGAAATCACAATTCCTCCGAATGGCATCGCTGAACGCTCGATGGAGGACGAACGCCTGCACCGCAAACAGCAGCTAGCGGGGGCGTTTCGACTATTTGGGAAGTTCGGCTTTGACGAGGGTGTCGCAGGACACATCACGGCGCGTGACCCCGAGCTGCCTGATCATTTCTGGGTCAACCCATTCGGCAAGAGCTTCAAGCAGATCTGCGTCTCGGATCTGCTGCTCGTGAACCACGAGGGCGAGGTGGTGGAGGGCGGCCGTCCGGTCAACGGTGCCGCGTTCGCGATTCACTCTCAGGTTCATGCGGCCCGCCCGGATGTGATTGCTGCGGCCCACTCACACTCGCTGCACGGCAAGGCGTGGTCAACCCTTGGGCGGACACTCGATCCGATCACTCAGGACGCGTGCGCGTTTTACGACGATCACGCGGTGTTCGACGACTTCACCGGAGTGGTGCTGGACCTCGAGGAAGGTCGCCGTATCGGTGGCGCGCTCGGCACTGGCAAAGCCGTGATCTTGCGCAACCATGGACTTCTGACAGTGGGCCATTCGGTTGCCGAAGCCACTTGGTGGTTCATCACAATGGAACGGTCGTGTCAGGCGCAGCTCTTGGCCGAAGCCGCCGGCACTCCGGTGCTGATCGACCCTGACGTTGCCGCGCGCACAGCCAGCCAGGTTGGATCGCACGCGGCCGGTGATTTCTCGTTCCAGCCACTCTGGGACGTGATCACCGCGGAGCAGCCCGACCTTTTCAGCTGACGTTGGTCTGGTCGCGGGCCCAGGCAGTGGTGCCCGCAAGGAATGCACCGGTGTCAGGGAACTTGCCGCCGACCACCTCCGCGAACCAGCCTGGAACATAGATCTCGAACGTCCCCGCATCGAGCGCCGCGAGGATCGGCTCGACCATGGCGGTGGTCGGCAGCGCCTCGATGGTGGCGATCGACGGGTCGTTGTCAGGCAATTGGAAGAGCCGGGTGTCGATCACTCCAGGATTGACCACATGGACCTGGACGTCGTGTCCGGCGATGCCGAGATCCACCTGCATCGATTCGGAGAAGCCCGTGATCGCCGCCTTGGACGCGGTGTACGCAGCCTCGCCCGGAGGGCCGAGACGGGCCGCGACCGACGAGATGTTCACGATGCGGCCGCTGCGTTCGATGAGTTCCGGCAGGAACGCGAGCATCAGGCGGACGGGTGAGAAATAGTTGAGTCGCATGACTGACTCCACTGTTTCGGGGTCCAAGGCCAGAACGTTCTTTCGCTTCGGAATACCGGCGTTGTTGACCAGCACATCGAGCCCGCCCATCTCAAGGCTCACCTCGGCGGCGAAGCCTTCCAGTGCGTCGAGGTCGTCGAGATCGATAGTCCACATCCTGGACGCCGGAGAGTGTTCCTGGACCTGCTCCAACACCGCGGCGAGTTCGGGTTCCCGACGCGCGCAGATGCCCACCACTGCGCCGGCTTCGGCAAAGCCGATCGCAAGCGCGGCTCCGATTCCGGTGGATGCGCCGGTGACGAGGACGTGTTTGTCGGCCATGGAATAGCCCATCGGGAACCTCCGATATCGATGAGATCGGGAGGAGCTTACGGTGGCGATAGCCTCCGCGACCGTGGCACTGACACCCGAAGCAACTCGACTCGACGGCACGGTGGCGGTCGTCACCGGTGCCGCCGTTGGCATCGGGCGGGCGACGGCGCTGGCATTGGCCGCGTTCGGTGCCGACGTGGCGGTGTGCGATCGCGATGAAGTGAATCTCTCGACGTGTGTCGACGAGATCAAGGCGCATGGCGTGGGTGCGTTCGCCGGCGTTCTCGATGTGCGCGACGGTGACCAGGTGCGGGGCTGGGTCGAGTTGGTGGCGCAACGGTTTGGGCGCATCGATGTGGTGGTCAACAATGCCGGTGGTGGATTTCTCTCCGACTTCCTCGACGTGAGCGACAAAGGACAAGACGCACTCGTGCGCGAGAACTTCATGAGCGTCACCAACGTCGTTCGGGCCGCAGTGCCGCACATCCCGGCGATCGGCGGCTCGATTATCAACATCACCTCGATTGAAGCGCACCGCGCCGCACCCGGCTACGCGGTCTACAGCGCGATGAAGGCCGCCGTCGCGAATCTCTCCGAGTCCCTGGCGCTCGAACTCGGAGCGCGGAGTATTCGAGTCAACTGTGTCGCTCCGGATGTGATTCCCACCCCAGGTATTGGTGAGGTTCCAGTGCGCACGCCGCTGCCGCGCTCGGGCCACGTGGATGATGTGGCGGCGGCGGTGGTGTTCCTCGCGAACCCTGCGCTGTCCGGGTTCGTCACCGGAACCACACTGCACGTCGACGGCGGCAATCGCGCCGCCGGTGGGTGGCATCGTGAACCCGACGGGTCCTTCAGCGCGTGAGTTAGGTCGGGCGGTCGGCGAGGAGGGCATCGGGGCGGGTGCCGAAATCTCGAATAGTGCCCCGGCTCCGAAACGCCACTGGCATGACGTCGGGCTGCATCGAATAGCAAACCCCGCTCATGATCCCTGCGAGCTCGGAAGCGATTGCGATCGCTTCGAGATCCATCCCTCGGCCCATACCGATGTCACACGCCCGGCGCAGGATGATTGCAGCCTCGGCGTCGAAGGGGGCCATATTCGCATCGGCCCATTTGATGAAGCCGCCCTTCCATGGCGCATCGAGGAACTCCGCCGGGCTCACGAGCACCCGGCCCATACCCGCACCCTCGAGGGTCCAGTCTTGAATGAGCTCACCGTCGCGCCACAGGCGCGGGCGGCTTGTTGTCGCACCGATGTCGAGGGAGACGTCGTACTGCCGCTCGGTAGTGCCACGAGCCGCGTGCGAGACACAGAGTCCCGCGAGGTCGAACTGATGGGTGCACTGCCAATGCGGGTCGGTCTCCGCGGCGACCGCGGTACAGCGATCGGAAAGCTCCATGCCCACAAGTTCGCGTAGGCGGAGCCCCGCGTCGGGACACGTTGCCCACGGCCAACGAAACGCCTCCATCGTGATGTCGGTGACCCGGATGGCGTCGTGGGTGAGACGCACTTCGAAGTGGTGGAAATCGTCTTCGAGCCCACCCCAGACGGTCGTGGTGTCGAGCCGAATCAAGCGGATTCGTCGCCGGTAGGGGAGTTCCGGATCACCTGTGCGAACCGTCGGCGCCGGCGGACTCACGCGCCGTCCGGAACGGGGTCACCCAGAAAGACGATGGTGCGGGACGCGAACCGCCAGCGATCGGATTCGTGTACGAGTCGATCGTGGTACCGACCGGCGTTCGTGATCGAGAAGCCGTCGTCGATCTTCTTCATGTAGAGAAAATCGGTCCAGGCCCGAGCGGTGAGATTGTCTGCTGACACTTCAATCACCGAGTTGTAGGTCACGTGCTGGCCGGGCGGCATGCCGGGCTGCTGGGTCCCGATGTGATCGTGAATCTCCTGGCGCCCATGCCGGCTCGTCCCAAACACCGTGAACATCGCGTCTTCGGCGAAGAGTGCCGCGAAGTCGACAGCCCGCTGGTCGTCGTAGTGATGGCAATACGCCGCGATCAGACGCCGGATCTCCGACTCGTTCTGCAGGGCGGCGATGGTGGACATGGCGCGAGCGCTACGGCTTGGGCGGGCGACAGTTGATGACGAGGGTGAAGATGTTCTTGACCACGGGGTCACCTGTCGCCTGGTCACGCCAGGTGGTCTCCTGCACGTAGAACTCGAGTTTCCCGCCGTTGGACTTTTCCTTCTCGTACACGTCGGTGATCTCGGAGGTGCCCTCCAAGACATCGCCCACCTTCGGCCACCGGAAGTATTCGAATCCCTGCTCTCCGTGCAGGATCGCCCGACCGGGACCACGAAGCTTTTCGATGGGCAGTCCTGCGGCGCCGCCGGTCCCATCGGAACCCCAGAACGGCATGACGAACGGGAAGGTGGGGGGCACCGGCGCGTCGTCGCGGTCGTAGGTGCCGTCAGTGTCCATGAGGGCCTGCGCGAATACACGCACTGGGCCTCGCTCGATGCGCACGACTTGGGGGCCGCCCTTCGTGCCCTTCAACTCGGTCAGTGCCACGGTTCGCTCCTGGTGACGTCGACGTCAGGTTTGGAGAGGGAACCTATCGCGACCGGTCCGGCTCGCCGCGCGGTCCCCATACGGCGCGTCGTTGGGGCCACGGCTCAGGTGGGAGAGAGTTTGTGCTTCATGACCTTGCCGGTGGCGTTGCGGGGGAGTTCGTCGGTGAAGTGCAGCTCTCGTGGTCGTTTGTAGTCGGCGAGCCGTTCGGCGCAGAAGTCGAGCAGCGCGGTGGAGTCGAGACTGGTCCCTGTTCGTAAGACCACGTAGGCGGCGATGTCCTCCCCCAGCACTTGATGGGGGACACCGACGACTGCGGCCTCCTGCACGTGGGGATGTTCGAGGAGCACGCCTTCAACATCGGTCGGGTACACGTTGTGGCCGCCCCGAATGATCATGTCTTTCTTGCGGCCCGCGATGTACAGGAAGCCATCTTCGTCGAGGTACGCCAGGTCGCCACTGCGCAGCCATCCGTCTTCGGTCCACGTGCTGGCAGTCGCGGCGACGTCGTTGTAGTACTCGCGCTGTGTTCCTTCCATCTTGGTGAGCAGTTCGCCGACTTCACGGGTGTCGCACTCGTTGCCGTCCTCGCGGACGACCTTCAGTTGCATGGCCCCAATCGGCTTCCCCACTGAACCGATTCGTTTGGTGACCTCATCTTTGGGCATCACGATGTAAGCCGGACCGGCTTCGGTCATGCCGTAGGAGTTGGATACCGTCGCGTCGGGCAGGCGGGCCTGCAATGTGAGCAGCGTCTGGGGCGCCAGTGGCGCACTGCCGATGGAAACTGAGACGAGACTGCTGAGGTCCGGCTCGGCGAAACGCGGATGCGCAGTGATCAGCTCCGCCATGGCCGGGACGAGGAAGGCCATCGTCGGCCGCTCGGTCGACACGAGATCGAACCAACGCGATGCGTCGAACTTCGCCAGGTACAGGCCGACCAGACCCATCTTCATCGGGTTATAGATGAACGCGATCCCCGCGAAGGTGAACATCGGCGCGCCGTGGATCCACCCGCCACCGGTCCATGCTGGTTCGCGATTGGGGATCATGGCGACGTTCCGGTGCCGGACCGCTACTCCCTTCGGAAGGCCAGTGGTGCCCGAGGTGTACATGATGTCGGCGAGGTCATCGAGTGTGCGGGGCACCTGGATGTGGGAGGCGTCGTTGGCCAGGAACGTGTCGTAGTCCTTGACGCCGGTTGTGGATTCGCCGGCCTGTACGCCGCCTGCGCTGACGACGAACCGAATCGACGACACCCCAGCGCGCACAGAGAGCGCCGTGTCCAGCAGCGACGCGCCAGTGATGATCGCGGCGGCTTCCGCGTGGCGGACAATGGTGGTGACCTCGGGGACCGAGAGTCTCGTGTTCGTAGGAACCACGACGGCGCCGGCTTTGTGAACGGCGGCGTAGGCGACGATCCAGCGGAGGCTCTCCTCGCTCGGAAGGTAGATAGAAACACGATCTCCTGGCGCGATTCCGGCGTCCACGAGCGCACGGGCCAGCTGGTTGGAACGGTTGTCCCATTCGGAAAAGGTGATGGCGGTGCCGGCGTCAAGGTCACGGTATGCAACCTCGGAACCATCGCGACGCGCCATGAACCGCAGCTGATCGACCTGGAGATCACCCCACTCGGGCATGTTGAACCTCCTCGGTGATGTGCGAAGCCCGAGACGCTAACGCCGTGAGCGACGCTCGGGAGCCAGGTCCTCGGAAGCCGTGCGGTTCGAGGGTGTGGTCAGGGTCTGGCAGGCTGGGAAGATGCGCGTCACGTTCCTTGGTCACGCAGGCATGTTCGTCGAGACTGAGGGCGGGACCGTCCTGTGCGATCCGTGGTTCAACCCGGCGTACTTCGGATCTTGGTTTCCGTTCCCGCGCAATGACATGCTGGACGTCTCGGCGTTCTCGCACCCCGACTACCTCTACATCTCGCACCTCCACCGGGACCACTTTGATCCCCGTTGGCTCGCGCAACATGTTGATCGCAGCACGCAGGTACTGCTGCCGGCGTTCGAGGTGGGTCACCTGGAACGAGAACTCCGCGCGCTGGGCTTCCAGAGTTTCGTCGAGACCGAGAACGCAGTTCCCATGACCCTCGGCGCTCTCGAAGTGGCCGTCATCGCGATGACCGCCCCTGCGGATGGGCCCGCCGGCGATTCAGCGCTGATCCTGCGCGACTCCACCGCCTGCATCCTGAATCAGAACGACTCCCGCCCCCGAGACCTCGGGGCGCTCGATGCGCTGGGACCATTCGATGCGCACTTCACCCAGTTCTCGGGTGCGATCTGGTTCCCGATGGTCTATGACTTCCCGGCCGACGAGCAGCGCTCGCTCGGCGTCCAGAAGCGGGCTGCGCAGATGGAACGCGCGATCCACTACATCGACGCGGTTGGTGCCACGAACGTGTTTCCCGTAGCGGGGCCGCCGTGTTTCCTTGATGCGGATCTCTGGTCGCTCAATGATCTTGACGATGACGCCGCAAACATTTTCCCGGACCAGGCCGTGTTCATCGACGAGCTTCGCAAGCGCGGATCGGTTGCGGCGCGTTTGGTGGTCCCTGGCTCGGTCGCAACCATCGATCAGGTGGCCTGTCTGATCGAGCACCCCGTTGGGATTGCCTCGCCGGATGCGATCTTCTCGGACAAACGCGCGCACCTCGACACCTATCGCGCTGACTGGACATCCTGGCTCGAGCACGAGCGGGCGTCGTGGCCGCGAGGTCGATACGACATCGTGGCCGAGCTCCGCGCCTGGCTCGAGCCAATCCTCGACCTCGCGCCGTACACCCGCGCCGGCGTCGGTGGTCGGGTGCTGCTCCACGTCGGCGACGTCGGCGTGCTGGTTGATTTTCCGATGGGTCAGGTCCGTGAATGGGCCGGCGAGGCGGTTCTCTATCGCTTCGACGTCGACCGCTGCCTGATCGAGTCTCTGATTGATCGCCAGGTGGAGGATTGGGTCAACAGTCTCTTCCTGTCGTGCCGGTTCGGTGCGCACCGTGATGGCCCGTACAACGAGTACATCTACACGTTCTTCAAGTGTCTCTCGGTGGAGCGCATGGCGTTCTGCGAGGGCTACTACGCGATGCACGCCGAACCGGTCGACGAGATGTTCCGTTGCGGCGACTACTTGATTCAGAAGCGTTGTCCGCATCTCCGGGCCGACCTCGAGCGGTTCGGCAGCGTGACCGAAGGCGTCCTCGAGTGCAAGGTGCACCATTGGAAGTTCGATGTCGCCACGGGTCGATGCCTGACGTCGAACGACGACGCCCATCGGCTTCACACCGAACGCGTCGTGGAGTAGATCACGTGCTCATCGATCTGCACGCCCATACCTCGCCGCGCTCCAACTGCTCGCGCACGACCTTGGATGAACTTGTCGACACCGCCCGGTCCCGCGGGCTCGACGCGCTCTGCATCACCGAGCACGACGTACGTTGGCCGGACGACGAACTGGCCGACGCGTCCCGTCTGCTCGGGTTTCCGTTGATCCCCGGGGTGGAGCTCACCACCGACGTCGGTCACGTGCTCGCGTTCGGACCATTACGCAAGCCGCTGTGGATGGGTTACACGCTCGCCGAGCTTGTGGAGGAGTGCGAGCATTCGGACACGGCATTGGTGCTGCCGCACCCCCTCCGACGGTTCGCGGGGGCGCGCGCGATCCAGGGCGGACGAAAGCCGCCGAATGCCGCCGAAATCGTGGCGCTACCCCAATGGGAGATGGTGCACGCGATCGAGTCGGCCAGTACGCAGACGACGGTGTTGGAACACACCCTGACCGCGGCGGCGTTGGCGGCTGCGCCGCGCCCGGCCGTCGGCGCCAGTGACGCCCACGGTCCCGGGCTCGCCGGGACGTTCGCCACCGAGCTGGATCGAGTGGTTCATACTGCCGTGGACCTCGCCAAAGAGATCCGAGCCGGCCACGTCCGGCCCATCCGCAACGCCCCCTGAGCCACCGCTCTTCGCTCTAGCTCGCCTGCCTCTGCCCTGCGCTCCCGCCCCGCCGCTGCCGCCCCACCCTGGACTTTGGCGCAGAACGTCTGGCTCTGGGCATGGAAAGTGCGCCAAAGTCGGCGAGGGGTGGGTGCGCCAAAGTCGGTGAAGGCGGGCGGCTGAGAGCTGGAGAGCTGACGTCGGCGTCAGGGATACGATCCTCGGACTCGTAATCCCTGAGTCCGGAGGACGCACCAATGGGTGACGCCGTCATCATCTCGACCGCCCGCACCGCTATCGGAACTGCCCGCAAGGGAACGCTGCTCGACGTTCCTGCCTTCGATCTCGCGGCCTACGCCGTGGGTGAAGCGCTGGGCCGCTCAGGGGTCGCGCACGCAGACGTGGACGATCTCCAGATGGGGGAGTCACTGCAAGGCGGCGGTGACATCGCCCGCTACGCCGCGGTCCAGCTTGGCCTCGACAACGTTCCCGGCGTTGCACTGAACCGGCATTGCGCGTCGGGAATGGCCGCCGT
The DNA here is from genome assembly GCA_031430375.1 of Acidimicrobiia bacterium. GTDB lineage: Bacteria > Actinomycetota > Acidimicrobiia > IMCC26256 > JAENVU01 > JAENVU01. Next base: position 25,091 of record JANPBJ010000029.1, read on the forward strand.
CCAGGGAGCGGCGGCCAGTATCCGCGCCGGGATGGATCGTGTCGTGATCGCGGGCGGCGCCGAGAGCATCTCGAGTTCGCCGGCGGCGATGAAACGCGTGATGGGCACCGACGACATGACGCCGTGGATGTCGCCGAGCCACCCCGAAACGCCGGAGGCCCCTGCCTTCGACATGTCGATCACCGTCGGATGGAACACGGCGCAGAAGGCCAATGTGACGCGAGAGGAGATGGACTACTGGGCCTACGAATCGCACATGCGGGCGAACGCCGCGATCGATAGCGGAAAGTTCGAAGCGGAGATCTTCCCCATCGACGTCGTAAACCGCGATGGCGAAACCGTCACCTTTAGCGTCGACGAACACCCACGGCGGGGCACGACGATAGAGAAGCTCGCGAGTCTTAAGCCGCTTCATCCGGAGATCGATGGCTTCAGCATCACTGCAGGGAATTCGTCGGGATTGAACGACGCGGCCGCCGCGCTCATGCTGGTGGACTCCGAGTATGCGCGGGCGCATGGCCTCAAGCCGATGGCGATCGTGAAGTCGTGGGCATCGTCGGGTGTTCCGCCACAAGACACCGGCCTTGGACCCACCTATGCCATTCCGAAGGCACTCGCCCGCGCCGGCCTGACGGTTGGGGACGTAGACCTGTTCGAGATCAACGAAGCCTTCGCTTCGATGTGCGTGGCGAGCACCCGCATCCTCGGGATTTCTCACGACGTAACGAACGTCAATGGGAGTGGCTGCAGTCTCGGCCACCCAGTTGCAGCCACGGGAGCCCGCATGATCGTGACGCTCGTGAACGAACTCGCCCGGCGCGGCGGTGGGATCGGTGTATCGAGTATGTGCGCGGGCGGCGGTATGGGATCCGCGACGGTCCTCGAGGTCATGCCCGCGTAGCCGAGCATCGAGAGTTGCGATGGGCGAGCGCTGAGTACGCGGTTGGTCAGCAGCCGAGCCGAAGCTCGGTCGGGACCGGCGGCGGTGCGTCACAGGCCACGCGGTTCTGGGCGTACTCCTTGACGGTCCAGATGGAACCGATGCGTAGGAGTACGACCGTGAGCTGAACTACCGACTTGCCCGGGAGTGGCTTGAGGGTCACGGCCGACCAGATCTGGTTCGACGCTGCGACCCGACAGTCGGTGATCTGGTACTCGCCGAGCGGGACGGGTCCGAGGTCGCCGCCTTGGACCGCGGCGTAAATCGGTCCCGAGCGAGCGCCGCAGGTATCGGATGGCGTCGGTGTGGTGGAGGTGGGAAGTGGTGGCGCGATCGTGGTCGTCGAGGTCACGGTGGTCGAGGTCGTCGAGGTGCTGGAGCTGGTACTGGTTGTCCTCGGCGGCTTGGGCTTGCGGGTCGTCGATGATGGGTTGGGCTTCGTGGCGCGTGAACCCGAGCCCGAGGCACAACCAACCGCCGCGACGGTCAAGGCCATCATCGTTGCGAGGCTGACCAGCGCGAGGCGCGGAGTTCGCCGCCCGCGACCAGAACGATCTGTGAGACGCGTCATGACTGCTAAGCATGCCGCACCGGCGGGGCCGGGAAGCGGCACATCGTGAACGCGCCCCAGGTATCGTGCGCTGATCGACGCTGACCTTGCTCTCGCCCTCGAATTGGCTGATGCCGCCGATGCGCTCACGATGTCGCGATTCCGAGCCCATGATCTACGAGTTGATCGCAAAGCCGACACCACCCACGTGACCGAGGCTGACCGTGCCACCGAGGTGCTGATTCGGGAAGGGATTCGAGCCGCCCGGCCCGGCGATGCAGTGCTGGGCGAAGAGTTCGGCGTCGAGGGGGCCAGCAACCGACGCTGGATCATCGACCCGATTGATGGCACCGCGAGCTACGTGCGGGGATTCCCGATCTGGGGCACGCTCATCGCGCTCGAGGAGGACGGTGAAATGAGGGTCGGCGTTGTGTCTGCGCCCGCTCTTCATATGCGATGGTACGCGGCACGAGGAGAGGGCGCGTTCGCGAACGGCCGCGCCATCCACGTGTCGACCATCGACGATCTTCGTGACGCGCAGATGTGTTACTCGGATCTGCCGTCGTGGACCACCTTCCGTACAACGGCCCAACCAATGATCGACCTCTTGCACTCGGTGTGGCGGAGCCGTGGCGTCGGTGATTTTCTCCAGCACATGTTCGTGGCCGAAGGCGCAGCCGATGTGGCCGCGGAGCCGATCGTGAACTTGTGGGACCTGGCGCCGATTCTTGTGATCGTGGAAGAAGCGGGCGGACGCTTCACCAACCTCGAGGGTGAGCGCACGGCTGCCGGCGGGAGTGCGGTTTCCAGCAACGGACTACTCCACGACAGCGTCCTGGCCGCGCTGGCCGACGCGCGACCAAAGGCCCAAGCCGGTGCCGCGTCATGACGGCCGGAGCGGTCGGTCCGGTCACGGTCGGAATCGATATCGGCACCTCGTCGGTGAAGGCAATCGCCGCTGATGAAGCGGGCAACGTGGTTGCGGCGTCGCGTATCCCCCACGACATCCGCATCCCGGCCCCCGACCAGTTCGAACATGATCCGATCCACGCCTGGTCGCAAGGACCACGTGCCGCGCTCGACGCGCTGAACCTCGACGCCGCACCGGCTGGGGTCAGCGTGTGCGCGATGGTGCCGTCGCTCGCGGCGGTCGACGCCCACGGAGCACCCCTCACGCCTGGGTTGCTCTACGGCGACGCGCGTGGCCAGGGCGAGGCCGCAACCGGAAATCCTGCGGAGACGGGGGAGCTGGTGAGCTTTCTGCGGTGGGCCAAGGCGGCCGCGCCCGATGCCGCGGCATTCTGGCCGGCGACTGCGATGGCCAATCACGCGCTCTCGGGCGAGGCCGTCCTGGACACCACGACCGCTTGCGTCGCGTATCCGCTGTTCGACTGGACGAAGTGGGACCCGGAAGTGGCGGCCGGGGTTGGCATCAGTGTTGACCAGCTCCCGCGCGTTGTCCCTACCGGTTGGGCGTGCGGCAATGTTGGAGGTCCCGACGGTCCCGTCCTCGCCCCGGGCTGCGTCGATGTCTTGACGGATCAGATCGTTGCCGGTGCCCGAGAAGTCGGTGATGTCCTCATCCTTATGGGCACCACACTGATCGTGAACGTGGTGACGCCGAGCCATGCGCCCGTGAACGACCACTGGGTCATGCCGTTCACCGAGCCGAACCTGTTCCTCGCCGGGGGACCGAGCAACGCGGGTGGCCTCTTCATCAACTGGGCAACCCGGTCGATGGGAGCAGAGGCGGTGGGAGCGCTCCCGAGCGCGGAACGGATCCCGGTATGGGCGCCCTACCCGCGCGGCGAACGGGTTCCGCTACATGATCCGCACCGGCGCGGGATGCTCGCGGACCTCGACCTCATGCACGACTCGGCCGCGATCCGACGCGCCACCTTCGAGGCATCCGGCTTTGTGGCGCGGCGGATCATCGATGCAGTGAGCGCAGCGCATGGGATCGCGCCTCGCCGTATCGTCGCCACCGGGGGAGGGACACGAGTGGATGAGTGGGTCCAAGCAGTGGCGGACTGCACAGGCCTTCCTGTGCAGTGCACTGCAGTTCCGGAAGGTGCCGCACTCGGGTCGGCCTTCTTGGCTCGCCTGGCCGCGGGGCTCGAGGATGGTGTGATGACCGACGCGCGTCGGTGGGCGAGGGCCGGGCGGACGGTCGATCCTGACCGCACCTGGGCGGCCGCGCTGGAAGCCCGCTACCAACGCTTCCTTACGCTGTCGGTCTTGTAAGTCAGGGTCGGCCCGCCGACGCGGGTTGAGCCCTCTAGGCTGACACGCATGTCAGTTTCGTTGGATACTCCGTTTGACCCGATGTCGCAGTTCACCGGCGTCGCGGGCGACGTCCGTGATCCATATCCCGACTTCTGGAACAAGCGCACCACACAACCCGTCGAGCTGATGGAGGACGGCGGCCACGAGATCTATCCGTACGACCTCGTCTCCGCGGTCATGCGCGACAACGTGACGTTCCCATCGGGCTCAATCCGAGAGTTCATGAGCGTGGTGATGGGCCCGTATCCGTTGGTAGGAATGGATGAGCCTGAGCACCGGCGGTTGCGCGCCCTGGTGGCACAAGCGTTTCGTCAGCGCACCCTCGCGCATTGGGACGAGGAGCTCGTGATGCCAGTGGTCGACGACATGATCGACGGCTTCGTGGCCCGGGGCGAAGCCGATCTCGTCAGCGAGTTCACGTACCACTATCCCGCCCAAGTGATCGCGGCAATTCTCGGCTTGCCTCGTGAGGACCATGCCTTCTTCCATCCGCGTGCGTTGGCAGTGATCAATGTTGCGGTGCGTCCAGAGGAAGGCATCCTTGCGAGTGAAGAGTTGCGCGACTACTTCGCGGGGATTATGGACGAACGCCGTGCGCATCCCGGCACCGACATCATCAGCGAGTTGACCGTGGCAGAACTCGACGGCGAGCGCCTTGGTGACGAGGAGATCTTCTCGTTCCTCCGGCTGCTGCTCCCCGCCGGGGCGGAGACCACATACCGCGCCACGGGCAGCTTCTTGCATGGTCTCTTGAGCGAGGTCGATCAGTTCGATGCGCTGCGAGCGAACCGTGAACTCATGCCTCAGGCGATCGAGGAGTCGATCCGATGGGAAGGGCCGCTGCTCATCACGTCTCGCGAGTGCGCGGCGGACACCGAGATCGGTGGAGTCACGATCCCGAAGGGCGGATTCGTGACTGTCAATATCGGAGCGGCCAACCACGACGAGACGCGCTGGGAACGCCCCGATTCGTTCGATATCTTCCGCGAGCCTCAGCCGCACATCGCCTTCGGGCACGGTGTCCACATGTGCCTGGGAATTCACTTAGCGCGTATGGAGATGGCGACGGCCGTCAACCGCCTCATCGACCGCTGCCCGAACTTGCGCGTGGACCCCGACCGCTGGGATGTCGACGATGTCCATATCCATGGCGAACGATTCCGGTCTCCCACGACGCTGCCCGTTCTCTTCGACGCCGCGTGAGTTGAACGCAATGCAGCAACCGGCCGACCGAACCACTTCACCACTGCCATGGCGCATGCTCGCGCTCATGGGCGGTGCGGGAGTTACCCACTTCACGAACCCGACGTTCTACGACCCGATTGTCCCTCGCTGGATGCCGGGAAGACCGCGGATCTGGACGTATGCCAGCGGAGTAGCCGAGCTGGCCTGCGCGGGGCTCATGCTGCGGTCCAAAACCCGCAAGCTCGGTGGTTGGGCGTCGTTCGTCACGATTCTCGCGGTATGGCCGGCAAACTGGCAGCTCGCGCTCGACGGTGGAATGCCAGACGCCAAACCACCGATGAACTCGGCGGCGGTCGCCTGGGCGCGCCTGCCATTGCAACTCCCAATGCTCTGGGGCGCCCTCAATGTGGCACGCAGTGCCTGACAGAAAGAGCCGAGAGCGCCGAGCCGTTCGAGTGTGCATCGGCGTCGCCTTCTCCTCTCCGGGGTAGGTTGGACATAGGCCGAAGTCGCAGGCCGAAAAGTCGCAGGCCAAGAAGCCGCAATCCGAGAGGGAGGTCGCCCCGGTGGCGTTGTCGATTGAGATCAACCGCGAAGTTTGCATGGGTTCGGGGAACTGTTCGTTCTGGGCCCCCGGGGTTTTTGACCTCGACGACGACGGTGTCGCGATCGTGATCGACCCGGAGGGCGAACCAGAAGACAAAGTGATTCTCGCCGCACAGGGGTGCCCGACCCAGGCAATCGCGGTCACGCGCGACGGCGAAAAGATCGTCTAGAGAGGCGACCGCCAGATGGCGGAACTCGAGCTCACCCGATTCGTCCGTACCGCGCGCGCCAATCTTCGCCGCCGGATGGCCCGCCGTCCGATCGCGTTCGTCCTCAGCGGCGGCGGGTCGCAAGGCAGCTTCGAAGTCGGGGTGCTGCGGTACCTGTACGACGACCTGGGGTTGCGCCCGTCGATCTTGGTCGGTTCCTCGGTTGGCGCAATCATGGCGGCCAAGCTGGCCGAAGGAGATGATGAGGCGACCGGCCGGCGCGCCATCGACGAACTCGAATCGATTTGGCGAGGCCTGCGATCGAATCACGATATGTGGGTCACTGAGCCGTGGCTCGACAAGCTCCGGATGCAGGTGAACTGGGCCTCGGAGCTGCGCGGGCGCGCTGGTGAGCACGGCACCGCGGGAAGTCAGGCGCGCGTGGTCATGCGGATGCTCGGCGAGATCGTCCGCAACCCGCCCGAGACCGACGGGACCGTCGATGCCCTGCGTGGTGCCTTGAAGGCCAAGTCGCTGCTCAGTATGGGCCCGGTGCGGACGATCGTGGAACAGCGACTGTCACCGGAATTGATGCAAGCATCAGGTCTCACACTACGGGTGGGTGCCGTGAGTCTCGAGAGTGGCGAACTGCGGTACGTCGACCAACACGGCCATCTGCACGCGCGTGACGACGCGCTTCTGCCGGGAGAGCCCGTGTCGGTGCACGACGCGGTCCTGGCCTCGGCCTCCATCCCGGTGGTGTTCCCTCCCACCCCGATGGCAGGTGAGCATTACGTGGATGGTGGTGTGCGCGAAATCTTGCCGTTGGCGCTGGCGTTCAATGGCCTGGGTGCTGGCCACATCTTCGCGGTCGTTGCTTCGGCGCCGGGTGTAGATGCGTGGGGCGACGCAAGCGATCGCGGGCTGTTCGAGATCGCCCGGCGGGTCACGGCCGATATCGGACCGGATGAAACGCTGCGCAAGGAGATCAATCCACCGCGCGGTTGGGGTCGGCGCGTCACCGTGATTGTCCCCGAAGTGGATGTGCACGATGCACTGACGATCGATGCCGAATTAATTGCTGCGTCCATCGACTATGGCTATATGCGTGCGGCCGATGTGTTGCTCGACCTCGATGAGGAGCAATGCGCGTTGAGCGCAGAGATCGCGCGAACGCGCGTGCGGCTACGGGAATCACGGGGCCCTATCCCGGGGCTGCTGCAAAGAGATCCGGCCCTGGGCGTCGCTCAGCCGGTGAGGGAGGGTGCAGAGTTGGCCACCTTGGCGACCTTGGTAGCCCGCCGGCGCGAGGCCGGGGCTCCGCTTCCGCCGGGAGCCTGCGGCCTCGACCCCGACGAATTCGGTGCGCCGGTGTTGGAGCGGTCCGGGTTCGAACAATCGGGTTTGGATCAGGTCACCGGCTAGCCCCGCGCACCTCGGATCAGTTGGCCGGGCCGCGCGCCGGTGTCGTCGCCGTGTTCCAATGTGACCTCGCCGGCCACCACGGTCGCGACGTAGCCGTCGGCACGCTGCACGAAGCGACGCGCATCGCCGGGTAGGTCGTAGACCATTTCCGGAGCGTGAAGCCGCAGGCCGGCGTGGTCGATAACGTTCAGATCGCCGCGGAGACCAGGCCGGACGGTGCCCCGGTCGCCGAGGCCGTAGAGCGAGGCAGTCTCTGCCGTCATCTTGCGCACGACCCACTCGAGCGGCAGCTGGTCCCTTGAACGGTCGCGCGCCCAATGCGTGAGCATGTAGGTCGGGGTCGACGCATCACAGGTGGTGCCGCAATGCGCGCCACCGTCGCCGAGGCCCCACGCACTGGTGGGGTGTAACAACATCTCGCGTACTGCATCGAGGTTGGAGTCGGTGTAGTTGAGTAATGGTCGCATGATGAGAGCGCGACCGTCGTTCTCGAGCAGCAGATCAAGGTAGAACTCATAGACATCGCGCCCCGCGCGAGCGGCACGTCCGACGACGCTGTCGGAAGGATCGGGCTCGTAGTTGGGTGGGTCGCCGAGCGGGTACGAAGTTGCGGGATCGAGGAACTGCAGCATCGCGGGATTCGGAATGGAAGCCTCCGCGATGAGGCGGGCTCGCAGATCGGCGTTGGCTCGCAGCCTCCCGACGCGGTCTGCCAGCGGGAGCAGGCCAAGTTCCCCCCAGCTCGGGCAGTAGGCGAAGGGGTGGAAGGTCTCGAGTCCAAGGAGCAGTGTCACCGGTCGTCCCGCAACCTGGGGTCGCACGCTCGCGCCTTCACTCCGGGCCTGGCCGGCGAGGTCGAGCATTCGCCGCCAACTGTCGGGGTCGTGATCGTTCTGCGTGAGGGCAAACGTCACCGGACGACCGATCGCGGCCGAGAGCCGCCGCATCCAGTCCATCTCGCGGTCGGGCGCGGCGAGGTCTTCGCCGAGGGCTCCCGCTGGGGCCAGTTCGAATAGTCCCGAACCTGCCTCGGCGAGCGCGCGACCAATGCCGAAGAGTTCATCTTCGGCTGCGAACGTTCCCGGGACGGGTTCACCGTCGATGGCCATGTGGGCAATGGTGCGCGAGGTGGAGACGCCGAGTGCCCCTGCCTCAATCGCCTCCCGCACGATCCTCGCCATACCTTCGATGTCTTCGGGAGTGGCTGGTTCGTTCTGCGCGCCGCGGTCACCCATCACATACGCGCGCACGGCGCCATGCGGAACCTGAGAACCAACGTCGAGTGCTTTCGGGACCTGATCGATAGCGTCGAGGTATTCGGGGTAGGACTCCCATCCCCATTTGATGCCTTCGGAGAGCGCGGCGCCGGGAATGTCTTCGACGCCTTCCATCAGGCCGATGAGCCACTCGTGTTTGTCGGGCCGGGCGGGCGCGAAACCCACGCCACAGTTGCCCATCACAACCGTGGTGACACCGTGCCAACACGACGGCGTGAGCTGCGGGTCCCAGGTGATCTGTCCATCGAAGTGCGTGTGCACATCGACGAATCCTGGCGTGACGAGTAGGCCGTCCGCGTCGATGGTTCGCCGAGCCGCGGTGTCGTCGAGTGCTCCGACGTCGGTGATGACTCCGTCGGTCACTGCTACATCGGCCCGCCGTGGTTGCGCCCCGGTGCCGTCGACCAACGTTCCGCCGGAAATGACGAGATCGTGCATATGAATCCCCTTGCATGGCGTTCCACTCACTGATGAATCGTCAGCCTATTCCGACCTGACGACTCGTCAGATTCTGCGAGGTCCCGTACGATCGCTCCCTATGCCGATCGGGATCAGTGACGAGCACCAGGAGCTACATCGCGCAGTGCGGGGCTGGACCGAGCGACGGTGTCCGGCGAGCGTGTCGCGAGCAATGCTCGACGCGCCATCCGAGTTGCTTCCCGCGTTCTGGGAGGAGATGTCGGGACAGGGGTGGCCCGGAATCCACGTAGCGGAGGATCACGGCGGCGAGGGTGCAACGCTTCTCGAGCTGGCGGTGGTGCTCGAGGAGTTGGGGCGGGTCAGCGCTCCGGGACCGTTCCTGGCCCACGCGCTTGCCGCCGCGGTGCTGCAGCGCGCTGCGGACGCCGGAGACGGGGCGGCCGGGGAGTACTTGCCCGGCCTGGCTGCAGGCCGCGTCGTCGGTGCGGTCGCGTTCACGGGTGTGGTGCAGGCCACTGATGTTGATGGGCAGTTGCGCGTCGAAGGGCGGCTGTCTCCTGTCCTCTCCGGCCATCTGAGCGAGTTGCTGATCGCGGATACGGGTGCCGGCTGGGTTGTGTTGTTGGCGGGGGAGTACGAAGCGCGTGAGCTGCCGACGGTCGATCTCACGCGACGCGTCGCCGAAGTTGTGGTCGATGCCACGATCTCACAGAGTCGACGGCTGCCGTCGGTGGTCACGGAATCGGTTCGAGACCTCGCCGTCGTCCTCTTCGCCGCTGAGGCCGTCGGCGCGTCGCAGTGGTGTGTTGACACTGCCGCGGAGTACGCCCGAGACCGCCGGCAGTTCGGTCGTCCGATCGGACAGTTCCAGGGAGTGAAGCACCGGTGCGCCAACATGCTCGCCCGTACCGAACTTGCACGCGCGACCGTCTGGGACGCGGCCCGCGGCGCTGACGATACGAACACGGCTGGTCTCACCGCCGCCGCGGTCGGCGCCCTCACGGTCGATGCATTCTTCGAGACCGCCAAGGACTGCATCCAGGTCCTGGGAGGGATCGGTTTCACATGGGAGCACGACGCCCACGTATATCTGCGGCGGGCGATGACGACTCGCGCTCTCGTCGGTGCGTCGCACGATTGGCGAGTGCGAGCGGCTCGGTTCGCATTGGCTGGAGCGCACCGCCGCCTCGAGGTTGATCTCCCGGCCGAGGCCGATGAGTGGCGAGGCGATGTACGCGCGTTTATCGCGACCCTCGATGGTGTTGGCGCACCTGAATCGCGTCGGCTCCTGGCGGATGCAGGGTACATCGCGCCGCAGTGGCCCGCACCCTGGGGCCGTGACGCTCGTGCGATCGAACAGCTGGTGATCGACGGCGAGTTCCGTGCGGCGAAGGTGACGCGCCCGAGTCTGATGATCGGCGCGTGGGCGCTTCCGCCGGTGATGGTCTACGGAACTCCCGAGCAACAGCAACGCTGGATACCACCCACCTTGCGCGGCGAGATCGCCTGGTGCCAGCTCTTCAGTGAACCGGGCGCCGGTTCGGATCTCGCTGGGCTCTCGACGCGCGCCGAGCGCATCGAAGGTGGTTGGCTCATCAACGGTCAAAAGGTCTGGACTTCGATGGCCAAGGAAGCCGATTGGGGCATTCTGCTCGCGCGGACGGATCCCGAAGTGCCAAAGCATGAAGGGATCTCGTTCTTCATGCTCAACATGAGGACTGATGGGATCGACATCCGTCCGCTACGCGAGCTCACCGGGCACGCGTTCTTCAACGAGGTGTTCTTCGACGATGTGTTCATTCCCGACGACTGTCTCGTGGGTCGCGAGCACGACGGTTGGCGCGCCACGCGCACGTCGCTCGCGAACGAGCGGGTGTTCATGGGAAGCGGAACGACGATCGGACGTGGGGTACGTGGAGTCCTCGATCTCGTTCGTGAACAAGGACTGACCGATGACACCGCCGCATTGGCGGAGGCGGGTGATCTGGTGGCTCGCGATTACGCACTGTCGGTGCTTGGTCACCGTCTGATGCTCTCGGCGCTGGGAGGGGCGGACCCGTCCGGCTCGGAAGCATCGGTGCGGAAACTGCTCGGGGTGGAACACGACCAGCGCGTTCAGGAAGTTGGTCTGGCGCTCTTCGGGGCCGCAGGTGCGGTATTCGAGGGCGACGCGATGGGCTGGGCGCACCAGTTCCTGTTCACCCGCAACCTCACGATTGCCGGGGGGACCAGCGAGATTCAGCGCAACATCGTGGGTGAGCGGGTGCTCGGCCTCCCGAAGGATCCTTGATCGACGACCCAGAGTTGGCAGGGTGGCGTCGAGATGGCCAACGGTCGCCCCAACCCTCCGACCGCGGAGGCCACCATCACCGCCTACGCCCTGCCGTAATCGTTCCCGTCCTCCGCGACAGCAAGTCCGAAGTGGCGTTTGTCGACGGAGTGGTGGTGGGCGCACTCAACTCGACAAGCGCTCAGGTCCGGGCTGCTACCGAAGTGGCGTTTGTCGACGGAGTGGTGGTGGGCGCACTCAACTCGACAAGCGTTCAGGTCGACGAGTTGTGGTCACAGGCGGCGCGTAGTGTTTGGGCTCCATCCCCGGCGACTTCCCCCTCAAGCGGTGGCGCCTTCGCGCGTCGGAACAACGGGGAAGATGATGGAACCAGATGCTGAACGGGCGGTCGAGGCACGAGCTAGCACACAGCTTGGACTGGTAACCCGGAGTCAGGCAGTGGCATTGGGCTTCTCACGAGATCGAATCAATCGACGGTTGCGCACAGGGGAATGGAAGGCGATCCACCGCGGCGTCTACGCGCTCGCGGGCTCACCGCCCACCTGGGAACGGAAGGTCTTGGCGGGGGTGCTGGCTGCGGGGCGGGGCGCTCTGGCGTCTCATGCCACCGGGCTGATGCTCCATGGCCTCGACGGCTCATTTTCGGGCCGGGTTGCTGTCACCGTCGAAGACACAACGGCGCGCTTCATCCAACGCGTTGTCGTTCACCGATCTCTAGTGTTCGAGTGCGACGATCGGGCCTCGGTCGGTGCGATACCCGTGACCTCGGTGGCTCGGACCTTGGCAGACTGCTCGGGCCAGCTGTCCCTGGGGCAACTTGCACGCTGCCTCGACGACGCGTTGGTGCGCAATCTTGTAACCCACGCGGCGGTCGCAAGCGTCGCCACCCGATTGGGCCCGGCACCCGGTCGCCGGATTTCCCAGCTCCGGCTTCTGGTCGCGGAGCGCGGGCCTGAGGCCGACCTGGCCGGGAGCCGACCGGAGATGCGGATGTTTCGTGTGCTGCGAGAAGCGGGATTGCCCGAGGCCGTTGCTCAGCATCGCGTGGTGACCAAAGGGGAGAAGTTCTTCATAGATGTTTCCTACCCCGAGCGTCTGATCGCAATGGAATATCAGGGCTTCGATCCGCATCGGACTCGAAGTGCATTCGATCGCGACTACCGCCGCGCGCGGATGCTGGTCGCTGCAGGTTGGACGGTCTTGTTCTTCACCTCGAAAGACAGCGACGCCGATATCGTCGACGCCGTTCGACCGTTTGTCGAGTAGGTGGCGGCGGATTCAATCGGTGGACGCAAAGAGTTCGGTGAGCTTTTCGGATGGGGTCATCCAACCGAGTGTTTTGCGGGGACGGCTGTTGAGGCTGTCCGCCACGGCTTGGAGGGTAGCGGCGGTGTGGGTGGAGAGGTCGGTGCCTTTCGGGAAGTATTGGCGTAACAAGCCGTTGGTGTTCTCGTTGCTGCCGCGTTGCCAAGGTGAATGCGGATCACAGAAATAGACATCGATGCCGGTATCGATCGTGAACGTGGCGTGTTCGGCCATCTCGACGCCTTGGTCCCAGGTAACGGTCCGAGCGAACTTGGCGGGCAGCGCCTTGACTGCGGTGGTCATCGCGGTGCGGACTTCGGCGGGCCGTTCACTGATGTTGACCATCCCGACGATCCGTTGCCGTTCGAGCCGGCCACGGGGTTGGCGTCGGGCGCGGCCGGTCCGTAAACACGCGGCGAGTTCGCGTCGTAACTCGCCCCGGCCCTGCACATACAACGACTTGTAGATCGTTTCGTGCGACACCCACATCTCCGGCTCGTCGGGGAAGTCGTATCGGAGTCGCTGCGCGATCTGCTCCGGTGAGAGCAACGCTTCCAGATCCGCGACAACCCGAGCCAACAGCCGCGGATTCTCGCTCAACCGAGTTGGTTTCGGCCGACACAGCCGCTGGCAGGCCCGCCGTGAGCGGCGATCGGCCGATACTTCGCCCGACCACCGTTCGCGTTGACTTCTCGAGACACCGTCGATGTCGACCGACCGAGCTCACGGCCGATCTGAGCGAACGGATACCGCAACCCGAGGCCGATGCTGATCTCGACGCGTTCATCGATCGAGAGTCGAGCATCCGAACCAGCACGGAGCATGTCGCCACGCCACACACCCCCCAACGGTCGCAACACGTTCCCCACCGACCCAATCGAGCGGCTCACCTCCCGGGCGATCCGCTCACGCGACCAGCCCTTCGCTCCCAACCGGATGATCTTCGTCCGGACCTCCCGATCGAGTCGCCGCCAAACACGCTTCGCCATCCCACAACCTCCAGATCGCCAACGGAACACCCGTCAGCTCACCA
>JANPBJ010000030.1:0-13619 GCA_031430375.1 Acidimicrobiia bacterium
GCGGGCGCAAGGGGGAGACAATGAGCGCCGTGGCGATCGGCAACGGGAGACATCCTCTTCGCGGGGAGGTGAAGCTCCTTCTCCAGGTAGCGATGGCGGTGTTCGTGTGGACTGTCGGCATCGGCATCCTCAACGGCACCGACGTCGTCGACTTCGACCGCAAGGTCCTGCTGTCACACGTCCACGCCGGCACGCTGGGCTGGATCACGACCAGCGTGTTCGCAGCATCGATATGGCTGTTCGGCAGCAGCGCCAGCCGGGGGGAGGTGCGGGTCGCCCGGGCACTCACCTGGCTTTCGGTCGTCGTGCTACCGGTCTTCGCCCTCACGTTCGCGTTCACCTACGACGACTCGCGGGCGATCCTCGGATCGCTCGCCCTGGCGGCCATCGTCGGCGTGTTCGCCTGGGTCGTCGCCCGGGCCCGGCACGTCGAGCTCAGCACGGTACACCTCGGTTTTCTCGCAGCGGTCGCCACATCGGTGGTCGGTGGCGTGATTGGGGTCCTGCTCGCCACCGAGATCGCAACCGGCCGCAACGTGCTCACCGACGGCGGAAGCGACGCGCACCCCGCCACGATGGTGGTCGGGTTCCTCATCCCGGTGGGGATGGCGCTCGCCGAGTGGGGCCTCCGAGGCAGCGATCTCGAGCGGGCAGGACGCCTCGGGACTGCGCAGGTGGCGCTTCCGTTCCTGGGCGGCTTGCTGCTCATGATCGGCTTGCTGCTCGACATCGATGCGCTGCCGCCACTTGCCACCTTGATCGAGCTCGCGGGTGTCGCCATCTTCTTCAAGCGGCTCTGGCGGCCGATCCGCGACGTCGCCTGGGGCGACCGTACCCCCGGCCGCTACGCAGCGGCGTCGGCGCTGGCGATCATCGCCAACATCCTGTTCCTCAACTACCTCGTGGGCGCGAACGAAGGCGATTTCGACCTGGTGGCGACGCACCAGATCTTGGCCCTCGACCACACGATGTTCGTCGGCGTCCTGACTAATGCGATCTTCGCGTTGTTACTGGTGGCGACAGCGAACCAATCCCGGTGGCCCCGCCTCGACGACGTGGTGTTCGTCGGGATGAACGTCTCCCTGATCGGCTTCGTCTTGAGCCTCCTCGCGGAGGCGACCTGGCTTATGCGCATCGCCACGCCGCTCCTTGGCGCGTGCATCCTCGCTGGTCTCCTCGACCGCACGTTCGCGCTGCTCGCTAAGGCCTCCGCGCCCGATGCCGTGGGTGGCGCCCCTGCCGCTACCTGACCTGTGAGACCGATCGGCACAGTCCCGCGAATCTGATAGCTGGCGATCGGCCGGCCGAGGGGTGGTCGGCGGCCGCTCCTATTGACCGCTCGATTACCCGACAATGTGAACGTCCACCGCATCAGATATCGGCGCTTCAGGAGCGTCTCCGAGCCGGCGGCCGGTGATGCGCGCCCACGGCTCCGGAGACACTCGTTGGTGGCGCCAGTCAGGCGACGTCGGGCGACGGCTTGTCACCCCCGGTTTTCACCGCAAAGCGATCCCATGAGTGCAAACGGGCGCCTACGAGAGCTCTCTCGGACCTAGTGGAAATCGCTGATGACCAGGCCGGATGGCTACTGGCACCTCCCAGAGCAGACGGGCATCTGGGGGCTCATAACCCGAAGGTCGTAGGAGCAAATCCTGCCCCGCTACCATTTGAAGTGCAGGTGAGAGGTCCTTTTCGCTGAGTCGCGCGGCCGCTAAACCGAGACGCCCGCACGCGCACGAAATTAGGGACGGTCCCAGTGTCCGACTCGAAACTCTATCGCTTGACACTATATCCAGCGGCGATATAATGGCAGGATGGCGGCTCAGGAACCCACGTCGTTTCTCCCACTTTCGCAGGCGCAGTTCCACGTCCTCGTCGCGCTCACTGCCGGCGATCAGCATGGGTACGCGATCATGCAGGCCGTCGAGGCGTCGTCGGGCGGAATCGTCACGATGGGCCCCGCCACGCTCTACGGCACGCTCAAGCGGCTCGTCGAGGCGGGGCTCGCTGAGGAGCTGCAGCGCCGACCGGCGCCCGGCGACGACGCCCGGCGCCGCTACTACCGGATCACCGCGCTCGGGAAGCGGGTGTGTCAGGCCGAGGCCGACCGGCTCAACGAGCTCGTCCGCATCACCCGCGCGAATTTGCGGCCGGGAGTGGCGTGACGTGGGTGCGCCGTCGTTCTACCGGTCGTTGCTGCGCCTCTATCCCCGCGAGTTCCGTGCCGACTACGGCGACGACCTGGTGCAGAGCTTCACCGACCTGTCGGACGAACGCGGGCACCGCTGTGCGTGGCGTCGCGTGGCGCTCGATCTCGTCGTCACCGTTCCGCGCTACCGACTGGAGACCATCATGAACGAACGACACCGGACGACGGTCTTGACCGGCACCATCGTGGCGATGGCCTGTGCTGGGATCGTCAGCGTGCTCGTCGGCTTGTACGTTGGCGTCGTGCTGCTGCCCCTTGCGGCGGTGGTGGCGATCACACAGCGGAGCCACCTCGCCCGCTCGATGGACGTGGTCGACGGCGACCGCCTGCGGCGCAAGCGCCTGCGGGTCGCCGCGATTCTCGCCGGGCTACTGCCGGTGATCTACTTCGTCAGTCTGCCGATCCTGGGCGACAGTTGGGGCGCGGACGCCGTGGTGGCGTTTGCGATCTGGACGGCTGTACTGATCGCCGCGGTCTGCTACTTCATCGCCGGGATCACGACACCGCGGGCACGAGTCGCTCCCCGCTGACGATCTCGGCCAGCGTTCACACCACGGATTTCGGCAAGCATCGCCAACGGTCGCCCGTGCCAGAGGCGCTGCGCGGTCCCGCTGCCCTGATCGGGACGACGGCGGCGGACGGGTAAGTGCACGGTGTGCTGTCGGGCCTCATTTGGTCCATCCGCGACGGGGCCGAATCGTCACACCCGCCTGGTGGAACTCTCGGGCGAGCGTCTTGCTGTGCACGCCGAACGTGGCAGCGACCGCCGCGATGGAGGCGCCCTGCCGGTAACGCGCTGCTGCTCGCGCGACCGCATCGTCGGTCATCTTGCGTACGATCCGCCGTCGAACAACCCTGGCCTGGTCGAGGTGGTGGATGACCGTGGTTCGATGCACTTGGTATCGGCGGGCGAGTGCGTCGATCGACGCGCCGTCTTGATAGAGATCGGCCAGTGCATCGATGTCGGTCGATTGCAGTCGTCGTTGCACAGGGTTTGAAAGCCGTCCCCTTTCCTCCGGCACCGCGTCTCCGCGTGGGCCGGAAGCCCGATTCGGGTCTTCGCCGGGGGTCGTTTTCGGGCCTCGGGACGCATGTGACCCCTGTGCTGCAAGGGTTTCGATGATCTCGTCAGGGTTTGAAAGCTGTCCCTCAAGGTCCACTCGTTGTCAGAAGTACAACGTTTGGCCTGGTCAGGTGCCGTTTCGCGTGTCCGATCGCTCAGGCATGTTCGTCTTCTTCTTCAAACCCTTCACGAAACTCGACGCTGTCAATCTGGCGACGGGATGCCTGAGCGCGGCCACGCCTCGTGGCCCGAAGCGGGGACGATTGGGGTTATGCGATGACGCCGGCTTGTCGGAGGCCGGCGAGGTTGTCGACGATGCCGCGTTGGTGGGCGACGCGACCGTCGGGAGCGAAGTCGAGGAGCAGCATTTCCTCGAACGCGAGGCGTCGACCGGTCGGCGGCACGGGTCCCCACGGGCCGAGCTGTGTGCCTGAGATGCGGAGATGCACCGCCATCCGATTGCCTTCGGCGACGAGTGCGATCAGCTCCTCGTGATAGTCGGGGAAGGTCGCCCACGCCCGTTCGATCATTTCGTTCACTGCCTCCCAGCCGTGCCGCAGTGGGGTGTATGGCCGGTAGTCGACGACGAGGTCGGGTGAGTAGAGCTCCGGGATCACCTCGATCCGACGCGCGTTCCACACCTCGTCGAACAGACGCTGCACAGTCCGCTTGTTCTGCGCGACAGCCTCGCCTCCACCGTCGGGGCCGCTGGTCATAGCCCGATCACCACACCGACGATGACGAGCGCGATTCCGGTCAGATGTCCGATCGAGCTCGCGGCGAACAGCCTCCAGCCCAGGGAACGCTCGGCGAAGTGGTCGCCGACGCCCTGTCTCCAGTTGAGCGTTCCTCCAGCGACGAAGAGCGCAGAGACTGCGACCAGCAGGATCGCTGCAGTCGTCTCGAGTGACGCGGTCAGAGCCGACAACGCGAGCGCGACGGACACGCCCAGGTGCACCGCACCTTGCATGATCGCCGAGAGGTGCACGATGACCAAGTGCCGTGGTGCTGCTGCCGCGGTCATCCGCGCTTGGGACAGTGGGATGCCGAGCAGGAAGCCGTAACCAAGGCTCAGCACGCCATAGGTGATGAGGATCTTCTGCGCGGTCGTCATGACGGATCCATTCCGCTCGTCGCGACGTCGGCTCCGTGAGCCACGGTGACCTCCCCAAATCAAGATACGCTACGTATCATGAATCTAGATCGGGGTGAGGTCAAGGCGAGGTGACGCGTGCCTATCGGCTGGGCAAGCGCGCCGAGACGGCCGCGGCATCGCGACAGCGCATCCTCGACGTGGCAACAGCGTTGATGATCACCGCCGACGTCCCGACCGTGTCTATCGACGAGATCGCGGCCCGCGCGGATGTAAGTCGACCCACCGTGTACCGCTGTTTCGGCTCCAAGGTCGGACTCCTCGAAGGCGTTGCATGGAACGTCCTGTCGTCGGTCGGTCTCGACCGGATCGATGATGCGAGGCAGCTACCCGACGCGATGGACGCGCTCCGTGCGTTCCTTCGCGAGAACTGTCGGATGCTGTCGCACGTCGGTGACGGACTCCGTGCAGCCGTCGAGATCGCCCGTCAGCAACCGGATGTCGCAAAGGTCATCGAGGCGACCTACTGCGGCAGGCGCATCGAATCGCTCGAGCATCTGAGTCAACGCCTCGCAGACGCCGACCGGCTCGGCCCGGGTTGGAGCGTCGATACCGTCGTCGATGCGCTCATGATCCTCACGAGCGTCGACACCTACGAATCCCTCACCCAGTACCGAGACCGCACCTGGCGCCAGACCGCCAACCGGCTCTTCGACATGACCGCAGCGTTCACGACCCGTCCGCTGGCATCCCGCCACGACTGAGTCTCGGACCCGGTCGGAACGCTGGGTTGCTGCAGCGCGCTGATTGCGCCAACCAGCGTCGTGATCATTGGTCCAGCCCCGACGGAGTCGGATCAACGCTCCAGCTCGGCGAAGCTCCCTCGCCAGGGTCCGTTGGTGGACTCCGAACTCGCTGGCCACGACCGCGAGCGACGCGCCCTGCTCGTAGCGTGCCGCTGCGAGCGCGACGGATTCGTCGGTCATCTTGCGGACCACGCGCCGTAGCGTGACGCCCGCCTCGTCGAGGTGGTGGATGATGGTGGTTCGGTGGACTTCGTAGAGACGGGCGAGTCCGTCGATCGAGGCACCCTCGCGGTAGAGCCGGATCAGGTGTTCGACCTCGACTTGGGACAGCCGTCGTTGCACAGGGTTTGAAAGCCGTCCCCTTTCCTTCGGCACTGCGTCGCCGGATGGGTCGGAGGCCCGATTCTGGTCGTCGCCGGGGGCATCCCGCGTGTCTCTCGACGCACGTAACCCCAGTCCCGTAAGGGTTTCGACGGTCTCGTCAGGGTTTGAAAGCTGTCCCTCAAGGTCCACTCGTTGTCAGAATTGCAACGTTTGGCCTGGTCAGGTGCCGTTTCGCGTGTCCGGTCGCGCGGGCATGCTCGTCTTCGCTTTCAAGCGTTCGCACTCGACGCCTCACGCTGACGACGTCATGCTGGGTGCCCAGGTCTACGTGAGCCGTGCCCGCGCCCCGCGGGTTCGTCAGGAGCCAAGGATGGCCGCGTCGATCCGGTCGCACGCGTGGCGGGTCCCGTCCTCGGTCGCGAGGAGTCCCGCGAAGTCGCGGGCCCGCGCGCCGGTGTCATCGGCGAGGACCTGGTCGATCGCCGTCCGAAGTTTGGACCGTCACCCGGCCACGGACGTGTTGTCCGGTGCCGAGCTGGGTGTGGCGGCGAGCGTGCCAGAGCTGGTCGAACAGGACCGGCACGACGACCGACGGCTTTCCGGCCGCGAGGACAAGGGAGTTCATGCCGTGCGCGCCGGCGTGCACGACTGCACGCACGTGGGGGAGGACGGGCCCGACGGGCACGAACGGCCAAACTCCGGGACGGTCGGCCAGTCGGGCGGCGATCGCTTGGTTCGACGCGAGGTACAGGCCGCGCAGGCCGAGTTCGTCGAGTGCTTGCGCGGCATGGTCGAACACCTCGGGGGCGGCGGATGCCGCGCTGGTCCCCATGCAGACGAGCACGGGCGGATCGCCGGCATGAAGGAATTCGGCGACGTCGTCTGAGAGTTCGTCGTCGGCTCGGGTCCAGTGGGTGAACCCGACGAACGGGTAGTCCTCACCCCAGTCGCTGGCGGGCGGGTAGTAGTGGGGTGACACCATCGCCATGTTGTGGCCCGGTGAGAGGCGCCGGTCCATGACATGCCAGCCGTCGGTGGGTAGACCGAGCGCGCGGCGTTTCGCGACGATCCGCTTCTCGTCGAAGCACCACTTCGCCATCGGGCTCCGGCCCGCGTTCCACGCCAGGCTGTTGGCCCGTCGGGCGAGCTTCGAGTTCCCGGTCCGGAACGGTACGAGCCCTTCGGGGGGATGGTCGGATGTGCGGACGAGCATCGGGAACAGGTCCCCGACCATGAACGGGATGCCTCGCCGTTCGAACGGCATGTCGCGATGGGCGCGGCGCCGGGATGTGAGACCAACAGATCTGCTCCGTCAGCGACGTTCTCGATGGCGTCGAGGAGCGGATCCAGGCGCGGCACGGTGAGGCGGCGGTAGTAGAGCGGCATCAGGAGGGCACCGGAGACGACCTTGCCCCATCGGGCGCAGTAGTCGCCGTAGTGGTCGAGCCCGGATGGGGTCATCTCACCGGCATCGGCATCCGCAAGCGTCACACCGTCAGCGGCGAGGCTCGGCAACAACTCCGCGGGTGCGACGAACGTGACGTCGTGGCCACGCCGCGCGAGTTCCGCAGCGACCGGCGCGTACGGGAGCACGTCACCGCGATAGGCCATGGAATAGAAGACGATGCGCGCCATACCCCGCTCTTCCTGTTGTCGGCTACGGACTGCGCTGCTCGCCACCGTTCGGCGAGATGCCGCAGGGGCCGGTCATGTGGCGGACGACGGCGGGACTGAGCGCATGGGACGTGTCTGTCGCGAGCGCGATTCCTTCGGGCGTGCTGTAGATGGCGCCGAGGTTGTAGCCGACGTCGGCGAGAGCTCCCCGGTACTTATCGATGGCGGTGGCAAACGTGGTGATGTCGGCCGTGAGCATCGGTGGTGCTGCCCGTTCGGCCTGCGCGAGCAGCGCGGCGATGCTGTCGAAGTCGGCTTTGGTCTCCTCGGGTGGCGGCTCTGCGTCGGCGGGGTCAGGTTCAAGCAGCGCGGACGCCTGGGTGAGGATCTTGCAG
Source organism: Acidimicrobiia bacterium (assembly GCA_031430375.1). GTDB lineage: Bacteria > Actinomycetota > Acidimicrobiia > IMCC26256 > JAENVU01 > JAENVU01. The sequence goes on from JANPBJ010000030.1 coordinate 7,505, forward strand.
AACTCGGTGTCGGCGGCGGATCCTGTGGTTGGCTTCGGCGATCGGGTGGTCGACGCCTTGTCGGCTCCCGATCCACAGGCGACGAGGAGGAGAACGAGCCCGAACGACGCCGTGCAGATCCGAAGGCGGGGACTGCTCATGTGGGGATCCTGCGGATCCGGTGGTTGAACAGGTGCGAGAGGCCGAGGACGAGACCAATGCCGGCCAGCACGATCGAGGCTAGGCCGCCTGCGATCATGAGCTCCCAGGCTTCGATTCCGACTTCGGCGCTGAGGATCACGAGCCCGATGAGGCACGCACCGGCTAGAAGGAACTTCCACCAGTGGCCGGTGAGCGTTGTCTCGCGGACTGGTGTCGCGCGGCGCCAGGAGACGACGCCGATGGTTCCGGCGCCGAGCGCGATGGCAAGGCCGATGATCGCGGTCGTCGCGTTGCTGCCGCCGACGATGGTCAGGAGTACTCCGGCGAGGGCGATCGCGAGGTAGATGATTGGGACGAGTGGGCCGGTGGTTCTGCGCATCGTTGCCTCCAGGTGTTGGGTCGGGATGGTGATTGCGAGGTCGACGACCGCGCGTGACAGGACGCGCGACGTGGGTTCGTCCCGGCACTGGTCGCGGAACAGCGAGACCATGTCGTTGCCGTAGTCGTCGCGGAACCGCGCCGGGTAGAGCCGGGTGAGCACGCCATACACGCGCACGGCGACCGGGTCACGGTTCATGCCGTCGCCCCACCCGCCAGGCCACGCCTGACGCGTCGAAGGAGGTTCTGGAGCCGGTCCAACTCTGTGAGCGCGACCGTGCGACCGGTCGGTGTGAGCTCGTAGTAGCGGCGCCGCTCGCTCTCGGTTCGGTCGTCTCGGTCGGTGGTCTCGACGATGAGGCCTTCGGCGACGAGGCGGTTCAGGGTGCCGTACAGGGTTCCGGGCCCCATCTTGACGGCGCCGTCACTGAGCTCCGCGACTCGGCGCATCAACGCGTACCCGTGGAGTTCACCGTCGAGCAGGGCCAAGACGATGTGGAGCGATGCGGCGGGGAGCGGCTTCGGAGACTGACTCATTATCAGAGTATGATATATCGGAAACCGATAGTCAAGGGTTGCCGCGATCGACGTGGTCGACGGCCTCAGAGCGGCGCACCATGTGCTCGCGCGGAACACCGACTGCGACGAGTGAGCAGATCGCCATCATCGAGTTGGTCGAAGTGCAGAGCGTCCAGCGTGCCCGTCGAGATCCCCCGGGACAGGCGCGGCTGGTGATCGTCAACTGCTCCAACCGGGTCGCGGCCGGATGGCCGCTCCCGCCTGGCGAAGTTCCCTGACCAGTGTCCGTTGGTGCACGCCGAACTCGCTCGCCACGACCGCGAGCGACGCGCCCTGCTCGTACCGTGCGGCGGCCCGCGCCACGGACTCGTCGGTCATCTTGCGGACCACGCGCCGCCGAGCAATGCCGGCTCCGTCGAGACAGTGGGTGACGGTGGTCCGGTGGATCGCGTACCGGCGCGCAAGTCCGTCGATCGACGCACCCTTGCGGTACAGGCCGATCAGCGCTTCGACCTCCTCTCGGAGGAGCCGGCGTTGCACAGGGTTTGAAAGCCGTCCCCTTTCCTCCGGCACGCCGGCTCTGGATGGGTCCGGAGCCCGATTCGGGCCGTCGTCGGGCGCCTCGCGCGAGTCTCCCGACGCACGTGACCCCTGTCCCGTAAGGGTTTCGACAAACTCGTCAGGGTTTGAAAGCCGTCCCCAAAGGTCCACCCGTTGTCAGAAATACAACGTTTGGCCTGGTCAGGTGCCGTTTCGCCTGTCCGGTCGCTCGGACACGTTCGTCCTCTCCTTCAAACCCTTCGCGGAACTCGACGCCGCGCCAGTCGCGGCGCGGTCGAATTGGATTCTCCTGCTCGGCGGAGAAGATCGCCGATTCGGTTGCGCTCGCGCATGGTTCAATCCCGGCCAGCGTCGAGGTCGAGCCGGAGGCGGACGAGCTCGACGGCGTCGTCGGGAGCGAGTTGACCGGTGACGACGAAGCGCGGAACGAGAAGACCCGACGTGATGAGGATCCGGTATTCGGGCCGGCCTGGGATCAGCTCGGCCATCGTGTCGAACTCCGTGGCGAACTGCTCGACCACGCGGAGCAGCTCGTAGACCTGGAAGTCGTGGGCGGAAGGTTCGCCGTGCGGACCCCGCTCCGGAGGGAGCTGACGGTCGAGGTCCTGGAAGAACTGCTGCGTGGTCCGGACTCTCCGACGGTTGCCGCTCACCGCTTCCGTGCGGACTCGGTGGCGGCGATGTGCTCTTCGAGGTCGGCACGCACCTTGGCGAGGAACTCGGGTGGAACCTGGTCCAGGTCGGTCACGATGCTGGCCTGGAACAAGGCATCGACCTCGGCTGGCGTCATCTCATCCAGTTCGGCGGCCGTCCATACCTTGCGTGGCATGACGCCGACTCTACCGGCCATCGCCCCGTCGAATGAGCGTTTGGTTCGAAAGCTGTCCCATCGGCGCGGTTGCGTTGTTTCGGATCGGGTCGCGGTGAACCGAATGCGTCTTTCGTTTGGGTTCGTACTGCTCACCGATGTGAAATGCCGCGGGCATGAGCCCCTCGATCGCCGCCTGTAGCGCCGGGGCCCGGTCGGTGATGACCTCGACGGGGTCGCCATGCATGCGGATCGACGTCTCGTCGCGAACCACTGGACCTACCCGCACCGGCCCCCCGGCCCTCTACCGCAGTCGCGACCCGCGAGATCATTGGGATGTTGTCGGCCAGGAAGAGGCTGTAGGGCGTTGCGGGCAGCACGTCGCCGCGCGAATCCAATGTGACGTGGTGGGGACCGATCTCGTAGGTGTCCATCCTGCGTTTCGCTCGTTCGGATGATTGCGTCTTCCGCGGCCGCAATTATGTCACTCGAGCGCAGGATGAGACCGAGCACAAGATTCGGACGGTCCCCCTTTCGGGACTGTCCGAGGTTGTCCCGGTAGTCGTGGAAGTTGAGGTGGCGGTCCCCCGCTCGAGACCTGCTGGCTGGTAGGTGTCGGGCGTACTGCCAAGAACATCCGACGAGAAGGGGACCACCATCGGAGCCACGAGTCTTGGCGCAGCGATTCGCACCATTGCGGGACCGGAGTTGCCCGCCAGGCTCGATGGGGAGCGGAACGCGTGTGGAGAGCCTCCAGGGCCGGGCCACCTCGGGTAGCGATCGAACCGCCGGGACCGCTTGATCGGTCTTGGGGAGGCAGAATCGTCGTGCTCGGGATCGGGACGGTTCTATTGGTGCGCCGCTCACACCGGTTGGTGCGTCGGTGGACGTAATCTTGCTGGCGATGTTCATCCACGCCGTGAACTACACCTTCAAGGAGTCGGCCACTGCCGATCAGATCGCGGCACTCTGCAAGGCGCTCCGCGGACTCGAAGCTCTGGTGCCATCGCTGCGCTCGGCGATGGCAGGCCCCGATGTGCGCATAGCGGAAGGCAACGCCGACGCTGGTTATGTGGCGATGTTCGACGACTACGCCGGTTGGAAGTCATACCAAGAACACCCTGAACATATTCGTGTGGCTCGCGAGCACTTATTGCCGATTCTCGCCGCGCGTCACGCGACGCAATTCGAATCCCTAGATTGATCTGGCGCTGATACTCCTATGTCAATGCGGCGAGGCCTTCGGGGAGGATCGGGTAGAGGCGTCGGTGGCGGAGGTGTCAGGACGGTGCGAGGATGAGCGCTCGGATTGCCCCATGCGCCAGGAGGTTTGCGAGATGACAGTTCCCACGGATGCCGCGATCGAGGGTCTTCGGGCCGGTCTCGAGGGTGTGGTGCTCACGCCGGCCGACTACGCCTACGACGAGGTGCGGCGGGTCCACAACGGGCTGATCGACAAGCGGCCGAGTTTGATTGCGCGGTGTCAGACATCGTCGGAGGTCGCGGTCGCGGTCGGGGCGGCGCGCGATGCGGGTCTGGAGATATCGGTTCGTGGTGGTGGTCACAACGTCGCGGGTAAGGCGGTGACCGACGGTGGTCTGATGATCGATCTTTCACTGATGAAGGATGTGCGGATCGATCCCACCGCGTTGACGATCACCGCGGGTGGTGGGGTCACGTGGGGTGAGCTCAACGCCGCTGCTCACGAGCACGGGTTGGCCACGACTGGGGGAGTGATCTCGACGACTGGCGTCGCGGGACTGACCCTCGGTGGGGGTTTGGGCTGGATGATGGGTAAGTACGGGATGGCGGTCGACAACCTCATGTCTGCCGAGGTGGTGTTGGCGTCGGGCGAGATCGTGCACGCGAGTGCCGAGACCGACCCCGACTTGTTCTGGGCGATCCGCGGCGGGGGCGGCAATTTCGGTGTGGTCACGTCCTTCACCTTCCGCGCCTACCCACTCTCGACGGTGCTCGGCGGCGTTGCGGTGCACCCGCTCCCGGCCGCGCGCGACGCGCTGAAATTCTTCCGCGACTTCACGACGTCGCTTCCCGACGAGTTGACCGTGTTCGCCGCACTCAGGCACGCGCCCGACGGATCCGGCATGAAGCTCTGCGGGATTCCGATCTGTCATGTCTCCGACGACGAAGCCCAAGCCGAGCGAGACGTCAAAGCGATCCGCGAGTTCGGTCCGCCCGTGATGGACATGATCGAGCGGATGCCGTACCCGGCCATCAATACCGAGCTTGACGATGCGTTCCCGAAGGGCGGACTCAACTACTGGAAGTCAGCGTTCTTCAGCGAGCTTTCCGACGACGCGATCGACAAGCTCGTGACCGCGTTCGAAGCGACCCCCACGACGGAGTGCTTCTTGGTCATCGAGCATTTCCACGGCGCGGTGACGCGAGTTGACGCGACCGCCACCGCTTTCCCGCACCGATCGGCCGGCTACAACCTGCTGATCATCTCGCAATGGACCGATCCCGGACAGACCGCCGACGGCATCGCCTGGGCTCGTGGAACCTACGACGCGCTCCGCCCGCACATGGCCGAAGGCGCCTACGTCAACTACCTCGACGACGACGATGACAGCCGCGTACGGGCCGCGTACGGTCCCAACTACGACCGGCTACGCGACCTCAAGCTGCGCTACGACCCGGAGAACCTCTTCCACCTCAACCAGAACATCCCCCCGAAATAGGTCCCGGCTGACAGGCTCAGGTCAAGGTTCTCGTGCTGAGTCGCGAACCTGTCACGCCCAGCCGCGTCGAGGTCGGATTTGGACGCCGGCGTGGTGCAAGCGGTTGGCGACCGTCGAGGCGTGGACACCGAAGCGCGCGCCGACCTGGGACAGAGACGCCCCGCCGGCGTAGAGGAGGGCTGCGGCGCAGAACGTTTCGTCGTCCCACTTCACCGTCGTCGATGCTTCGGGTCGCGTCGTTTCTCGACGCGTGAGGTGCGCCATGACGGTGGTCCGGTGCACTCCGAACCGTTGGGCCAGGTCGTTTACGGTGTCGCCCGAGAGGTAGGCGGCGACCATTTCGTCGACTTCTATGGCTTGGAGTCGGCGCTGCGCCTGCGTGTGTGCTGCCGGGGAGTCGTCCGCTCGACGGCCGTGGGGGAGCCGGCAGTGGGCTGTCCGAGGGAGGGGTTTGCATAGTCCCAGACGCGCTTGAGGCATCGCATCGGCGTCCGTGAGACCCGATCTCGACGGATGTTCGCGTCCTCTTGGAGCACCTTCGACCGTCTGCGGCCTCTGTCGCATAAGGGTTTTCATCGGTCTCGCGGGGTTTGAAAGCTGTCCCTCAAGGTCCACTCGTTGTCAGAAGTACAACGTTTGGGCTGGTCAGGTGCCGTTCGGCGTGTCCGATCGCTCGGGCAAGTTCGCGTCTTGTTCAACCCTTCGCGGGACTCGACGCCGCGGTCTTCGCGGCTCACGCCCGAGCGTCTCTTGGCAGGCCGGACGAGTTTCCGGCGTCCGCACGATCGCGAATGCCGTGGTCCCGGCGTGCCGGGGCGCCGACGACAGCGTCCCGTCCCGGGTGTTTGGGGGCATCTGGGCTTGACCTCCGACCGGGCACCGTGCGGTGACGTCGTGGCGCGGCTTACGGTGGGGCAATGTCGGCAGGAGCGGTGAAGCGATGACCGTGGAGAACATCATCGTGTTGTTCACCGACATGGTCGGTTCGACGGAGTTGTCGTCCAGC
>JANPBJ010000031.1:0-3026 GCA_031430375.1 Acidimicrobiia bacterium
CTGATTGGCGACTATCCCTTGGGTGTCTAAGCTCGGGGAATGGGAAAAACTGGAAGCCAAGCAAGAGGACCACCGTTGTTCATCGGGCACCGCCCGATGAACGGGCTAGGCGATGTCCGCCTTGAATCCCATTACCAGGTCCGTCACGTAAGCCCAAGCGAGACGCAGGAACTGTTCGGCCGGTTCGGTCTGCTCTATGGCTGGATACCAGTGAAAGCTGCCCTCCATGTCCACGCTCGCTTGTGCGTTCGGGTCGGGTCGGTGGCAGTCGAATCGACCGAGTACTGCGCCTTCGCGAAGCGGCTTACTGATGTCCAGGTCTCCGAGTTGGATCTCAAAGTTGACGCGCCGGATTGCTCCGATCACGTTGAGCAAGGCCGCGCACCCGACGGGCGTCAACACCCGGTGCTTGTCGGTGTTGGAGTAGGTCTTGATCCGTGCGAGCACGTTGTGTTTCGCCGGGACGCTGTTGAGTTCCATGAAGGGCTGGTGGGACTCGATGACTGTCCTGTGCTCCGGTCGGACGTGGTGGAGACTGTGCAAGGTGTCTTCGGTGAACCACTGGTTTGCGTCGGTGAGGATTGGGAACTTCGATGCGCGTCCTGGTCGCTTCCCGTCAAGGGAACCAAGTTCAAACGCAAGATTGTCGAGCGTCGCGTGGAGGCCGTGGATGGCGTCCCCGAAGATGACGCCCAGGCTCAGTGGGATGGCGGCATCGCGGGACACCTTCAGGGTGAGCACGGTCTTTGCGGGATTCAGGTCCATCTTGATGAGCGGATCGGCAGGGTCCGGGTCAAGGTTCTGTGCGGCCGCGGCAGCCTTGAACGACTCTATGTGGGTTTCTACCCGCTTCAACCGTTCGATGCAGCCGTCGAGAGGATGGCCCATGCCCTACCCTTGGAGACTGATGGACGAGAAGGAACCGACACAGCGGACGGAGCAGGGGCATGAGATCCCCGTCCCGACGCGCGAACAGGTCGAGCACGACTTCGAGAAGATCATCAGCCCCATCCCTCCCGAACCGAAAAAGAAACGTCGGCGTCGCGGCAAGGACTCCTGACCGCGACGCCGACAACCCCTCACTTGCCTCGACCGGCACCGTTCTTCGTACGGTCGACGATCAGGTACTTCTGGCCCTGCTTCGGCGTCGGTGGCAACGGCTTGTCTTTCACCGTCGTACGTTCGACGCCAGTGCGACCACCACGTGGGCCGATGATCTCGACCTGACCGGATTGCCTGGCTGGTTCGCCAGGCTTCTGTGTACGTGTCATGACTACTGTCTCCTTCGTTCGGCCCCAGGTATCGCCTCGTCTGCTCAAGTTGACGCGGTGCCTGGGGTTGTCCTTTTGACCGGGGAGTTCCGGCCACTGGCCAGCCTCGCGCGATTGCAGGATGAATACGTGGATGGTCGGTCCGCATCCGCGCGATTGCGCGTCGATATCGTTCGGGAGTCACGTCAACAGGAGGCGAGTGATGGCACAGACGCCAGGAAATCGGCCAGTCGTGATCCGTATGCCGGACGATCTACACGCGGCAGTCAAGGCCAAGGCGGCGACCGACGAGCGGTCAATGGCTCAAGCGATTCGACACGCTCTGCGGCTCTACACCGCCGCCACTTAGCTCGGCTGCACGGCGCGTGCGAGCAGCACGCGGAACGGGTCCGGGCCAGCGAGCGCGGTCCGGTGGTTGTAGTGGAACACGAACTCGTCCACGTACGCCTGCAACCACTTGCGCGACACGCCGTGCATCACACCATCCAGGCCACGCTTCATGTTCGACCAAAAACCATCGATGGTCTGCGTGTGCACAACACCCCGGACGAACTCATCGTTCGTGTGGTCGACCCATGCGTGCGTGTAAATCGCGGCAGTGCTGCGATACGCCTGGTACCCGTCGGTGTAGAGCGTCGACCCGCCTTTGACATTCTCGAGAACGCGGGGAATGACGTCCCCCGCTCCACTAAACGGGATGACCATCGCTCGGGCCTTCCCGCCACGCTCGACCATACCGAGGACGATGGCCTTGTCGGACTGGCGGATTGCGCGGGGCCGCTTGTCGTCCTTCCGTGTCTTGCGACCGATGAAGGTCTCGTCAGCTTCGACCACACCCGTAAGGGGCTCGTTGTCCTGTGTCATCAGCTGAGTGCGAATGAGGTTGAACATCCGCCACGCGCACTTGTAAGTGACTCCGATCTCGCGTTCCAACTGCTTGGCGGAGATCCCACACCGAGTGCTCGACATGAGGTACATCGCGTAGAACCACAAGTGCAGAGACGTGGCCGACTTGTGGAAGATCGTGTCGGCGGTCGGGTGGACGTGGTTCCCACACCCGGTGCACGTCCACGACGTGCGCCGGTTCGCCATCGGATACTTCTTGAACACCCGGACCGTCTCGCACTTCTGGCACAGGGCGTGCTCCCCGTCGGGCGAGAACCGCTGACGCCACAGGTAATCGAGGCACGTCGCGTCGTCCGGGAACTCCCGCATGAACTCCATGAGGGTCATCCGCGAGTCCGAAGACGCTGCCCGGGTGGGGTTGTTCCTGTCGACCTGTGTCATAGAAGGATTATCGCATGAAACGCTTAGACAGTCAAGGGATAATCGCCGTCTGATTTGGACGGGAACAGCGGCTTCTCGACCAGTTGTAGGACGTGAGGGTAGGGGGTGCGGTATGGGCGATCAGATGGTGATGGAACGGCCGATCGTGGCCCTCCGCGCCGGTGTCGACGCGATCGGCTCGGTCGATCCCGCGGACCTTTCCGATACGCAGTTGGCGGGGGAAGCGTTGCGGTTACGGCGCGAGATGGACCGTCTCGATGCAGTGTTCGCCGGTCTCGTCGCCGCCGCGCATGTCCGTGGTGTCGGTGAAGGTGATGGTTACCAATCAACCGCCGCGTGGTTGCGGTGGCAGGCCGGATGCGTACCGCCGATGTCCGCACTGCGATCGATGCCGGTGCCCTCGCGGATGTCCTCCCCGAGACGTTTGGGGCGTGGCGCGCCGGGAAGATCACCACCGGCGCGATGCGT
>JANPBJ010000032.1:0-55850 GCA_031430375.1 Acidimicrobiia bacterium
GTTGGGCCCCCCCCGGCCCCCCCCACCCGGCCCCCCCCCCAGCCCCTCACCTCCCCGGGGGGCTCGGCCACAACCCCGTCCCGGCCCCCCCCCCCCGCGCCCCTGCCGCGGCCCCGCCCCGCGACCTGGGGCGCGGCGGGTCACGCGGCTTCCGCCGCCGACACGAAGCTCGGTAGCAACGCGCTCCATCCACTGGTGTTCGCGTCGCGGTACTGCTGTCCCTCCGCGCCCATACGCTCCCATCCGGTATGCACGATGTCGAGCCTGGTCATGCCGTCGCCGAGGTCCACGAAGGTCAGCCCGACCTCCGTCGCCAGGCTGGCGTCGCGCCCGATGTGCCAAGAGTACGAAAACGATCGTGGAGGCTCCCAGCGGGTGATCTGTCCCCAGTCGATCTCGCGACCGTCGGAGGTCCGCTCGAAGATCCGGCCGCCGAGGCGTGCCTCCATCACGGCAATCGTGTTCGGATCCCCTGATGCGGAATGGCCCGCGGGCCACCACGCCGAGAGTCGCGTCGTCCACACGTCAAAAGCGTGCTCGGGCGAGCACTGAATGTCGTAGCTCAGGCGCAATGGCTCGATCACGACGCGTCCGTCTTCTTGGCCCGGCCGGCGCGTGGCACTCGTTTGGCGGCGGGTTGGGGGATGGTGTTCTCCGCCAACAAACGGAACCGCGACATCGCGTCGCCCCACACCTCGGCCAGGTAGGCCTCCACCGCGGCGATGCCTTCACCGTGCAGCGAATAGATCCGGCGAGTGCCGTGCGCCTCTTCCACCACGAGACCCGCCTCTTTCAACAAGCGAAGGTGGCGTGACACGGCCGGTCGACTGATCGGAAGTTCGTCGGCCAGTTCGCGCACTGATCGGCCGCCGGCGCCAAGGAGCTCCACGATCGCTCGACGGTTCTGATCGCCGAGCGCCTCGAATGCGTTCCCTGCCGGTTCCGTCGCGGTCACCCGTGTGACCTCTCCGCGTCGCCGTGTGCTCTGCCGGCGCTCACGGTTTGGGGATTGCACGCATGCGGTTGTTCCGAGCGTTGTGCTCCACCTCGGCGAGCCCCAGTTGTTCCAGTACGGGCGGCACGTAGTTTGCGAACCGTCCGCGCAAGCCCTTCTTGATTCCATACCAGCCGCCGACCGGGTTGTCGTCCGCACGGCCCCACGCCTCGACGGTTCCTTCGGCCGCGGGCTTCTGCTCGTCGGCATTGCCCAGCGGGACCCAGTCACCGCGTTCAGTGAGCATCGCCACCAGATCGTCGAGACACCGCAGGTGATAGCGGAGCTGGGTCTTGCCCACCTGCACCACGAGCGCAGGCGGATCAACCGACTCGTCGCGATACGCGGTGTACTCCGATCCGCCGCTCGGCGTGTTGAGGACCCACGGACGATCGGGGGTTCCTTCGGTTGCAGCCATGTCAGCACTCCTCGGATTGAGAATGGAACGAATGAATCAATCGCGTTCAGGTCGCGGGAGCGTTACGGTCCGTCGGGCAAGAACCGGTACGAGCCCACGACCGTTGCTGCTGCCGCCTCGGGGCCCGTCTCGCACCGGTCGCCGAGCCCTTCTAGGAACTCGGCGAAGGCGGGCGTGGCGAGGAGCGGGTTGGTGCCGTCATCGGTGTCGATCGATGCCACGTGCACGGAGCGCACGCCGTCGGCGAGACGGAACGATGCGTAGCGAAGTCCGGCGGGGCCATCGTCTCCGAGTGCTGCGAACACCTTCTCGACGAGCGCCTGGTTCTCGTCCGCTCGGTCCGGCTTGGTCTGGTAGCGCACCACGGCGACGGTCATCGGCATCCCTTCGGTAACGGAGCCGTTACGGTAACAGATTCGTTACCTTTCGGGTCCGTCGAACGTCGAAGGAGCGCTGGGCGGAACGCTGCGCCTGGGATCGAGGTCGCCGGAGCCCTGCCGCCGTTGGCAACGCTGGCGACCGCATTTTCGTTCAGTGCGCTCGGAGGGAATCGAACCCCCAACCTTCTGATCCGTAATCAGATGCTCTATCCGTTGAGCTACGAGCGCAGACCAGGGAGTCTACGGGATCAGCGGCCAACCGCTCGGAGCGTTCCGACCCGCTAAGGGACCGGGGCCATGCCACCATGGCGGCGATGACCGCGGCCCACCAGGTACCGAAGCCACCCACCCGTGCCGCGGCGGTCATGGGCGCGGCCACTCTCGCATCTCGGGGCGTCGGCTTCGTCCGGATTTGGGTGGTGGCCACCATCCTGGGCGCAACGCTGCTCGGCAACACCTACCAGTCATCGAGCGCGTTTTCGAATGTTCTGTTCGAACTCCTTGCCGCCGGCGCGCTCTCCGCGGTCCTCGTGCCCACGTTCGTGCGCCACCTCGAGCGCGGTGATGATGCCGGAGCAGAGCGCCTCGCGTCCGGGGTGCTGGGGCTCGCGCTCGGGGTCCTCGGTGCCGTCGCCATCGTCGGCTTCATCGCGGCCCCGCAGATCGCTCGCCTCATCGCGACCGGCGCCCCCACTCCGGAGCTGCAACACCAACAGCAGGAGCTGGCCACATACCTCACCCGCTTCTTCGTATTCCAGATTCTGCTGTACGCGATCGGAACTGTGGCCACCGCGGTCCTCTACGCGAAGCGTCACTTTGTTGCGACGGCAATGGCACCGATCGCGAATACCGTCGCGGTCGTCGGCGCTCTCATGGTGTTCCGGGTCCTCACCGGCCCGCATCCGACGCTCGCTCTCACCGAGACGGAACGCCTCGTGCTCGCGCTCGGCGGAATGCTGGGCGTGATCGGGTTCGTCGGCGTCCCCGTCATCGCACTCGCCCGCACGGGTTTCAAACTGCGGCCGCGCCTTGGTCGACTCGACTCCGAACTCCGTCAACTGTTGCGACTCTCCGCGTGGGCGGTCCTGCAGCATGGGGGCATCGGGATCCTCCTCGGCGCGGCGATCGTGATGGGAAACCAGGTCGACGGTGGGGTCGTCGCCTACCAGTTCGCCTTCGTTGCGATCATGGCGCCCTACGCGATCCTCGCCCAACCGGTGCAGACCACGATCCTCCCCGAGCTCAGCAATGCCGCCGAGCAGGGAGACCTCAAAAGCTTCGCCGGTCAGCTGCGTTGGGCGCTCGACAACCTCGCGCTCCTCATCGTTCCCGTATCCGCCGCGCTGGTCGCGCTCGCGCTCCCGGCCATGCGTGTCATCGCCGTGGGCCAGAGCAGCGGCAAGGCCGGACTGTTCGCGGCTGCGCTCGCGTCACTCGCACTCGGCTTGTTCCCGTACAGCGCGTTCCTACTATTCGCTCGCACGAGTTACGCGCTCGGCGATAGCAAGACTCCCGCGTTGATCGCTCTCGGCACGGCCATCGTCGGTTCCGCAGTGACGGTCGGCATCGGCTTGTCCGTCGACGGTGACGCAATTGCCGGTGCGATCGGACTCGGCCATACCCTCGCCTACACGATCGGTTCCTTGGTCCTTGGGGTGCACCTCCGGCGCAGGTTGGGGGAGCCGATCTTTCCGAAGGCCCTGCCGTGGACGGCGCTGATCGCCGGGGTTGTCGCGCTTGCCGCCTGGCTCATCCACCAGGAACTTGAGCCACACGACCGAGTGGATGCCCTGAGTTTTCTGGTCGTCGTCGGCGTCGTCGGCGGGGGGCTCTACCTCGTGGTGGTTCGGTTGACCCGACGTCGGATGCGCGAGACGACCGCGGGCCTCGTCATCGCCGATGAACCTGATCTCGCGCGCGAGATCTGAGACATCGGCAAGCCGAGACCGCCAGACTCGAAACCTCGCAACCGCGAAACCTTGAGAGGCGAAACGTGAAGGTCTTCGGTCAGGCGCCCATCAACCAGGCGGGGCGGGCGATCCCGGCGTCATCGAGCAACGCCCCCAAACGACGGTTGGGCTCGGTGAACCGCGCCCCCAGTTCATCGAGCGTGGCGTTGGAAATCGCCGCATCCGACTTCCCATGACCGTTGAGACGGAAGTACAACGACCGGAGCCCGCGCTTGACGGCTGGGACTCGACGCAGCAGCCGCTCCAAGCGATCGTTGGCATCCAATGCCAACGACTGAAACCGCGCGTTGCGAAACGCAGTGGTGCGATTCTCGGAACGGAGCCCGGCCGCACTGAGGCCCCCCGCATCGAGGCCCAGCCACTCGGCCACATCACGCAAGACGGCGTCGTCCTCGGCGATCAAGTCCTCGAAGAACACAACCTTCACTGCATCGGCACCGAGCACGTCCCACCATTCGGGCAACCAGTCCGCGTAACGGCCGCCGCGCACCGCCATGTACTTCTCATTGGCCGCGTCGGTGAAGTCGTCGTCGGAGAGACCATCCGCGGTCGTGAGGTATTCCTCGATGCTCAACTCGACCGGGAACCGCAGCCGTACTTTCTGGTATTCGAAGAACGAGATCGCGCGGCTCACGGGCTCCCGCAGGATCAACACCACCTGCGGGTTCACCAGGACCAACTTCATCGCACGGGCCACCGCCGCGCCGCCATAGAAGTACGAAGGCGTGGCTTCCAATCTGACCGGTCGGTCCGCGGCAGTGAAATAGTCGTTCCACACCCTCAAGGGTGCAACCGGTTGGCCGTACCGGGCCGGCAAGAAGTAGCGCGTCTCTTTGATCGCGGATGCGACCACATCGGGGTGTTCAGCGAGCGACACGAAGAGGGAGGTTGTTCCCGCCTTGTTGACACCCGCGATCACCGCGTCCACACGCTCCATCGCCGCAGTGTAGGAAGGTCAGATTGTGCCGGTGATCACCAAGACCAGCGCGACTGCGGCCACCGCAACCCGGTACCAGCCAAAGACCGCGAGGCTGTGCTTCTGCAAGTACGTGACCATCCAGCGCACGGAGACCACGGCGGCCACAAATGCGACGACCAGGCCGATCATCGGGGTCAAGAGGCCGAAGGTGTCCACCATCAGCGAGCCGTCTTTCACGACCGAATACGCGGTGGCCGCTCCCAGGGTCAGCACCCCGAGCAAGAACGAGAACTCGATCGCGGCCGCCATCGAGAGTCCGAGCAACAGTGCTGCCACGATGGTCACGAGACTGCGGCTGGTGCCCGGCCACATGGAAGCAACTTGTGCGACCCCGATGACCAGCGCGTCGCGCACGCTGATGGTCTCCAACGCTCGACCACCGGGACGGTCGATCACTCCCCGCGCCACCAACACAAGTATGAGCACCCCGCCGACGGCCCAGGCGCCGATCACCGGTCCCACGCCGAACAGCATCGACTTGATCACCCTCTCGCCGACCAGACCAATCACGGCGGCGGGGACAAAGGCAACCGCCAGCGCGAGCAACAGTCGCCGTCCGTCCGCGCTGCGCCCGGTCACCCCCGCGAGCATCGTCGAAAAACGGTGTCGGTACAGGCCCAGCACCGCGACAATCGCGCCGGATTGAATCGCGATTTCGTACGCTTTCAACGCATCCCCGGGCTCCCCTCCATGGGGAAGATCCAAGATGCGTGACGTCACCAAGAGATGCCCAGTCGAAGAGATCGGAAGGTACTCGGTGATCCCTTCCACGAGACCGAGCACCACTGCCTGAATTACGCCAAGACCGGCGGGCGCCGTTGCGATCACGGGCGCGGCGAACGCGGGGCCGGCCGCGAGCACCACGATGAAGCCCATCAGGAGCAGCAGCACCCCCACGCGGCAATTCGTTCGCGACCGGGCTGAGTTTCTCGCTGCGAGGATGGTCTTCACTCTGAAAAATCCGGCCGGGTTATTTCGAAGCTCGTCTGCAACAGGTCGCTCAGATCCGCGCAGCGATTGTCTTCGGCGTAGCGCTTTCCTTGCAGGTTCCAGAGATGCACCGGCGCCTCGCCGACCGGAAACGGGCCCCAGTGCCAGGTACCGCGGGCCAACGCGAACCCATCCAAGGGCCTTAATACAAACGCGCGGACGTGCTCTAAGTCGCCAATCGATCCAAACTCGGTGTCCGCAGGCGCGACCACGATCACCGACACTGCATCGAGCACTAGCAAGGTCTGGGTATGGGTCTCATGGCGGTAGAGGCGTTCACACACGAGCCGGCCGTCCACGCGTGCAACTTCATCGGGCGAGTGCGCTATCACGTTCACATGCGGATCGCCAAGGGTGAACTCGTAGGTCAACTCGCGATCACGCGGGTCTGAGTCGGCGACCGGCAGCCAGCCAAACGGAGCCCAGTCTTCGGCCGTCAGCGGACAGGCGGCAATCGCACGCGCACTCGAACCGCTCACGCGTGGTGCTCCTTTACTGCTGATCTACGCTGCCCCCGAAGCTGGCAAGTGTACGGCCCCGATTCGGCGCACTTTTCACTCGGGAGAGTTCATGGACACTCGTCCAATCGAAGACGCGGCCGTCGAGACGCACCGGATCAAACCCACAACCGGTCCCGTCACTGACCCGGGCCGCTGAATGGGACGCGTCCTCGTTACCCGCCGGCTGCCTGACGGTGGCCTCTCGCCGCTCATTGCCGCTGGTCACCAGATCGTTGCGCGCTCCGACGACACGCCCTTCACTCCGGCCGAGCTTGCAGTGGCCGTCGCCGATGTTGACGCCGTCGTCTGCCTGCTCACCGACCAGATCAACGCCTCGGTGTTCGAGGCCGCAGGTGATCGCCTCCGCGTCGTGGCGAACGTCGCGGTGGGCTACGACAACATTGATGTGGCAGCGGCGGGAGCCCAGGGCATCACGGTGTGCAACACCCCGGGCGTGCTCGATGACACCACCGCCGACCTCGCGTTCCTCCTCATGTTGACCGCAGCGCGGCTCACCCACGAGGCAGAATCCGATCTTCGCGAGGGCCGCTGGCTCGGGTGGGGAATCAACCAGTACCTCGGCCGCGACGTCCATGGTGCAACGCTCGGGCTGGTCGGGTACGGCCGCATCGGACGCGCCGTGGCGCGGCGCGCCACCGGATTCGGCATGGATGTGCTGCATCACACGCGAACTGATTCCGGCCAGGCGGGGTGGGTCGCCGATCTTCACCGCTTGCTCGCCGACTCCGACATCGTGTCGCTGCACGTTCCGCTCACCGGATCGACGCGCCATCTCATCGGCGCGGCCGAACTCGCGGCCATGAAGCCAACCGCAGTACTGGTGAATACGGCGCGTGGCCCCGTGGTCGATGAAGCCGCGCTCGCGGCCGCGCTCACCTCGGGCACGATTTTCGCGGCGGGCCTCGACGTGTACGAGGAAGAGCCCGCGGTCCATCCCGCGCTGTTGGCCGCGCCCCATACCGTGTTGCTCCCTCACATCGGTTCCGCGTCGATCACCACTCGGACCCAAATGGCCCAAGTCGCGTGTGCCGGCGTCGTCTCCGTGCTCGCGGGCGAATCACCCCTCAACGTTGTGTCCTGACCGATGAGCTTCGCCGAGCGCGTTCGTGAGACTTCGTTGTCACCTCAGGAGCGTCGCGTCGCGGATCTGATCCTTTCCGATCCGAGTGCCGTCGCGTTCGGCACGGTGGCGAGCGTGGCCATTGCGGCAGGCGTCGGCAACTCCACGGTGATGCGCTTTGCGAACGCAATCGGCTTCGACGGGTTCAGTGACCTGCAGCACGCGGTACGAACCGAACTCGACGGCCGTCTGCGCCAGGCCACTCATCGGGTGCGTCAACCCCAACGAGGCGATCCCGTCGACCGATCGCTCGACACCGAGATCATGAACATCACCGACACGTTCGCCCGCCTCGACCGCACTGGCCTGGCGGCCGCAGCTGCGCGCATTGCTCGGTGTGCGCGGGTCGGTGTATTGGCCGGCGACACCGCCCGCGGCGTCGCCCAGGACTTCGCCTCACAGCTCGGCATGGTGCGGCCCGCCGTCGAACTCGTGGAAACCGGCTCCATCGCGTTGACCCGGTCGCTCACCTGGTTCGATCGCACCGGCGTGCTCATCGTGATCGACACCGCCCGCCACGAACACACCGTGACCGTCGCATGCGAACGCGCCGCCGATCGCGGCGTCCCGGTCCTTGCCATTTCCGATTCTCACCTCTCGCCCATCGCGGCGGTTGCGACATGGTCGTTCCAGATCCTCGACCACGGCGCCGGGCCGTTCGACAGCTTTGTGAGTGCCCTGGCGCTCACCAACCTCCTCGTCACGCTCGTCACCAAGGAAGTGGGACGGCCTGCGGTACGCCATCTCGATCGACTCGCCGCCGAATGGGACGCCACTCACATCCTTCGCCGCGAGGACTGATCCGCGAGCGGCCAGCACAACCGGGACACAGGCCCACCGGGCCAGCACAACTGGGCCACAGGCCCAAGACACAGCCCCAAGACCCGTGTTCGTTGACTGGGCCCGAGACAAAGGCCCGTGACCCCTGGCCCGTGACCCCTGGGCGGTATGTTTGTACCAGAGGGGGATTTGTTTGAATACACTTGTACCATGTCCTCCATCGCCCATCCGCCGATCCCCGTCACGCGCGATGTCGAGTCGGCCGCGGCGATCCTGGGCGCCGGTACGGACGCGGGCGCCGCGCTCGTCAAGGGACTCGATATCGGCACTCCACCGCGCACCCCCACTGTCATGCGCGCGCCCCGAGGCGGTTCCGAATCAGAACGGGTACTCCTCCGCGCTGCTGAATCCTTGGGCACCGCCATCGGATACATCCAGGAGCACGGTGGCCAAGTGGTGCAGAACATCTATCCGCTGCCGGACTCCGCGGAGCAACAGATCTCCACGTCATCGAACGTCCACCTCGCGTTCCACACCGAGACGGCGTTTCACCCGCACAAGGCTCGGTACCTGCTGCTGCTGTGCCGGCGCGGCGACCCTGCGGCGGCGACAACGCTCTGTAGTTACCGTGCCGTCGAACCTCAGCTGACCGCCGAGACTCGTTGCACCCTCGCGGAGCCACGATTCCAGATCGGCGTTGACCTGTCATTTGGTCAGGGCGACGGATGGAACACCGGCCCAATACCCATCGTGACCGACGGGCGAGCCAACCACCCTGCCTTTACCTACGACGGTGAACTGACCGTGGGCCTCGATGCCGGTGCCAACGCCGCGTTGGCGGAGCTGGACGCAACGATCGAGGCAGCGCACACATCGCTCGTCCTCGAGGCCGGAGACTTGCTGATCATCGACAACCACCTGGCCGTGCACGGTCGCTCACCGTTCCAAGCCCGGTTCGACGGTACCGACCGCTGGCTCCAACGCACCTTTGTGCTCGAGTCGGTCGAGGCGATCGCCGACCGACGGGGTCACCTCATCACCACCGAGTTCACCGCGGCCGCCTGAGCAGGCGAGTGGAGCGTTCCAGTGGCTACGTCTCGTAACTCCCGTAGCGGATCGGGATTCGGAAGCGCGCGACACTCGGGTGCTGTTGGGAAGCAGCGCCGCGGGCCCGGTTGCCCATGCTCGCAATCATTTCGCCGATGGAGTGCGCGTGGTTCGGGCTCCCAAGGTGGCGAATCTCCCGACCGAACGTCACAATGCTCGGCTCCTCACGGTTGCCGTAGTCACCGAAGATGGGATAGATCGCCGCACCCGCCCGTGACGCCAGATAGAGGTCCTCGCGAGTTCCGGCCGCGAACGGCTCCATCACCACATCGCCGTGAACGTCCTTCGCGTCACGGGAACCGCTGCCCGCTTCGATGACGACGTGACCGTGGTTGGAAGTTATTAGGTTCATGAACTCGCCACGCGTCCGAGCGTTCTCGCGCTTGCGGAACGCTTTGACCCGACGGTTGAGGTCCTCGTCGGTGATGTCACCCTCGTTGACCGCTTCGCCACCGCTCACCGGGAATGTCTTCAACACGTTGGCGACCTTGCGGAGGATGTCGTCGATCACGTTCAACCCCATCACCTCGAGGTAACCGAGGAGACGGCCGATCATCACCGTGGTTCGAGTATCGAGATGGTCATAGCCACGTCGTTGCGCGGCGCGGGTGAGGTACCCCACGTTGAAGCCGACGTCCTGGAACTCCAGATGCGAACCCACGAAGATGAACGACTGTCCGGCCGCGAGCCGTTCGAAGAAGTTCTCCCGATCGGTGAACTCGACGAACGCCTCGATGTTCGGTGCGGAGAACTCCCCGTGAAGGATCTCGAGCAGACCGAGCGCGGCCTCCGACTCGGCGACAGACATCGGGGACGATCGGAGAAATGCCTGATCGTGGTTGATCGCGTCCATTCGAGGGGTAGCCACAATCGCCCTGGCCGTAATGGGGTTGAAGATGCTCTCGAACTCCACCCCACCCACTCGCTTCGCCGACTCGTGCAGCACGTGATCGAGTTGTCGGTGTACGCCGAACATCTCGTGGAGCTGACCGGCCGCCGCGTGCAGCAGGCCGCCATCCGGCCGGGCCGGCCCGTGGAGGCCGCGCTCGTCATCGCCGGTCACAGCAGCTCGTCGCGGAGCAGGACCGCGAAGGCATCGATGTCTTCGGGAGTCGTGTCAAACGACGTCATCCAGCGGACCTCGTGGATCGACTCATCCCAGGGCCAGAAGAAGGAGCGCTCCTGAAGCGGCGCGATCGCGCCAGCGGGGATCGTGGCGAACACACTGTTGACCGCGGGCTCGCGGGTGAGCGCCACTCCCGGAATCTCGCGTACCGAGTCGGCCAGGACGCGAGCCATTGCATTCGCGTGTCGAGCGTTGTGCAACCAAAGGTCGTCCGTGAGCAACGCGTCAAACTGCGCGGCTACGTAGCGCATCTTCGAGGGCAACTGCGTGGCCTGTTTGCGAATGAACCGAGCGTTCGCGGCCAAGGCCGGGTCGAAGTACACCACCGCCTCGCCGTACATCATTCCGTTCTTGGTTCCGCCAAAGCTCATGACGTCCACACCTGCGTCGAGTGTGACGGCGCGCACATCGCACCCGAGCGCCGCCACCGCGTTCGCGATTCGGGCGCCATCCAGGTGCAGCCGCATCCCGTGAGCGTGGGCGGCCTCTCCTAATGCCATCATTTCGGCGGGGGAGTACAACGTGCCGCATTCGGTGGACTGAGTGACCGACACCACCCGTGCCTGCGAATGGTGTTCGTCGCCCCGTCCGGCCTGGCTCCGCTCGATGTCCTCGGGCGCCAGCTTGCCCTCCGCGCAGGGAACCGTGAGCAACTTCGCACCGGTGAATCGCTCCGGCGCGCCGCACTCGTCCACCGCGATATGGGCGACGTTGCTGCACACGACGGATTCCCACGGTTGCAGCAGCGACTGCAGCGCCACCACGTTTGCGCCGGTGCCACCCCACACGAAGAACACTTCAACCGGTGCGTCGAAGAGGTCTTGGAATCGCTTCGTGGCCCGGTGCGTCCAGGCATCCGATCCATAGGCGAGCGCATGGCCGTGATTCGCGCCGACCAATGCGTCCATGACGGCGGGGTGAACGCCGGAAGCGTTATCGGACGCGAAGCTCCTCACGGGTGCACCTGCTCGGTCACTCCGCTTCACCGAAGCGTACGGGCGTGGTATCGAGGCGGAGCAACTTGATCGTGGTCTTGCCACCGCGGAGCGCCTCGAACATCGCGGCCTCGCGTTGCACGCGTTCGACGCCTTCCTGCACCACTTCGTGGAGCCGTTCACCCGGGACGACCACCACACCGTCGGCGTCGCCCACGATCCAGTCGCCGCGCACGATCGACGCACCACCGCATCGGATCGGCACGTTCACTGCCCCTGGCTCATTCTTCGACGCTCCTCGTAGTGCGATGGTGGATGCAAACACCGGGAACCCGAGCGTCTCGATCGCAAGGATGTCGCGTACGCCGCCGTCGATCACGAGGCCGACGATCCCGCGTGCCTGCGCGCCGGTCGTGAGCACCTCACCCCAATATCCGAAATCGGAGAGCTCGCCAACGTCCACCACCAACACGCTGCCCGCGGGCGCTTCCGCGACGGCAACGTGGATCGCAAGGTTGTCGCCCGCCGTGCACCGAACCGGGAATGCGGGCGCGGCAATACGGGATCCCGGCCAGGCCGGGGCCAGACGGGGCGCCATAATTCGAGCGCCGGATTCCCCAAGGGTGGCCGCGCCGAGTTCCCGCAGCGTGGTCCGAATGTCCGCATCCGTCCCCATGATGATCTCGATCCTTCGTTCGGGGGAGCCGCTGGCCCTGCTCAACAAATGGCGGAGGGAGAGGGATTTGAACCCTCGAGGAGGCTTAACACCCCCTACTCGCTTAGCAGGCGAGCACTTTCGGCCACTCAGTCATCCCTCCGAGTGGCACGGAAGTATACGGACCCGAGCTGCGGACTCCTTCAGCCACGATTTGGGTCGCTCGCAGCTCGGCGCCATCACACGGTCCGATCGCCGAGATGGTCGCCCACATGGCCCACCACCACTCGCCGGCGCTCGGTGTCCAGATAGCAATAGACCCGCAGAATCTGACGGCCCTGACGACGGATGTGGGGCCCCAGGGTCACCGTGCGGCGGTCATAACGCCGTTCGTAATCAGCGGCGAACTTCTGCTTGGCATCGTCGGAAACATCGCGAGCCCAATCGAGACCCCGGTTGCGAGCCTCCACCGCGAAGTCGCCGCGGAGCGCGCCCGCAGCCCAATCCGCGGCCACCGCCTCCAACCGCACAAAGTCGGCCCAGGCCAAATCGGCGCGGTCGTATTGCCACTCACGCGCCGAGCGTTCGGCCTCGGGCAGGATCACCAAGTGGCGCAAGCGCGCCCGGGCAAGCCGAACCGCGTCGAGCAGTGAGCGCGGCTCCGCTTCACGGAGTGCCTCGTCATCGGGTCGGGTGGCCAGATGCAGATACGCGTTCTCGGCCCGAATTCGCAGTTCATGTTCGCGCTCAAGCGCCGCCTCCAGTCGGTAGGCCTCGTCATCGGCCCGCTGGAGCTCACTTTGGTATTCATCCACCAGTTCGTGGCTCGCGGCGCGATCCTCCTTCACGGCTCGCTCCAACCGAGTCAGCTCGGCGCGCCGATGCGCCAGCTCGGTCGCGCTTCCTTTCCGCGCCAGTTTTGCTACCGACGTGTCGTCATCGATCCTCAACGCGGCCGCGTCCACCACCAGCGCACGCAGCACCTGGAGCACGGGCGCGCGCGGTCCCTCGGGTCCCGCCACATCCTCGGCCCGCCAATGCGGGTGGCGGGTCGCCGAATCCACGGAACGCCAATCGGGCCACAACAGGCGCACCGCGCCCGGCTCCGCGGCGCGGCTCGGACCCAGCTCGACGGCAACGGCGGCCGCCGCGGCAGCATCCACCAACACCACCACGTGGGCCAGGCCCACGAGTGCCTCGGCGAACCCATCCGCGTCGGCCATGACGGTCCCGGTGCGGTCGGCTGCCACCAACACCACCGGGAGGCGACGGCCACCGCGCACGAAGGCGTCGAGTTCCACCGCACGTGCCGCATCCACCCGATGCGACACTGCACGTACCGACCACCCTCCATCCACGCAGTGGATCGATTCCACTAGCCCCCGCACCAAGGCCGGGGCTTCGGACACATCAGCGGGGACCCCACGAACCTTGGGGTCCTGGGACTCCAGCCCCTCCGCCACCACCACTCGCCCGTCGCCATCGTCGGTGGTCACAATCTGAATCTGGGTTCGACGCCACAGGGTGCGGTCATCCTCGTGCGGCCGCGTCCACGTGAGCTCGAACGCCACTGCTCCCTCGTGCTCAATCGCACGCCACCGAACCCGCGCCTCGGCCGTGGGTTCCCAGTGCTCACCCATGTCGGTCGGCCAGCCGCCATAGTGGGCGCCGACCCACCGCTTGGTGATCGCACGCGCGGTCAGCGGATCCCGGCTCTCAGGATCCGCAAGCCTCAGCAGGCAGGCGTAGGTCCGCCGCACTTCCCTCCCCAGTTGACTTCACAATCGGTCAAACGAACTCCGTCAGCGCAGATCTCGTTGCAGCTACGCGCTGACGATGGTCTCGATCCGTTCCAGCGTCTTCGTCATCGCTTCCACCGTCTTGGCGCGCGCTGGCCGCACGAGGGCTTTGATGCGTTCCTGCGAGATGTCCCACGTCTCGCGCACGAGTGTTCCGCCGTTGGTGGGGACCAGCTCGTACCGCCAGCCAACTTGGCGAACACACCAGGGGGTCGGGTCTGCCACGCGATCCGGCGATTCTCCTCGAACTCGATGACCGTGCTCTCGATCGAATACGGGATCCCGATCTTCATGTTCATCCCGAACTTCGAGCCGAGCCCGAGCTTCCCGGACGGAACATGCTTCGCGTCGCGGACCGTGCCTGATCCGTCGAAATCTCTATGCCGGGCAGGATCGGCGAGCAGCGCAAAGATCCGCTCGGGCAATGCGGGGATGACCCGCTCGACGGATTCGGAATCGGAACTCTCAGCCATGCGCCCACGGTAGCGGTCGAACGGTTTCCGGCCGAGCCGGAGCGGTGGGCCCATTCGAGGCGGTACGGTCGGGCCCATGGAGCCGCTCCTCGCGCTCGAGCGCATCGCGTATTTGCTCGAACGCAGCGGTGATCCCAGGTACAAAGTCGAGGCATTTCGCCGTGCAGCCGACACGGTCTCCACCACTTCCGATGGTGATCTCCACGCACTCGCGACCGCGGGCCGCCTTCGCGAACTCGCGGGTATCGGAGACACCACGGCCCGAGTGATCACCGAAGCGTTCGGGGGTGGAGTTCCCAGCTATCTCGAACGGTTGGAACTCGACACCGACAACTCGCAGTTTGCCACCGGGGACGCGGTGCGGTCCTGGTTGCGGGGCGACCTCCACCTCCACACCAAGTGGTCCGATGGCGGCGCTGAAATCGAGGCGATGGCCCGTACCGCCATGGAGTTGGGCCACGAGTACATCTCGGTGACCGACCATTCGCCCCATCTTTCGATCGCTCGTGGTTTGGAGCCGGAACGGCTCCGCGAGCAGCTCGATCTCATCGACGCCCTCAACGCCGAACTCGCACCGTTTCGGATTCTCAGCGGGATCGAGGCCGACATCCTCGACGACGGTGCCCTCGATCAAGACGAGGACCTGCTCGCGCGTCTCGATGTCGTGGTGGCCAGTGTGCATTCAAAGTTGCGAATGGAATCGCGGGCGATGACCACGCGCATGATCACCGCGATCGCAAACCCGCACATGGATGTCCTCGGCCATTGCACCGGCCGGCTTATCAAAGGTCGCGGTCGGGACGAGAGCACCTTCGACGCGGAGCTTGTGTTCGCGGCGTGTCGGGAGTTGGACAAGGCCGTGGAGGTGAACTGTCGACCGGAACGGCTCGACCCGCCACGCCGGATGCTCGCGATCCTCGACACGATGGACGTGAAGATCGCGATCGATACCGACGCCCACGCCCGCGGCCAGCTCGCGTGGCACGGCTACGGCTGCGCCCGAGTGGCGGAGACCGACATCGGGCCCGAGCGGATCGTCAACGCCTGGCCGGTGGAGGATCTCCTCGCCTGGACCGGGTCCCACGACAAATCCTGAGCGGCCCGGACATACCGTGCCCGACTGAACAATCGGCAAGCGACTCCTGGCAACCAGCGCCATGGCCGCCGCTCAGCTGAACCCTGAGCAGCCCGGACCTACGCGGGAACGGACAGAACGATTCCGACACCGGGGTTCAGCAGCAGCGACCCCTCCACGAGTTCGCCGTCGCGGGCTCGGTCGGTGGCGATCAGCACGGTGCCGGTCACACCGTCCAGGGTGGCGGGACCGTTGCCCAGGTTGAGCGCCACCACGATCCCGTCGCCTCGGGAGTACGCGAGCACGCCGTCGGGCGCGGCGAACGCTCTCCACTCGCCGATCGCGATGTCGGCCGTGGCCGTGCGCAGCGCGATGAGGTCGCGGGTCAAGGTGAGAAACGAAGACGAATCGTCTCGTTGGTCAGCGACGTTGCACGAAAGGTCGCCGAACGGTAACCACGGTTCCACGTCCGCCGAGGTGAAGCCACCGCCGGGAACGTTCGCCCATTGCATCGGAGTGCGCACCGGGTCGCGGCCTGCGTAGGGGAAGAAACGAATCCCGACGGGATCCACTAGCTCTTCGCGCGGTACCGCCGTATCCACCATCCCAATCTCATCGCCTTCGTAGAGCACCACCGTGCCGCGCAATGTGAGCAACATCATCAACGCGCACCGCGCGCGGTTGGGATCACCCTTGGCCCACCGAGTTGGAAACCGCGAGATGTCATGGTTGCTGCCCGTCCACACCGGTGTCCCGAGTGCCGGCATCGCCGCTTCGGTCCGCTCGATCATGTCCCGAAGCGTCGCCGCGTCGAACTTCGAGTGTGCGAACGGAATGTTAAAATCAAGGTGTAGCTCGTCGCCTCCGTCGCCGAAGAACGGAAAGAGATCGTCGAGCTGTTCCACGAACGTTTCGCCCACGAGCAGCTTCGGCGGGTCGTAGGAGTCGGCCACCTCTCGCCACCGGCGATGGACCTCGTGGACCTCCGGTCGCAACGAGTTGAACTCTTGACGCTGGCCGCGGAACTGTTCCATGAACGAATCCGACTCGGTGGCCACGGGGTTGTCTCGCAGCTCCCGATCCTTGATCACCATGTGGGCGACGTCGATACGGAATCCCGAGACCCCGGCATCGAACCAATACCGAAGGATCCGGTCGAACTGCTCGCGCACTTCTTCGTTCCACCAGTTGAGATCGGGCTGCGCGTCGAGAAAATTATGGAGGTAGTACTGACCCGAGCCGGCATCCAGCGTCCACGCCGGTCCGCCAAACACGCTCACCCAGTTGTTGGGCGGTCCACCATCGGGAGCCGGGTCCGCCCACACGTACCAGTCACGCTTGGAGTTCTCACGCGACTCGCGTGACGCGGTGAACCACGGATGTTCAACGCTGGTGTGGTTGGGCACCAGATCCATCACAATCCCGAGACCCCGCGCGCTGGCCGCGTTTACCAGAGCATCGAGATCAGAGAGAGTGCCCAGCGTGGGATCGATGTCGTAGAAGTCAGCAACGTCGTAACCGAAGTCGGCATTCGGCGACACGGTGACGGGGCTCAGCCACACCGCTCTGATCCCGAGCCACTCGAGATGATCGAGCCGTTGGATCACGCCCGGCAGGTCACCGACGCCGTCGCCGTTGGAGTCCATGAACGAACGCGGGTAGGCCTGGTACAAGACCCGGCCCACCCACCATTGTTTGAGATCTCGAAATGGTTCGGCCACGGAGTGCCACGCTAGGCGGGGTTGCCAGCTACCGTCGCCGACGCGTGCCGATCAAGTACTTGGGTTCCAAACGACGTCTCGTGGGCGTGCTCGGCACGCTGTTCTCCGCCACGGGCGGCGGGCGCGCGCTCGACCTCTTCACCGGTACCACCCGGGTCGCGCAGGAGTTCAAAGGACGCGGCGGACACGTGACCGCGGTGGACCGGGCCCGCTATGCCGCGGTGTTCGCCGAGAGTGCGATCGCCACCGATGCCAGCACCCTCGATCTCGACGCGCTCGACGCGGAACTCGCCGCCTTGGATGGGCTTCCGGGCGAGCCGGGCTACGTGACACGAACGTTCTGTGAAGAGTCCCGGTTCTTCCGGCCGGAGAACGGTGCGCGCATCGACGCGATTCGTGACGCGATCGAACTCCGCCGGGGCCACGCGCATTACCCGCTGTTGCTCACCAGCCTGATCGAGGCAGCCGATCGCGTGGACTCCACCACCGGGGTACAGATGGCATACCTCAAGGAGTGGGCGCCACGCGCCCACAAGCCCCTCAGCCTGCGGCGACCCGACCTGCTCGTCGGTCCCGGGGTTGCCCGCCGCGGCGACGTACTCGAGGTGCTGCCGACCCTCGGTACGTTCGACTTCGCGTACCTCGACCCGCCGTACAACCAACATCGATACGAAGCGAACTACCACGTCTGGGAAACCCTCGTCGCGTGGGATCACCCCACGCACTACGGCATCGCCTGCAAGCGCGACGAGCTCGCTGATCGAGCGCGTACCAGCGCGTTCAACCGTCGGCACGCCATGCCACCCGCGCTCGCCGCCAGCATCGCGGGCGTGGACGCGCGGGTGGTCGTGGTGTCCTACAACGACGAATCATGGGTCGACCTCAACGAGCTCGTCGACATGTGTCGTGTTCACGGTGCCGTCGAGGTGCTCGCGTTCGATTCGAAGCGATACGTCGGCGCGCAGATCGGCGGGTTTAACCCCGCCGGGGCTCGAGTCGGCGAGACCAGTCGCTTGCGCAACGTGGAGTACGTCATCGTGAGCGGAGATCGAGCTGC
The DNA here is from genome assembly GCA_031430375.1 of Acidimicrobiia bacterium. Classification (GTDB taxonomy): domain Bacteria; phylum Actinomycetota; class Acidimicrobiia; order IMCC26256; family JAENVU01; genus JAENVU01. Next base: position 18,101 of record JANPBJ010000032.1, read on the forward strand.
CGTCGATCTCGCCATGGCGGCCGCCCGCACTCAGGCCTTGGTCTTCTCCAGCCCGAAGACCTCGGCCTCCGGCGCCTGACCCGGCCAGGGAATGAACCGTGCGAGTGGCGCCGCCGCGAGCACCAGCAACACGATGTCGAGCGGGAACCGCAACCGCGAGATGCCGTAACCCGCGGCGGCGATCACCGACACGAATGGTGCCATGACCAAGAGCGGCCACACCCTGCGCCCGGCCCGATGGAGTTGGACTGCACCGAACGCGCCGAGCACCACCAGGACGTAGAAGGACAACGCGCTCGCGATCGTGAGCCCATCGCTGCGCCCGTCATTTCCCATCCCCTGGAACGGTCGAAACACGTCCCACGCTCGGCCGACTCGCGCGGCCGCCACCACTGGCAACCGATCGAGATGGTCGCTCGCATAGTGGACGCCTCGTTCCCGGAACCGGGCGAAGACTTCGCTCTGATCGAGTCCCTTCGGGGTGTTCCCCGTGTTGCACACTGGATTCCACGAGCCCACATCTGACCCGTAGTACGTGTTGTCGCAGTTCGCGCCGGCAATGACCGAGTCCTGATTGTTGCTGAACACCACCGTGGTATTGAACGTCGTCAGATTTCGGATCACCCACGGCGCCAGGAGCGCGATCGTGACTCCGGCAGCAACGCCCAGTACTCGGAACCGGCCGCGGAGCCCAACGAGTTGGCGGTTCCGCCAAACGAGTTGGCGGTTCCGCCAAACGAGTGGCACCAGCAACAATCCCAGTAGCACCATCTCGGTGCGGTTGTAGGTGGCAACCGCGAGCGTGAGCCCCACGACCGCCGCTCGACCGGAGCTGGGAATCGCGGCGAACCGATAGAGAGAAAGCAGGAACAGGCCGGCGGTCAGCACGAGCAGGCTCTCGGACAAGACCAACGCGTCGTACTGCCAGATGTTCGGCGCAACTGCGCACAACGCCGCGGCGGTGAGCCCGAGTCGTGCACCACCCACGGCCCGTCCGAGCAGCCCGATGGCCGCGATGCCTGCAGCGCCCAGAACGGCGCACGTGGTTTGAAACAGCACGACCGAGGAGTTGGCGAACCAGTTCACAACGGCGAGCACGAACGGAAACAGAGGAGGGTGCTCCGCCGTCGCGAGGTGTTGAGCCTTGAAGACGTACTGACCCGGAGCGAGATAGCCGAAGCCGCCCGAAATGATCTGCGCTTGGGTGTGGTACCAGATCCCGTCGCCGAACGGCAGGTCGCGCGACGCCAGCGCGACCACCACCAGCCGAATGACCAATCCCACGGCAACGATGCCCAGCAGCCACACCCGAAACGCCCGGCGTTCTCCGGCGGGCGACCCGAAATCGTTCACGCGGCCAATCCTTGCCGCGCGGATGAACACCCGCCTACGACGCCGCGATCAGCTGACCTAGGTCACGCAGCTGCGCCGTCTCGGAACCAAGCGTGAACTCGAGCTGCTTGACCCATTGGAAATAGCGGTGGATCGGATAGTCGAGATCAATACAGATCCCGCCATGGACATGGAGCGCGGCGTGAACCACTCGGCTCCCGCCCTCCGATGCCCAGAACTTCGCGGTCGCAACTTCCATACCCGCGTCCTCACCGGCCGCGAGCTTGGTTGCCGCGGCCAACATCGTGAGCTCGATGGCTTGGGTATCGATGTACGCATCCGCGAGGCGTTGCCCCACGGCTTGGAAGGTCCCAATCGCGCGGTCGAACTGTTTGCGGACCGTGGTGTATTCGGCAGTGATGCGCAAGGCCTCTTGGCACGCCCCGGCCACGATCGCGCAGATCCCCACCACCGTCCGCTGCACCACCCTGCGCAGGATCGCCCGGCCGTCCGCGATCTCGCCGATGCGGTAGGCGTCGTCCACCGTCGCGCCGTTCAGATGCATCACGAACTGTGGCTCGTGGTTCGTGGTGTCCTGGCGCTCGAGTGTGACGCCGGGTTGGTCGGTTTCGACGAAGAACAATCCGATCTCGGCGCCAACCCGCGCGGGCACCAGCACTCGCTCGCACACCTGGGCCATCGGGACACAGACCTTCTTGCCAGTGATCGTCCACTCCGAACCAGATTGCGTCGCGGTAGTGAACGGCTCGTAGGCCGACGTTCCGAGTTCGCTCAGGGCCGCGGTCACGACCATGTCGCCGGCAACGATCGGGGCCATGGCGGCCCGCTGCTCGTCGGTGCCGTGAGTGGAGACCACATCGGCGCAGCTGACCAACGTGTGGAGCAAGGGCATCGGTGCCACCGCGCGGCCTTGCTCCTGGAGGATCAAGCACAGTTCGAGGAATCCGTAGCCGAGTCCGCCAATCGATTCGGGGAGCGCCACGCCGAGCAGGTTCGCTTTCGCGAACTCGGCCCACGTATCGCGGTCGAACCAATCGGTACTGAAGTCCATCTCGCGCAGATGACTCGTGGTCATCCGGTCGGAGAGGATCTGGCGGGCCAGGCCACGCAGGGCCTCTTGGTCATCGGTCAGGGTGAAGTCCATCGCTCGTCTCGTCTCTCTCTCAGCGGGGCGATCCGGGCATACCGAGCCCGAAGATCGAGATCAGGTCACGCTGCATCTCATTGGTGCCGCCCCCGAAGGTGAGGATGTGCATGCTTCGAGTGCGCGCTTCGAGCCGGCCGCGTAATACGGACTCCGGGGAGTTGCCCTTGACCGCCGCCACCGGACCGAAGATCTCCATGAGGAGCCGGAACGCCTCCAGGTAGAACTCGGTGCCGAACACCTTGATGGCGGACGCCGCGGCTGGGTCGAGTGCCTCGCCCCGGGTCGCGCCGTCGGCAATCTTCCAGTTGGCCAATCGCAGGTACTCGAGCCGAGCGTGGACCCGAGCCAGGTTGAGTTGGACCCACTCCTGATCGATCACACGGCTGCCGTCGGCGTTGTTGGTGACCTTTGCCCAGGCGATCGCGTCTTCGAGCTGACGCTCCACGATCCCGCTCGCACACAACGTGACGCGCTCGTGGTTCAACTGGTTGGTAATGAGACTCCAACCTTGGTTCTCTCCGCCCACCAGGTTGCCCACGGGCACGCGCACGTCTTCGTAGAACGTGGCGTTGGTGTTGAACCCACCCATGTTGGAGATGGGTTCGGCCTTGAAGCCGGGTGTGTTGGTAGGCACGATGATCATCGAGATGCCCTTGTGCTTCTTCACGTTCTGGTCAGTGCGCACCGCAAGCCATACGTAATCGGCATCAGTAGCAAGGCTCGTGAAAATCTTCTGGCCATTGATCACGTACTCGTCGCCATCGCGATCCGCGCGGGTGCGCAGCGAGGCGAGGTCGGTGCCGGAGTCGGGCTCGGTGTACCCGATACAGAAATGAATTTCGCCGGCCAGGATCTTCGGCAGGTAGAAGTCCTTCTGCTCCTGAGTCCCGTACTTCATGATCGTGGGCGCGACGGAGTTGATCGTGAGCATCGGTACCGGCGCACCGGCGCGCATCGACTCATCGAAGAAGATGAACTGTTCGATCGCCGAACGACCTTGCCCTCCGTATTCGGTGGGCCATCCGATGCCGGCCCAACCGTCGGCGGCCATCTGCTTCCAGATGCCGCGTGCCACGGGGCCGACTCCCTCACTGTGGCTGAGGTCGTCCTCCACCGCCGGGGTGAGCAGCTGCTCGTAATAGCTCCGCAACTCGTTTTGCAGCGCTTCGAGCTCGGGCGTCAGACCGATATACATGGACGTTTCTCCTCAGAGTGATTCGGCCCCGGGACTGTAGGCCATCGCGCGAGAACGCGTTCTCGCGTGACGCCTCCCGTCGTTGCTAGAGGGTGTCGGAGGCGAACGCGTCGCACCGGTTGGCGTTGCCCGAGCCGTAGCCAACGGTGAACCACTCCTGGCGTTGGTGCGAAGAGCCGTGGGTCCACGATTCCTTGATGACCGCAGCGGTCGCCGACTGCCCCCGCGGTTCGTCGAGACCGGCGTCCTTGCGAAACCTCATCTACTTCTGGTCACCAGCAAGGTTCTTGAGAACGTCCTTCGCCTTGTTGGCGCCCTGATCGATCTTGTCTTTGTGCTTGCCACCGGTCTTCTGGTCAACAACCTCGGCCACCTTGTCAACCACGTCATCGACCTTATCGGCGTTGTCCGCGATCAAATCTTTGGCCTTATCGAACAAGTCGCTCATGCCGGTCCCCCAGTTCACCCGTGGATGTGGAAACGGGCCAGTATCTCCGGTCCGAGGATCACTGTCCAGGATTGTGCAACCCAACGATCGGAAGGTCACACGTTCTCGGGCCGTGAGTTCCGATATTGGCTACTCGCCGACCCGAGAACTACGACGGCGACAATGCCGACTGGGTGAACGGGCGGTCACGCGCCGCGGCCGCAAGCGAGGAGCGGAACTCGCTCCCTGCCTGCGACGGCTACGCACGCTTCCAACCTCAGGTCAGGTCGTCGATCACGTGATCGATTGAGTCCTTCACGCGGTGGTACCCGTCCTTGATGTCGCTCCACGAGTCGGTTTCGCCGGCCTCGAAGTCCTTGAGGCCGTTGTGCAGGTGGCGGTCGATTGCGTGGTCGAAGGTACCGAGACGGTGGTGGATCTTGCGGTACGCGCGCTTGGCGTCGTGACCGGTCCTCGAATAGGCGTCGTCGAGATCCGCCCCGAGTGATTCGAGGTCCTTCTTCGACTTGTCATACGCGCTGCGGCTGGTGTCGCCGATCTTGTCGCCCGCCTTGTCCAGACCCGACTTCGCGTCGTCATAGGCCCTCACGACGTCGGCGTGAAGTCTCTTCGAGACCTTCTTCACGTCGGTCTTGGCCTTGGTCTCGGTGCTACTGCACGAGGCGAGACCGGCAATGGCCACGAGGGCGACACTCAGAACTGCGATGCGGCGTACGGGGTTGATAGTCATGACCACCTATCGCCGGGTGTTGCCCCGAGGTTGAGGGGGCAAACCGGACATGGGATCTGCGGGAGCGCGAGGTTCGACTCCGGGGAGGCCGAACTCGTCGCGCATCCGTTGCGGCCGGATTGGGTCAAGCCGCCATTGCCAACGAGCAACCCGAACTGGGCGCATCCGGGCGCGTGTTCCCGCGTTTTTTGCCGGTGACCTCAGAGGTCTCCGGCCACCAATCCTCGAAACGTGCGAACGGCGCATCGAACGAATGATCGAGATACTGTCCGAGCCGAAGAAAGCGAGCGGGTCGTCATGAGCATGCGCGTGGAAGTGGAACGTCTTCGCGAACAGTTGGCGCGCTACGGGCACGCGCCTTACCTGATCACGACAGGCGCAGACCTCGTACCGCACACAACGCACGTCGTGGTCGCCTTCGACGGATCGGCGTTCACTTGCGACGTGGGACGCACGACGGCGATGAACTCGTCCGCTCGACGGAACGTGTGCTTGCTGTGGCCTCCGCACCTACCGGGCGGGTTCTCGTTGATAGTCGACGGCGAGACGGTGGTGAACGAACTGAAAGTCCGTGTCACGCCAACCGCGGCCGTGCTCCATCGCAACGCGTCTGCGGAACAAGGTGGGGACGTCGCTGATTGCGAAGGGCTCGACTCCCGACAGGCCACGCCTGACGAAACGTGATCTGCGATCCTCGCAGCGAGGCGATTGTGGTGGTCGGATGACCTTGGCCAGAAGGGCATGACATGCACGACAGGGTGATCCGCGGCGGGACGGTCGTCGACGGTTCCGGTAACCCTGGGTTCACGGACGACATAGCTATCAACGCGGGCAGCATCACCGAGGTCGGTCAGGCCACTTGGGACGAGCGCTTGACGCCTTCATCGTGGCACGGCGTGACCACCGTTGTGATGGGCAACTGCGGTGTCGGTTTCGCACCCGTTCGCGCCCAAGACCACGCCGAACTCATCGCCCTGGATGGAAGGCGTCGAAGACATCCCCGGCGCCGCGCTGAGGGAGGGCTGTCGTGGGAATGGGAGAGCTTCACCGACTACCTCGACCTGCTCGAACGCCGCTCTCGCGCAGGTTTCGGGTCGACATCCAGTGGACCTGATGTGCGACATCCTCCTCGCCCGCGAAGGTACAGGCCTCATCTATTACCCACTTTTCAACTACGACGACGGCGATCTCGAAGCGCAGCGACACCTACTCGAACATCCGAACACGATCATCGGATTGGCTGACAGCGGCGCCCACGTTGGGACGATCCGCGACGCGAGTTTCCCCACGACGTTGCTCACGCACTGGGTTCGCGATCGAACGCGCGGGCCACGCGTCTCCCTGGAATCGGCGATCAAGGCGCAGACCGCCGACACTGCGGCCGCGTACGGACAGCGACCGTGGTCGCATCGCGCCCTCCATGCGCGCGGTGAAATCACGTACGAGCGTGGCGCGGCCACGACGGCCCTTCCCGGCAAACTCGTCCGCAGCGGGATGCTAAAAGTTCCTCCCAGTCGACACAGCTAGCGTCGCGCGCTGTGATTGATCTCCCGGAGAGCCTGTTCACGTACCGCAGCGCATGGAACGAGCCGGACACTGCGGCGATACGGCCGATGCTCGAAGCATCCCTGACCGCCGACTGCCTCTTTGTCGATCCGGCACATATCTGTCGTGGCGTCGACGAGATCGACGCGATGATCCGTGAATTCCGCACGACGTTCCCGCGGTCTACGTATCAACTCACCTCGGGAATCGACGGCCACAACCAGCGATTTCGCTACCGATGGTGTGCGCAACTCGACCCCGACACCGCGGTCGAAGGGATAGACGTCACGACCGTCGATTCGCGCGGTCTGATCGAACGAATCGATGGTTTCTTCGGCGACTTCCCCGCGATCTCGCACGACTAACCCGCGAGCAAAGTTCTCCGCGGCTGCGCGTGTCCCGCGCTGTTCGCCGTCTCCATGATCCTGCGCAAAGAGTGCAGCCGGTTCTCAGCGACATCCCTGGTTCCATAAGGAAGCCCCGGGGCAACTGAAGGTGTTGTGGAACCGAAGAATTTGCGGAGGGAGTGGGATCATTTTCGAACCCCGCGCTCACCGTCTGGTTGGACGGCGTCGCTTCGAAGGAGATGCCAGCGGATCGATCCGTACCGATGGATGACTTTCGGCGAGCTGGCCGAGGTCATCGGGATCACTCGTGAGGATTCTTCCGCCTCCGCGTGTCAACGCTTCCGCGACGACGATCGCGTCGATCGTGTCGACCTTGCCCGTCGACCCAAGCAGCGATCCCGCAAGCCGTCCGGTCGCAGCGGATGTTGGTTCGATCTCGCCGATCGCCTTCAGGACGCGATTGACCTGCGCGTCCTTCGGTCCGCCTCGGAGCGTCTCGGCCAAGACGACGATCGGAACGACGACGTCGGCGTCCAACTCCAGTGCTCGCCAGAGGTAGGCGCGGGCTCGCTCCTCACTGCGGGAGAGAGCAATGATCGCTCCGGAGTCGAGGATCAGGCGCTCTGCTTGCGTCTCGCGGCGCGTTCGGGCCATGAGCGTCGCACCTCCTCCATCACCTCGGCGGCAACGGGCCCAACCCTTCGGTCGGCCGCCTCGAGGAATGCTACGAGCCGGTCGCGTTGCAACTGCCGACGCAGCGCTTCGTTGACATAGCCCGAGAGACTCCGCGTTCCGACGGCCGTACGCGCGCGCTCGACCAGGTCTTCATCGAGCGTCAGGGACACCTTTTCTGTAGTCATGCCATGATCCTACCATCGGTAGGATCATGGCGCCGAAGTGGCGAGCCCGCGATGCGGCGTCCGGCGTAGCCCGGAGCGACGGTGGAACAATCAGGGGACGCAGGATGCTCGCCACTTCGCGGATGCAGAGCAGAATTTTGCGGGCTGTGTGGGTGTCGCTACAGGCCCCAGGCACCGATGTGCTTCGCGGTGTCGGTGTAGTGACGGAGCGCGATCACCTGGCCCTTCTCGTTGAAGGTCTAGAGGTGGATCTCTTCGTCGCGGTAGTGCCCGCCGCCCGGTACGTCGGCCTCGATGATCAACGTCACAGCTACCTGGTTGCTGCCCTCCGTCATGTTGAGCACCTGGATGTCGGTGATCTCCATCGTGGCCGCGACGCCAAAGAAGTCGGCCACGCCCTTCTTGCCGACGCGCGCTTGCATCGACGGCAGGCCGGCCTTCTGGGCGCGATTGTCGTCCCAGTGCTCCCACGACACGTCGTCGGCGACGAGTTCGAGGATGGCCGGAACGTCTCCCATACCGAATGCCTCGTAGATGCGTTGGGTGGTGGCGAGGTTGCTCATCAGTCCTCCTGTGTTGAAACCCACGTGACCCCTTGAGTTCGCTACAGCTGGGTGACGCGGATCATAGAGACCGACAGCTGCCCTAACGCCCGCGCCGTTCGCCAAGAAGCCGTTCGATGACCGATCGTTTGCCGGGCCAGGCCTCGTACAGCACTTCCGGTGGGGTTCGTCGAGCGGCGTAGCGGAAGGCCAACGCCACGACCACGACGTCATCGAGCGGCCCGATCACCGGCAGGAACTCAGGTATCAGATCGATCGGTGACAGAACCCACAAGCCTGCAAAGGCGACGACGAGCTTGGCCCTCCTCGGTACTCGGGGATCGGAGCGCAACCGACGCACCGTCGTCACGCAGTCCGGCAAGAAGCTGGCGAGTTCCTTGAGCGTGCCATCCGGCAGTCGTGCTGCCAACAGAACCAGCAGCGCCCAGGACACAACAAGGAGCCCGACGGCGATCAACAGCAGGCGGAGCATGAACCCATTGTGCAACGCCAAGGGTGGTGTCTACGACCGACCCCGGGAATCGTTGTGGTGTGTCGCTCGCACCTCACGGGCCTCGTCTCGTACATCGCGCCGGACAGCGCTCTGCGACCAAACGATCACGATGACGATGGCTGGCCAGCCGCCAGCGACCCACAGCATCGCCAAGTCGACGAACATCGACTTCACGGTAGCTGCGAGCGCGATCGAGTGGATACGGCGACCGGAGAATCTCCTCGGTGCTGCGTCGCGAAGGTCGATCCGAAACTGTACAGCGGTCGCTGTATAGTACAGCCTCGTGCAAGGGACCATGACAACACTCAACGCACTACAACGAGTTGGGCGGGCGCTGGGTGATTCCACTCGCACGCAGATGCTGCTGTTGATCGCAGACGGTGCTTGTTACCCGGCGGATCTCGCGGAGCGGCTCGGCACCACGAGGGCCAATGTCTCGAACCACCTCACCTGTCTGCGCGGCTGTGGGCTCGTCAGCGCCCTCCGGGAGGGTCGCAACGTCCGCTACGAGCTCGCCGACGAGCGCCTCGCTGACCTTCTCCACGAACTCGGCAATGTTGCGGTCGCCGACCACTGCGACACCTGCGACGGCCGGACCAGGACCCAGACATGAAGTCGGCTCGGGTCATGACTTCGTGGCGCGTCGAGATCGAGACCGCAAGTGTCGCAGAGCGCGAAGGCGACGTGGCGCGGCAATGGTCACACCTGGAGCGTGCTCACGTATTGAGTCAGCCCTTCGCTGGTGCGCATGTCCGGACACACCTCGCGATGCTTGAACGTGGAGTGCGAGACCACGACGCGAAGGAAGCCTTCGGACAGATCCTGAGATTGGCGCTTGCGGCGCCGGGGTCGTGGCTCCGTCGCTACCCAGTCGGGAACATCGGCCGCGCGAATGTCAGTGCGTTCGAGGCAATGCCAATCCCAGACGACCTGCGCGCCGTCCTCGACGGCACAACGCCCACCGCTGCCAGATGACGCCGCTAACGAAACCGCAGCTTGTTCGCCGCGGGCAACGCCTCGCGTGGATCACGATAAGTTGGAACAGTGCCGAGGGCATCGTCGCGATCGCCTCGGGTGCCGTTGCCGGGTCGATCGCGCTCATCGGCTTCGGCGTCGACTCCTTCGTCGAGGTGTTCGCGGGGATCGTGATCAGTTGGCGACTTGCTCAGGAGCGACACGATGCCCACGTTTCCGAGGCAGCGGAACATCGCGCGGTCAAACTCATCGCCGGCACGTTCCTCCTGCTCTCGATCGGGATCGCGATCGAGTCAGCGCGGAAGCTCATCGGAGGCGAACACCCCGAGGTCAGTGTCGTCGGGATCGTGCTGACCATCGTGTCTCTCGTCGTCATGCCGCTCCTGGCACGAGCGAAGCGCGAGGTCGGTCGAGCGATGGGTAGCCGAGCCGTCGAAGCCGATGCCACCGAGACCATGCTCTGCGTTTGGCTCTCCGCCATCGTGCTCGTCGGCCTGTTGCTGAACGCGTTGTTCGGATGGTGGTGGGCCGATCCGGTCGCCGCACTCGGCATCGTCTACATCGCCGGACGAGAGGGCATCGAACACTGGCTCAGCGACGCTGTCGACGACTGCTGCTGAGCCTTCAGCAACCCAGAGAGAAACCGCTGATTGGGGACGCGAACGCTGGGTGCAGCATCTGAGCTGTGGGCCGCAACGAACTATCGAAGTTGCTCCGCGGCGACTCTCACGGTCGGACCGTTTATCAGCGTCGAAGCGGTCCGGGTTCGAAACAGGTGTATCCCCTCAGCGACCGACCGGACGGGCGCGCAGCACTCTGACAAAGGGGAAACGTTGTCGAATCGACAACTTGGCGGAGGGAGTGGGATTCGAACCCACGGAGCTTGCGCTCAACGGTTTTCAAGACCGTCCCGTTCGTCCACTCTGGCACCCCTCCCGAAGTCTCGCCAGGCTACCGACCCGCGCCCACGAGTAGGCGAGTCAGGGCGAAAGGGGGAGCACTTTGGACGGGGTGAGGATTTCGGCGCCGTCATCGGTCACCACGAGTGTGTGCTCGAACTGAGCGGTGCGCAGGCCGTCGCTCGTGACGGCGGTCCAGCCATCGGACCACACACGTTCCCGATGTGAACCCATCGTGATCATCGGCTCGAACGTGAACGTCATCCCCGGCTCGAGCACCACGTCGGCCAGCGGTTCCTCGTAATGCGGGATCGAAAGCGCGCCGTGGAATTCGCGTCCGATGGCATGACCACAGAACGACCGGACCACGCCGAACCCATGCGCCTCGGCGTGTTGCTGAATGGCACGTCCGATCACCCATACCGGTTCGCCCGGCTTGACGGCATCGATACCGCGGTAGAGACATTCCTTGGTGACACGGATCAGTTCCGTTGACCGCGGATCGATCTCGCCGACCGCGAACGTGGCATTGCAATCGCCATGGACGCCATCGAGAAAGATCGTGACGTCGACGTTGACGATGTCGCCGTCGCGTAGCGCACGATCATCCGGGATGCCGTGGCAGATCACTTCGTTGACCGACGTGCAGACCGACTTCTCGTAGCCCTTATAGCCAAGCGTGCTCGGGTAACCGCCGCGTTCGATATAGGCGTCGTGCGCAACACCGTCGAGGAAATCGGTGGTCACTCCAGGGGCGACGGCCGCGCCAACCTGATCCAGCACCTCACCGGCGGCGAGACCCGCCCCGTGCATCGCGGCGATGACTTCCGGCGGCTTCACCAGCGGTTCTTCACGCCCTTGCGGCCAACCGTCGGTCTCCCGGTACGGCGGAGCCACGATGTGATCCGGGACTTCACGCCACGGCCCGACGGTTCCAGCGCGAACCGGTTGATCCTTGGGTCGGTGGCACTTCTTGTATTTGACCCCACTCCCACACCAACAGGGATCGTTCATTCCGAGGCCAGCCACCGGAGCAGCGTACCCCTCGACCCCGAGGACTCCAGTGGGTTCAGCGCGCGGGGATCGTGTCGAACCCGGCGGTGGGTTGCAGCACATCGGGGACGGCGAACGAACCGTCGGCTTGTTGATAGTGCTCGAAGAGGTAGACGAGCGTGCGGCTGATCGCACACGCGGTCCCGTTGAGGGTGTGCACCAACTCGGTTCCGGCATCAGTGCGGACTCGGGTCCGCAACCGACGGGCGGAAAAGTCGCGGTAGTTCGACGCGCTCGTGGCTTCGCGATAGCGGCCTTCCGAGGGAAGCCACACCTCGATGTCGTACTTCTTCGCCGCGGCCGCGCCGAGATCGCCGGTGGCGATGTTCACCACGCGGTACGGCAAGCCGAGGCCGCCGATGATCCGCTCCTCGATGGCGAGAATCCGCTCGTGTTCAGCATCGGATTGGTCCGGCGCGACGAACGCGAACATCTCAACCTTGTCTAACTGGTGCACGCGGAAAATTCCGCGCGTGTCCTTCCCGTAGGTCCCGGCTTCTCGACGGAAGTTGGTGGAAAAACCGGCGTAGCGCTTGGGCAACATCTCGCGATCGAGCAGGTCGCCGCGGTGCAGCGCCGAGAGCGGGACCTCGCTCGTGCCCACCAGGAACAACTCGTCATCGGGGAGGTCGTACACCTGGCCGCGATCCGTGGGGAAGAAACCTGCCTCTTCCATCACATGCTCGCGTACCAACACCGGCGGGACCACGGGAACGAAACCTTCGGCAACAAGCAGTCCGAGCACCCACTGGACGAGCGCAAACTCGAGCAACACCGCTTCGCCCAGCACGTACGCAAACCGCGAGCCGGCAACCTCAACCCCACGTTCGGCGTCCACCCATCCCATCGACTCCGCGAACGCGGCGTGATCCAGTGGGGGAGGAGTCGTCTCCTCGCCCACCGTGCGCAGCACCTCGCCGTCGTCCTCGCCACCGTCGGGCGCCGACGCGTCGGCCGGGTTGGGCACCTCGAGCGCGAGCGCGCGCACCTGAGCTTCCATCGCGGCGAGATCGGGCTCGCGCGCGGTGAGCGCTTCCTTGAGAACTCCCGCGGCCGCGATCTGCGCCGGCCGCTCATCCGGCGTTGCCTTCCCTATGGCTTTCGAGGCCGCGTTCTGCCGGGCGCGGAGTTCCTCGACCTCGGTGAGCAACGTCCGACGCGCGTCGTCGGCCGCGACGACCTCATCGATCAGTCCGGTGCGCACCCGCTTGCGTTCAACCCCCGCACGGAAGTCCGGCTCATCGCGCAGACGCTTGATATCGATCATGACGATCTACGCCTCTCGGACCTGCGCGCGCAGGCCCGCCATCCACGTATCGGCATCGCGCCACACCTTCGTGGCGGCTGACCGGCGCGAGGGGCCGTCGAGCCCGGCCACGGGGTACGAGCCGAGATACTTCACGTGGGCCACCTTGGCCGCGAGTGTCCGCAGACAATCCGCCACGAGCTCGTCGTCGATGTGGCCTTCGAAGTCGATAAAGAAGCAGTAGTCGCCCAAGCTCTTCTTGGTGGGTCGCGATTCGAGCTTGGTGAGGTTGATCCGACGCGCCGCGAACTCCTGGAGCATCGCGAGCAAGGAACCCGGCCGGTCGGCGCGCTGAAAACAAATGATCGTGGTCCGGTCGTGCCCGGTTCGCGCGGGGATGCCGCGCCCGACGACAACGAACCGCGTTTGATTCTCCGGGTGATCCTCGATGTCATGCGCGAGCACCTTCAGCCCATGGAGACGCGCCGCAAGTTCGTTTCCGATGGCCGCTTGGTCGGCCCGCTTCGATCTCGCCACCGTTGCTGCCGCATCGGCAGTCGAGTTCGCCGCCACGAACGTCGCGTCCGGGAGCTTGCGCCGAAGGTAGCTGCGGCACTGGGCCGCGGCGATCGGGAACGACAGCACCTGACGAATGTCGCTGAGCTTCGTTCCCGGCTTGACGAACAGCCCCATCGAGATCGGGAGATCGATCTCGCGTTGGATCAACAACTCACTCTCGAAGGCCAGCGTGTCGAGCGTGACCGACACGGAGCCCTCGATCGAGTTCTCGATCGGCACGAGGCCCAGCTCATATTCGGCGGCTTCCACCGCGGCGATGACGTCCGGGATCGACGCGATCGGCACCCGCGCGCCAGCCGCCAGATCGGGCTGGGTGAGGAGTGCTTCCTCGGCGAAGGTCCCCGCGGGTCCGAAGAATGCAACAGGTGACACGACGCCGCATCGTAGTGGTGGCAGCCCAAGAAACCGGGGCCTTTGCCCGGTCACTCACCGATCGACGGGGCTCTCAGATGCGGCGAATGTCGCGCAGCGCGCGCTTGGGTGCGCGCCGCGGTGGATGCGCGCCCTCCCGGCCGAGCAGCGCAACCACACGGGCTCGATGCGGTCGGAACGGCTCCAACAGCTCGATCATCCGAGCGTCGTCGGCTTCTCGGTCACCGACCAGGTTCCACGCGACGAACGCGGGCAGGTGGTAGTCGCCAATCACGAGTGCGTCGGGATCGCCGAACGCCAGCTGCGCCACCGACGTTGCGGTCCACACCCCGATACCGGCCATGCTCGCGACCCGCGCCTGGAACTCATCGCTGCCCCGGGCCGCAACTCGCTCGATTGCCGCCGCACGCCGACACACTTCTCGGATGGTCTCGGCGCGGCGTCGTTCCACCCCACACGCGTGCCAAGCGAAGGACGGCAACACTGCGAGCTCAGCCGGGGTAGGTGGAACGAGCAGCCCGCCCGGCCCCGGCGCGGGCGTTCCGTGTGCCCGTACAAGGCATCCATAGGAGCGGTGCGCCTCGATCGACGTGACCTTCTGTTCGAGCACGGTCGGCACCAACAGCTCAACCGCGTTTCCGGCCGCGGTCATACGCAACCCCGAATAGCGGCGATGCAGGCTCGCGATGCGGTGATCGCTCGGCACGAACTCCTCGCCTCGATCAAGTGCCCCTACGAGCGCCGGCGAATGCTCGAGCAACCAGTCGGCACCGGGACCAAAGGCCTCCACTTCTACCTGACCGCCCACGGCGGCGAGGTGTTGAGTCCCCGGCCCGTCCGGAGTGTTCGTGGCCCGCCAGACATCATGCCCGTCGGGGTCCCCGAAGGCGATACACGGATCGTACGGACCGCGTCCCAATGGGCGCAGCGTCGCCCGCAGTTCGATCGGACCAACGAGGGCAATGCGCCGAGTTCGCCCGCGCTCCACCGCTGCCTACGGCCGAGCGTGCGGGTGGGCGACGGTTGCCGTAAAGGCGGCGGAATACATTGCGCCGGGCCGCACACTGCGATGGTGGCCCGTCACGAGCCCGTTGGTGGGCGCGGTCATCGGTTCGAGACAACAGAACTCAGCCGCGGCCGGGGCGTACACCTGGAGGTACGGATAGCCGGCGTCGAAACGCACACTGAGTTTCCGACCGCCGCCCGTCAACGACATCGACCGCGTCCCCGTTCTCCGGTACAGATCATCGAGCTCCCGACCTGCCAGCAGCATGTCGTTGGCGGGCTCGTTGGATTCGCGCCCCGTCGGGATTCCTCGCCCGTTGAGTCCGAGATGGGCGGCGGCGGGCAGCGCCAGGCTCCACGAGTCGCGGCCCCCCGGTACGCGCCAATAGGGATGCCACCCAAACGCCACTGGCACGGCAACACCCGCGGACGCGTGAACGTCGGTGACGACCCGCAGCCGTCCGGGCATCACCTTCACCCTCACCGACAGCTCGTGCGGGAACGGGAAGGACGCGAGCAGGTCGGGATGGGAATCGAAAGCAAAGTGGGCGCCCAGGCCCGCACGACCCAGGGCGGTGATCTCCCACTCGGGCCGAGCCGTCATCGTGCCGTGAATCGGGAGCCCGTTCCCATCTCGGTGCAGCGTGAGACCGCGGAGTGAGACATCGGAGCCGGCCGCGCGATAGGACCCGCGCGCCAAGCGGTTGGCCCACGGGTACAACAACGGAATCGCGGTGGTGTGACCGGCGCGGTACGCCCCCAACCCTCCGGGGCGTGCAACGAACTCGGTGCCGTCAACCACGAACGATGCAATCAACATTCCGAGTTCGGGCACCACGATCGCGGTGGTGTTCCCGGCTCGGAGTTCAATGGCCGCGCCACGCTGCCAGGTGATGACCCGGGCCGTCCGGGTTCGCCCCGGGTTCGTGAGGGCGTTCACGCTCGGGAGGTTCTCGCCCAGGAATCGGCGAACCGCACCCGCGTCACGTCGTGGTTCGGGCCCTTCTCGATCACGATCCCGGCCAAGGCACGCGTTGGCTCGATGAACTCCTCGAGGTTCACCCGATTCACCGCCGACCACACCTGTTCCGCCATCGCGCGTCGACCGCGATCATCAAGTCCTGCGAAGTTCGCGTAGAACGTGTCCGGCTCCGCCACGGCGCAGAGGTGCAGAAACCGCTCCACGTACCACGCTTCGATCACCGGTTCCGGGGCATCGATGTACACCGCCACGTCGAGCTGATCACCGAACCGCAGCGCGTTGACCCCCTCCACAATCACCACCGAGGCGTCCCCGAGCCGTCGACCCGCTCCGGGGAGCACGTCGTACACCTCATGCGAGTAGATCGGCACTTGCACCCCTTCGGCGCCATTCCTGATCGCCGCGAGAAACCTGCGGATCCCAGCCACGTCGTATGACTCGGGGAATCCCTTGCGCATCGTGAGTCCCCGGCGATCGAGCTCCGCGGCGGGCAGCAGGAACCCGTCGGTCGTGACCACCTCGGAGGCGATCGGTTCGAGGCGTTGGGCCAATCGCTCGGCGGTCGTGGTCTTGCCCACGCACACCGGACCCGCCAGGCCAACAATCACGACCTCGCCCGGTTCCGCCGTCACGAGTTCACGAATCGTGTCAACGACGGGTTGGTATCCCGCAGTCTGCATCCGCGGATCGTAGAGGGCATCGGGGAGGGGGCGGCCGATTGCATTCCGCGAACGGGTTGAAGGTGCAGATCGGGCGCGATCGCGCATTGATCACACCAAGGGGGGTGCCGTGAGGGAGAATACGGGCAATGCAGACGGTTCCCCCCGGTTCCTCGGCGCGCCTGGACGCCGACGACGCGCTTCCAACGCGTCCGCTCGGAACTGGTCCCGTCGCGAGTACTCGGCTGCGGTACGTGCCCGGACTCGACGGACTGCGCGCCCTCAGCGTCTCGGCGGTGCTGCTGTATCACGCCGAGGTGAGCTGGATGCCGGGTGGCTTCCTCGGCGTCGACGTGTTCTTCGTCATCAGCGGTTACCTCATCACATCGCTACTCCTCGCCGAACATCGAAACCACGGCGAGATCGGCCTCGGCCAGTTCTACCTACGCCGGGCTCGCCGCTTGCTGCCTGCGTTGTTCCTGCTCCTCGGGTGCGTCTCGCTCTTCACCGTCATCTTCTTACCCGACGAGATTCGATCATTGCGCGGGGATGTAGTGGCCGCGCTCGGGTACGTGAGCAACTGGTGGCAGATCTTCCAGCACCAGTCGTACATCGCGGCGCAAGGCCGCCCGCCATTGCTGCGCCACCTGTGGTCGCTTGCGGTCGAGGAGCAGTTCTACCTGCTCTGGCCCGTTCTCCTGTTCGGCATGCTGAAGCTCTGGAACGGCCGCCGAGCTCCGATGCTGATCACAACCTGCGTGGGAATCGTTGCATCGTTCACCACGATGCTCGTCCTCGCGTTCCCGCACGACTTCGCGATCACGGAACCGTCCCGGGTGTACTTCGGAAGCGACACCCGCATCTTCACGATGCTCGTGGGCGCAGCACTCGCGATGGTGTGGTCACCATGGCGACTGTCACCAAAAATCCCTCGTGAAGGGCGCATCGCGCTCGACGCCGTCGGCGGCACCGCGCTTGCACTTCTGGCGGTCATCTTCGTCACCGCGCATTTCCAATCCAACGTGCTCTTCCGCGGTGGCTTCTTGGGCGTGGCCATCCTCGCGGCCGTCGTCATCGCGACCGCGGTACATCCGGCGTCGCGCATCGGGACGGTGATCCTCGCCCAACAGCCGTTGCGGTGGATCGGCGAACGCTCATACGGCATCTATCTCTGGCATTGGCCCATCTTCATGATCACGCGGCCGGGTCATGACATCTCGCTCACCGGTTCAGCGAACCTCACACTGCGCCTCGCCCTCACGCTCGGGGCGGCCGAACTCTCGTATCGATTCGTGGAGGAACCAATACGCCACGGCGGAATCGGCCGCTGGTTCGCCAGCCTGCGCCGCGCCACCGGCGAAGACCGCACGTTCATGTGGCAGCGCACTGTCGCCCTTGGCGGCGCGGTCACGATCGCCGGGTCACTCGCCATGGTGGGCCTCGCGTCAGGGCAACCGGCGCGCATCCAGTCGGGCCTGCAGTTCCTCAACTCTGCGGCATCGAGCACCACGACCACCACAACCACCACGCCTCCCGGGGCACCGACTCCCGCGCCCACGGTCCCGGCGCCACCGCCGCAGGTCACGGCCGTCGGCGACTCCGTCATGCTCGGCTCGAAAGGCGCGCTGGAGCAGAAGATCCCCGGTATTCGCGTCGATGCGGTAACGAGCCGCCAGTTCGGAAGCTCCATCGACCTCATTCGCCTGCTCAAGGATGCGGGTCAGCTCAGTCCAGTCGTCGTGGTACATCTGGGAACGAACGGCCGGATTGTGGATGCACACATGGAAGCACTCAAACCGCTGCTCGCTGATCGCGAGCGGGTCATCTTTCTCAACGTGAAGGTGCCGCGGTCGTGGGAAGCCGGCGACAATGACGTCATCCAGCGGTGGGTACCGCAGTTCGGCAATGCCATCTTGATCAACTGGAACGGCGAGGTGTCGAACCATCCCGAGTGGCTCTACGAGGACGGCACCCACGTGAACGCCGACGGCCAAATCCGCTACGCCGAACTCATCGCCGAGCAGATCAATCCATGACCGCCAACCGGTGAGCGACAGAACGTGAGCGACACGTGAGTGTGCTGATTCACCCCGTCAACGATCTGGCCTCGTTGTTAGAGCTCGAGCGCGTGAAGCCGGATGCATTTCTCGGCGCGGGTCCCCACTTGGGCTGGCCGCGCATCTACGGCGGACAGGTGGTAGCCCAAGCGCTGCGCGCCGCGGGTCTCACCATCGATGCTCCGCACCGCGTTCACTCGTTGCACGCCTACTTCGTGCGCGCCGGTGACGAACGCGAGCCCGTGCTGTACGAGGTTGACCGCGTGCGCGACGGTCGTTCGTTCACCACCCGCCAGGTGGTTGCCTACCAAGCGGGCGGCGCAATCTTGAACCTGATCGCGAGCTTTCAGGCATCCGAGGACGGTGACGACGAGCAAGCGATTCGTCCGCCCGAGAACGTCGCCCCGCCGGAAACGGTGCCGGACGCGGACACCGACTTGCTGTTCGACCACAAGATCGTCCGGTCACAACGCGAGCCAATCCCCGAACAGGTCACGTGGATGCGAGTGCCCGAAGATCTGGGCGACGACCCCATGGTCCACGCCTGCGCGCTCGCATACGAGTCCGACGAAGACCTCCTCGGGGTCGCCGTCATGCCCCACCCGCTGGGCGGGCAGTGGGACTCCCTGATGTGCGCCAGCCTCGACCACGCGATCTGGTTTCACCGGCCCGTGCGCGCCACTGACTGGTTGCTCTTTGCGCTCTCGGGCCACGGAGTGGCCAACGCGCGCGGCATGGCCATCGCCCGCGTCTTCACGCAGGACGGTGTGCACGTTGCGACCATCGCCCAAGAAGGCCTGGTCCGCGTTCGCCGCTAACCGACCTCGAGCGGTGTCGTGAGCCCCGGGTCGCCCGCGTGGAACGCGGCCCGCAGGGTGATCGTGCCCGGCTCGCGGACCATCCGCTCGTCGAGCCGTACGTCGAGCATTCGCAGATCAATCGGCACGGAGCAGCTCGCGGCTTCCCTCACGGTCAGGTGTCGAAGAGTGAAGCCCACGAGCCGCGAGCGCGGCCGCTCGTAGGCCGAGGTCTCATACCCCGCATAGACCTGCAGCACGGTTGCACCGTCGCGACTCCCCACGTTGGCGACGCGCACCAGCACCGCCGACCCGTCGGGCTCAACCTCCACCGCGCGGATTTCGAACTCCGTGGTGCTGAGTCCGAAGCCGAACGGGAACGCGGCGGGCGTGCCATTTCGATCCAGGTGCCATTGGCCATGAAAGAGGCCGTACGTCTCCGCCGTCGCGTCCGGATCGAAGTGGACGAGGTCAGCCTCATCGTGGGGGATCGCGAATGGGAGCCGGCCGCTCGGGACCACTGCGCCGGTGAGGACATCGGCGAGCGCATGCCCGCCTTCCATACCGGGATACCAGAGCATCAACGTGGCAGCCGGCGCATCGATCCACGGCATCACCACCGCCGAACCGCTCATCACCACCACCACGGTGCGCGGATTCAGAGCGGCGACCGTCCGGATGAGATCTTCATCCTCGGCGTGCAGTCGAAGTGAGCGACGATCGCCGCCGGTGGCCATGACGGCATCGTCTCGGGCGAGCGGGAGCGCCGGCGGCGAGAACGGCATCTCTGGCATCGGCGCATCGCGGCCGAGCGTCGGATGGTCCATGGGCGGGAAGAGATGGAACAACGACCCCGAGGTCTGCGGGTCCACGTACTCACCCTCGTCGGCTTTGGTATAGCCAACGACCACGACCGCAACATCTGCGGCCGCAATCACCAGCGGATCAACCTCGCGTTCGGCGTAGGTCACCGCCGCGTGGGGGAACGCAGCCCGGATCCCATCCAGGGGAGTCACGACGCTCGGTGGATGCACCGCGGAGGATCCGCCGTCACCCAAGTTCGGAGTTGCAGCCAACCGCCCGACCACTGCGATGTCCGAGATCTCCGACGGAGAGAGCGGCAACAGCTCCTCGCGGTTCGTGAGCAGCACGATCGATGCCGCCGCGCCACGCCGCGCGAGCGCGCGATGGGCCGGGGCCGCTAACCCAACAACGGGTGGAGGCTCGCCGAGGAGACGACCCGCGAACTGCAACAACGTTGCGATGACGCGTACGGCGGAGACGTCGACCTCCGCGCGGGTGAGCACCCCTGCCGCGAGTGCGTCGGGCAGGGTCTGGGCGCGTTGTTGCGCGAAGGGCATCTCCACGTCGAGACCCGCGCGCACCGATGCCACCGGGTCGCGCAGCCCGAAGATGAAATCCGTGATCACGAACCCCTCGAAGCCCCACTCGTCGCGCAGGATCGCAGTGAGCAGCGCCGGAGACTCGCCACACCACTCGCCGTTCAACGAGTTGTACGCGCTCATCACGCTCGCGACTCCCTCCTCCACCACCCGGCGAAAGTGCGGGAGGTAGACCTCGTGCAGCGCGCGAGGATCGGCGCTGGTGTCGACGGAGAACCTGGCGTTCTCCATCGAGTTACACGCGAAGTGCTTCACACACGCGAGCACATGCTGCTGCACCCCTCGCGTGAGCGCGGCGCCGAACTCGCCGAGCTGGTATGGGTCTTCGCCATAGGTCTCCTGCGCGCGGCCCCACGCGGGATGGCGCAACAAATTCACGCATACACCACCGAAGTAGGTGGCACCCGAGGCGCGCGCCTCGAGCCCGATGACCTCGCCGATCGCCTCCTCCAACTCGAGGTCGAAGGTGGCGGCACGCGCCATGGCAACGGGGAAGCACGTGGCGTTCCCGATCACGACCCCGCGAGGCCCGTCGGTGAACGCAATCCCGGGGATCCCGAGGCGAGCATTCCTCGCCGCCGGCCAAGCATGGGCGTAGTACCCACCACTCGTCATATCGGTGATCCCCGGCCAGAACGGCGTGTCACCGTCGAGCAGGTCGAGAGCCTCGTCATCGGTCAACTGCGCAACCAGTGCGCGAGCTTCCTCACCGGCATCCGCGCCCGCCTCTACTCGGAGCGCGGCGGCCGAAAACTCGCTCACGATCTGAACCTCATCTCGCCCACGCTATGGCAAAGCGATTCTGCAAGGACCGGGGGGTTCGTCCTCGGTGTCGGTTCAGTAGATATACGAGCAGCTACTCATGCGGGCCTCGCCGCTCGTGCAACGGTCGCGGCCGTCTTCGCCGTCGATCGAGTCGTAATCTGCGCCACCGTTGAGGTCGTCGTCGTCGTATCCACCGTAGATATCGTCGTTGCCGGGACCGCCATCGACGAGATCAAGGCCGTCGTCACCCGAGATGGTGTCCCAGCCGTCGCCACCGCAGATCGTGTCGTTGCCGCCGAGGCCGTTGATCCTGTCGTGCCCGTAGAGGCCATGGATCACGTCGTTGCCCGAGGTGCCGTTGATGGTTTCGCTTGCCGCGGTTCCCATGATCGTGACGGCTTTGCCCTGACACGTGGTGGTCACGACCTTGTACGGGCATTGTTTCGTGCGCTGATTCCCTGCACGGTCGAAGGCAACCAAGCTGGCGTATTGCAATCCCAGGGTCGAGGTGTTGACCAGCCCCGTCACCGAAGGCGACGCCGGACCAGAAATCGCGTCGTTCACCGTCCCACTCACGTACGCCGGATACTGCGTGAGGGTGAACGTTGGGGTGACACCGCACGTGATCGTGGGCAGCCCGACGTCGCGCTTCACGGTCACCGACTTCGTTGTGGGACCGCCGAGCCCGGCCGAGGTAGCGGTGCACGTGTAGGTGCGGCCCACCGTGTTGGTCGACAGCGTCGCGTTGGCGCAACCGACGCGCGTCAGGATCGCCGATTCCGGATCAACAACCGACCACGAGATCGAGACGTTCGAGCGATACCAGCCGCTCGAACCCAGGGTGCCGTACACCGACGGCGCGACAACCGGCGGCGTGTAGTCGAGGCCAGCGGTGCGCCACAAGAAGACGCCGGTGGCATTGTCGGCGCCATCCGCCCGGGAACCCAGTCCGAAGCTCCCGTCCGCGGTCGTCCCGGTGCCTGAGTGTGAGTTGGTCGCGAACCCGCCGATCGGCAGACCGTCGGGGTCGAGGGAAGCCGTCCATCCGTAGGCCCACTCACTCGAGAAGTAGGTGAGGGCGATGTACCCAGTGGGGCGCATGGCGCCAAAGAAGTTTGAACTGGCGAAGAAACCCGAGATGCCGTAGACCGCTGGCGGCTCGAGCGTTGCCAAACCCGGGGAGTAGGCGTCCATCAAGCCGAGGACCTGCGGCGCGGTCGCCCATACCCAACCGGTGAGGTTCTTACCGCCAACGGTGCCGTTGCACGGCGTGACGCCGTCGGTGGGACAGACCGTCGCGATCGCCGCTCGGCTGAGCCCGACCGTGTCGATGAGCTCCCGCCACTCCTTGCCTTCCTGCGTCGGGGCTGCGGACGCCGGAGCCGGCGATACCGCTATCGACGTCCCAATCGTCAGCATTAATCCGAATACGACGGCAATGGTTCGACGCATGGGTGCTCCAGAGAGGTATCGCCGCGCGAGAAAATCCGCCGACAGCGTCACCGTACGACAGGTTCTTTGCCTCTGCTATTGGACCTTGGTCCTACGACCACCCCCGCGACCCGTCGGAATGGCCTTCGGCAATCCTGCGAATCGCGACCGTGACGCAGATCATCTCAGTGGGCGAGGGGGGACTTGAACCCCCACATCCTTTCGGACACAGGCACCTGAAGCCTGCGCGTCTGCCAATTCCGCCACTCGCCCGAGTGGAGGACCGAGGTTAGCAAGGCACCCCAGAGCCCAGCCCAAGCAGCCGACCCGCGCCGCGTCCACATCGGGCGCATCGACTGGCCCGATCGAGCGCGCCAATCGAGTGTTCCGAGCGGCATCGTTCGCGGGAGCCCGGGCCGTACACTCGAACAGATGGGAGTGCAGGGTTTCGAGCGTCGGCTCGAACGACTCGTGGAAGGCGCGTTCGGGAAAGCCTTCCGCAGTGGGCTTCAGCCCGTGGAAGTCGCTCGGCGGCTCCTGCGCGAGATGGATGCCCGCCGAACACTTGGCGTCCACGGCACCGTGGTCCCCAACGATTTCACCGTCGTGCTCTGTACCGAAGACGCACTGCGCTTCGATGACTACGCCGACGTGCTGGAGACCGAACTCCAAACCGAGGCCCGCGACCATGCCCGTGCCGAGGGGTACCACTTCATCGGACCCGTCACCGTGCGGCTCGTGGAGGACCCGAACCTGCGCAAAGGCGACCTCGAGGTGGAAGCCGGCCTTAAAGAAGGCGACGGCGGCCGGGTCGGCGCCCTCGTGCTCACCGATGGTCAACGCCTGCCGCTCACCGAGGCGATCTTCTCGATCGGACGGCTCCCGGAATGTGACCTCAAGATCGATGACGCCCTGTCGTCGCGCCGCCACTGCGAGATCCGCCCGGAGCCCGACGGCTACCGCCTGGTGGACCTCGGCTCACTGAATGGGACCACGGTCAACGGCACCAAGATCAGCGAGCAGCTGCTCACCGACGGCGACCTGATCGGCGTTGCGGCCGTCGCCATCCGATTCGAAGCCTCGTAGCGCCGGGGACATTGCGTGTCTGAAGGCGTACTCATCGTCCTGAAGTTCTGTTTCCTCGCGCTCGTCTACCTGTTTCTGTTTCGCATCGTGCGCACCGTCGCCACCGAACTCAGGCCCGCCAAGATTCCCGTTCCCGCCGCCGTGGTCGCGTCCACCGTTGCCCCTGGAACCACTTCGGGGAAGCGGGAGCGCGGTGGTCGCTCCTGGGAACTTGTGATCATCGATCCGCCGGCCCTTGCGGGCGAGACCTTCTCCCTCGGCGACGAGCTCACCGTGGGACGCGGCCCCGGTTGCGCGGTCGTCCTCACCGACGACACCTTCGTGTCTCAGGTCCACGCACGGCTGTTCACCCGCGGTGGCGATCCCTACGTGGAGGATCTCGGCTCCACCAATGGGACCTTGCTCAACGGCGAAGCCGTCACCGATCCGCTGCGCCTGCGCCGCGGCGATCGCGTCACGTTCGGCCACACCGTCATGGAACTCGTGCGATGAAAATCGTTTCGGGTGCGGCCACCGACACCGGGCAAGTACGCGAGGGCAACGAGGACTCCTACCTCGTTGATCGTCGGATTCAGTTGTTCGCCATCGCCGACGGCATGGGCGGCCATCGTGCGGGCGAGGTCGCCAGCGCGACGGCCTTGGAGGGTCTCCAACTCGCGATGGCCGAAGGAATCGCCGTGGGCGACGCCGTCGGCCGCGCGAACACTGCGGTGTGGGACAAGGCAACGGCTGATCCCGAGCTGGCGGGGATGGGCACCACCGTGACCGCGGCCTGGTCCGATGGCACCACCCTCACCGTCGCGCAGGTGGGTGATTCTCGGGCGTATCTGTTGCGCGGCGAAACCCTCCAACAAGTCACCGTCGATCACACCTTGGTGGAGGAGTTGATCCGCACGGGCCGCCTCACCGAGGAACAGGCGAAGGTCCATCCGCAACGTTCGATCATCACCCGAGCGCTCGGTGTTGATTCGAGTGTGGACGTGGATGTCTTTTCGCTCGTCTTGCATCCCAACGACCGAGTGATGTTGTGTTCCGACGGGCTGACCTCGATGGTGCGGACCGGCCCGATCGCCGACATTCTTCGCCGTGAAGCAGACCCCACGGCGGCTGCCAACGCGCTCGTCGACGCCGCCAACGCCGCGGGCGGTGACGACAACATCACCGTCGTGGTGCTCGATGCGCAAGCCGACGGAATCGACCCTCTCCCCAGTTCCCTCGCCGCCGCCATCACCGGACGAACACCTACCCCGCCGGCGGCTCAGGGTCCCGAATCGGATCCCAGCCCTGGAACTTCTGAAGGTCTGGGCGCCGAAGTCGTTGCGCCCGCACTGGTCACCGTGGTCACCGTTGGCACCAGCCTCGACGCATCTGACTTCCCGTCGGACTCGACCGCGGACGCGGCGGCCGATCCGCTCGCAAAGCGGCGACCGCCGCGCGATACCCAGCGGTTTCGCGAACCCAGAACGCGGCGGCGTTTCGGGCGCGGGCTGTGGCGTGCGATCGCGTTTGCGCTGCCGATACTCGTGATCATTGGCGTTGGCATCGGCGCCGTCGGTTGGTACGCACAGCACTCGTACTTCGTGGCGTTCAGCGGCGGAAAGGTCGTCATCTACCAAGGTCGACCCGGGGGCGTGATGTTCTGGGACCCGAGCGTGGTCGAGCGCACTGGTCTCGCGAAAGCGCGGCTCTCGGACGACTTCCGCCAGGGCGTCGAGGAACGCAAGGAGTTCTCGGACAAGGCTGCCGTGTTCGCTTACGTCGGGAGGGCCCGCCAGGCGCTGCAGCCCGCGCCGAGCACCCCCTCCAGCACCACCAGCCCGACCACCGCGCCAACCAACATTTCAACCAGTTCCACCACATCGCCCACGCCGCCGTGAGCGCCGGCTTCTCTCCTCTCGGTCGGTTCCGCCGGACGCGCGAGCTCAGCCTCGGCGCGCTCGCGCTGCTCATCACCGGCGGCGGATACGTGCTCCTCGCACTGTCCAAGGGACCGGCGCTCCCGGCGGACCTCTGGGGATTTCTGGCCGGACTGTTCGCGCTGTTTTTCTGCGCCCATCTCGCGGTCCGCCGGTTCGCACCGCGCGCGGATGCAACCCTCTTGCCGATCGCGGCCTTGCTCCTCGGTATCGGCTTCGTCACGATCACCCGCCTCGACCTGGTGGCCAAGGCCAAGGATCGCGTCGCCCCGACCCAAGCCCTCTGGGCCGTCGTTGGGGTCGGCGCGTTCGTCCTCACCCTGTTCATCGTGCGCAATACCCGCTCGCTCGCGCGGTACCGCTACACCTTCCTCTTTCTTGGCGTCGCGGCGCTCTTGCTACCGCTGATTCCCGGCCTCGGCATCGAACTCAACAACGCGCGGCTCTGGATCCGAATCGGCGGGCTCACGATTCAACCGGGCGAAGGCGCCAAGGTCTTGCTGGTCATCTTCTTCGCCGCGTACCTCGTGGAAAAGCGCGAACTGCTCAGCTCCGGGAGTCGCCGCATCGGACGCCTGCATCTCCCCGACCCCAAGCACCTCGGTCCGCTCCTGCTGCCGTGGGGCGTCGCGATTCTGATCATGGTGCAACAGAAGGACCTCGGATCCTCGCTCCTGTTCTTCGCAGTGTTCGCCGCGATGCTCTACATCGCAACACTGCGCTCCGCGTACCTCATCGCCGGTGCCGCGCTCTTCGGCGGCGCAGTCGCGATCTCGTATCAGGCGTTCGCACACGTGCAAGAGCGCGTGAGTACCTGGATCAATCCATGGGCCGATGCGCAGGGCGATGGGTTCCAACTCACCCAGAGCCTCTTCGCGTTCGGCAGTGGCGGGTTCGAGGGCCGGGGCCTCGGGCTCGGGAGCCCCGGCGTGATCCCGATCGCCACCTCGGACTTCATTTTCGCCGCGATCGGGGAAGAACTCGGTCTGATCGGCACGGTCGCGGTGATCGGCGCGTTCATGCTGCTCGTGGGAAGCGCCTACCGCATCGCCATCCAAGCATCACGCCCCTTCTCCCAGCTCTTCGCCGCCGGCCTCGCCACCATCATGGGCGTCCAGACCTTCGTCATCATCGGCGGCGTCACGCGCGTGATCCCCCTCACCGGGGTCACGCTCCCGTTCGTGTCCTACGGCGGTTCATCGCTCGTAGCGAACTTCGTGATTCTCGCGTTGCTCCTCCGCATCTCGGATGAGAGCGCGGCCGAGGCAGAGCACGCCGCCGACGCCCAGCAACGCTTGAACGCCATCGAGTCGGTGCACGCATGAGTGTGGGGATTCGGCGCGTCGGCATCGCGGTGACCGCCTTGCTCCTCCTGCTCGTTGGTCAACTCACGTACCTCCAGGTCGTGGATGCCAAACAACTGGCCCACGACACCCGCAACCCGCGCGACTTCTTGCGCGACCTACGTTCGCCGCGCGGCAAGATCATCAGCGCCGACGAGCGCGTGCTCGCACGATCCGTTCCGAGCGGCGATACATACCAACGACAGCGCGTCTATCCGTTCGGGAATCTCGTCTCCCAGATCGTCGGCTATCAGTCCATCGACTTCGGCTCCACCGGCCTCGAGCAGACCTACAGCGATGTGCTGTCCGGACGGGGTCGCACCAGTATCGGACTTCGCGACGTCGTCGACTTCCTGCGCGGCACCAAGCGCGTGGGCAACCTGATCACGAGCCTGCGCGTCGATGCCCAACTCGTGGCCAAGCAAGCGCTCGGCGAACAGAAGGGCTCGGTCGTGGTCATGGAACCGGCCACCGGGCGAATCGTGGCGATGTACTCGAACCCCACCTTCGATCCAACGCCGATGGTTGAACACAACCACAAAGCCGTCCGGCAATACTTCGATCTCCTGAACAACACCCCGGGGAATCCGGCACTCCCGCGCGCCTACCGGGAGATATATCCGCCCGGGTCCACGTTCAAGATCGTCACCCTGACCTCGTCGCTCGATGCTGGAATCGCGACACTGGAACGTAACTTCCCTGCCCAACGGTCGATGACCCCACCCCAGGCCGGGAAGCCGATCTTCAACTTCGGTGGCAGCTCCTGCGGTGGAGATCTCCTCCAGGTATTCGTCCGATCGTGCAACACCGCATTCGCGCAACTGGGACTCGAACTCGCCGATCAGTTCCCGGATCACATGGGGAAGTTCGGGGTCTATTCCGTACCGCCGCTCGACATCGCGCCGGGCTCCGTGGCCAGTACTGGTCCGCAACCCGGAACCTTCGACACCAACAAACCGTTCTTCGCAGAAGCGGGGATCGGACAAGGCGACGTCTTCACCACACCGTTGCAAATGGCGCTGGTTGCTGCGGGCATTGCGAACGGTGGCGTCATCATGCGCCCGCACGTGGGCCTTCAGGTGCTCGACGACGAGGGCAAGCTGCTCTCCTCGATCCCGGAGAGATCCTGGCTTCGGGCAACATCGGCCGCCACGGCCGCGACGATGCGCGATTTCATGGTCCAGGTCGTGGAGGACGGAACCGGCAAGGCGGCACAAATCGACGGCATCACGGTGGCCGGCAAGACCGGGACGGCCCAGACCGTGGAAGGTGCGTTTCCCCACGCGTGGTTCGTGGCCTTTGCTCCGGCAGAGGCCCCGAAGTATGCGATCGCGGTCCTCGTCGAGAACGGCGGAACCACCGGCGGAGACGCCACTGGTGGGCGTCTCGCGGCGCCGATCGCCAAAAGTGTCCTCGAGTTTCTCCTGCGCCCTTGATGCGCTCCCAGTGAGCGAGTGACCGGGCCTGTAAACCAGCGCGTCCCCGAAATCGCAGCAAGTCCAGGTAGCGTCAATCCACTCCATGGCTGATCCGACTGTCTACGCCGACCGCTACGAAATCGTACGCGAAATCGCTCGCGGCGGTATGGCCAACGTCTACCTCGCTCGCGACACCTTGCTCGACCGCGCGGTCGCGCTCAAGGTCTTGCCTGCCGAATTGTCCCGCGATCCCGCGTTCGTCGAACGATTCCGCCTTGAAGCGCAGGCCGTTGCGAGCCTGAACGATCCGGCGATCGTTGCGGTCTACGACTGGGGTCAGGAACAGTCCACCTCGTTCATTGTCATGGAGTACGTCGAAGGGCGGACACTGCGCGACGCCATCAACCAGGGCACGTTGGACCCGGACCACGCCGCACGGATTGCCGCCGACATTGCGAAGGCGCTCTCCGCCGCGCATCGCGCCGGCGTTGTCCACCGCGACGTGAAACCCGGCAACGTGCTGATTACCCCCGACGATCAGGTCAAGGTCGCCGACTTTGGGATTGCCCGGGCGAATGGTGCGGGCAATGGCCTCACCCGCACCGGCGCGGTCATGGGAACGGCCACCTATTTCTCTCCCGAACAAGCCCAGGGCATGCCGGTCGACGCGCGCTCGGACGTCTACTCCCTTGGGATCGTGCTCTACGAGATGGTGACCGGTGGTGTGCCGTTCGCCGGCGACAGCGCGGTGTCGGTCGCGTACTTGCATGTGCGCGAGCCGGTGGTGGCGCCGTCCCAACGAGAACCAAGTGTGCCACCTGGTCTCGAGACCATCATCTTGACCTGCCTCGCGAAAGACCCCATCGACCGCTATCAGTCGGCCGACGAACTCCGCGCCGACCTCCTGCGTTTTCGTCGTGGGCAGCAGCTCGTGGGAGGACCCACCACCGCCGCGGTCGCAGCCGTCGGCGCCGGCGGAGAGCACCGCGACGAAACCGTGGCGATGGCCCGCACCTCCGTGGTTCCGGCGGCCATGGGGAGCGCCGGTGATGCGGTGGGCCGTCCCCCGCGATCTCGTGGCCCCGTCGCGATCGTCATCGCGTTCCTGGTTGCTCTGATCGCCGTCGTGGCGTTCCTGCTCGTCCAGGTGTTCCAAGACACCGGCAGCGACACCGGCAAGACGATCGCAGTGAAAGGCGTGGAGGGGTTGCTGTTCCCGGATGCACGCCAACAACTCGAAGCGCAAGGGTTTGAGGTCAAGGTTCGTCGCGAATCGAACTCTCGACCGATCGGCACGGTGTTCAAACAGGATCCCGAGGCGGGTGCGCTCAAGTCAACCGGCACGGTGGTGACGCTCTTTGTCTCGGGCGGTCAGGCCACCGTGACCGTCCCCAAGGTCGATGGCCTCAATCAGCTCATCGCGACCGCAAACCTCATCAAACGAGAGTTCATTGTCACGCCGGTGCCCACGGCGCACGACACGATCCCGATCGGAACGGTGATCCGATCCGATCCAGCGGGCGGCACCAAACACGAGCGCGGTACGAACGTCACCATCTTCGTGTCCGCAGGACCGGCCCCGATCGACATTCCCAACGTCAGCGGGCTGGATCAGGTGGACGCCACCCAGCGGCTCGTCTCGGCGGGGTTCCGGGTGGCCAAGACCACCGAGCCGTCGACCACGGTGGAAGCGGGACGCGTGATCCGCACGGAGCCGGGCGGCGGCGAGAAGGCCGCCAGGGATTCCACGGTGACCCTCGTGGTCTCGGCGGGACCGAGGCAAGAGACGATCCCGGATGTGGTCGGGATGACGCAGAGTGCCGCCGTCAATGCGCTCAGCGCGGCCGGCTTCGAGGTGAGCGTGAGTCAAGTGACTTCGAGCCCCGGCAATGTCGGCAAGGTGATCAGCCAGAACCCCGGCGGAGGTGGGAAGGGCGACGCCGGATCCACCGTCACCATCACTGTCGGTGTCGCACCCGTCACCACGACCACCACCTCGAGCACCACGCAACCCCCGCCGCCGTGAGCCGTGCGGCCGCGCTGGCCGTTTGGTACGAAGCCCACGGCCGTCACGATCTGCCGTGGCGTGCGAGTCACGACCGTTGGTCCGTACTCGTGAGCGAGGTGATGCTTCAGCAGACCCAAGTGAGCCGAGTCCTGGCGGCCTGGCCGAGTTTCATTGGCTGCTTCCCAACTCCGGCCATCATGGCCACCGGCTCTGCCGGCGCGGTGATCACCAAGTGGGGCCGGCTCGGCTACCCCCGTCGGGCTCGGCGACTCTGGGAGAGCGCTGGCATTATTCACGAGGCCGGATGGCCCAGCGAGCTCATCCAACTCCCCGGGGTGGGTCGGTACACCGCCGCCGCGATCTGCGCGCAAGCCGACGACGCGAACGTGCCGGCGATCGAAGTGAATATCCGGCGCGTCGTACAACGTGCGAGCGGTGCAATCCTCACTGATCACAACGCGGAGATCGCGAGCGTGCGTTTCGGGTCAGGACTGCGCGGCCGAGCCCGGCTGCTTGCCCTCATGGATCTCGGGGCCACGGTCTGCACCGCACGCGCGCCCGCGTGCTCCGGGTGTCCGCTCCGTCGCCGCTGCGCAACCCGCGGAGTCCTCGAGCACGAGGTCCGGTCCCGACAACGCAGCTTCGCCGGATCGTTTCGCCAACGGCGCGGGGTGGTGATGGCGCGCCTCCGTACGGAGGAGACGGTTCATCAGGCCGACCTCGATCTCGAGGCACTCACATCACTCGTGGCCGACGGGCTCGCGGTGATCCGCGACCACATCGCATCCTTGCCCTAAGAACTGAGCCTCGATCCAGCTAAGAACGGGCGGCGACTCAGGGGATCAGCTGGAGGAAGTTCGCGAGGAGCTCATGACCATGTTCGGTGAGGACGGCCTCGGGATGGAACTGCACACCGTGGATCGGAAACTCACGGTGACGAAGCCCCATCACGATGCCGTCCGCGGTCTCGGCAATGGCTTCGAGACAGCCCGGCAACGGAGTCGCATCGACCACCAGGGAGTGATACCGAGTCGCGGTGAACGGACTGGGCAATCCGGCGAAGACGCCGGTGCCGTTGTGACGTACCTCGGAGGTCTTGCCGTGCATCACCCGCTCGGCTCGCACCACCGAACCGCCGTAGCGCTCGCCAATACATTGGTGGCCCAGGCAGACTCCGAGGACCGGCACCCCCGCCTCGCCGAACGCGCCGATCGCGTCCATTGACACCCCGGCGTCCTCGGGACGGCCGGGCCCGGGCGAGACCAAGACCGCGTCGGGTTCCAGGACCCGCATCTCTTCAACCGTGAGTGCATCATGGCGATGCACGATCGGCTCCGCGCCCAACTCACCGAGGTACTGCACGAGGTTGTAGACGAAGGAGTCGTAGTTGTCGATCACGAGAACTCGAGCGGCCATCGGTACGGACCGTACCGGAACCGGTTGGTCGCGGCCGGGTTGATACGGGAACCGTGGGCTGCCCGATAGCCTGGCGCGGTGCCTCAGTCGAAGACCGCCCGCCGCCCGGTGAGTTCCGCGAAGCCCAAGGCCTTGCCACCGAGCAAGCTCTGGATCCCGGCGTTGATGTTCTCGTTGATCCTGCTCGGTATCACCGTGATCGTCACGAACTACTTCGGGCTGCTTCCCGGTGGAGCGAACAACCGTTTTCTGCTCGTCGGGATCTCCGAGGTCACGGTCGGCTTCATCGTCGCCACCATGCTGCGGTAGTTACACAGTTGTCGTTCCCCACAATCTGGGGACATCCCTGTGGATAACACGCCCCCACCTCGACTTTGGCGCATTTTTCCTGTCTCTGGGCATGAAAAGTGCACCAAAGTCGCGGGCGACAGCGATTGGGAACCGCCAGCACCGAGGTGGGCTGGCTAGGGACTGGCCAGAAACTGGCTGGGGACCGGTTATGGACTGGCGATGCCGAGGACCAACATGTCCTCACGGCAGTGCCGGGGCGCGTCCGGGGTGTCGGCTTCGGGCGATGCGGTCATCGTGACCTCTGTGCCGCAGACCATGCATCGATAGCGGTAGTCGACGGGTCGCAGTGCGCTCAGGTCCGGCTCGTCTGGGGGCGGTGGGGTGAGCATGACCCGCACAATCCTCACGCCGATCAAATACATCGTGAGCGCGGCCGCGACGGCGATGAGGATCCGAACTGCGATGTCCATCGGTCAGCCGAGACGCTCGATGATGGTGGCGTTGGCCATCCCGCCACCCTCACACATTGTCTGGAGTCCCCACCGACCGCCGGTGCGCTCGAGTTCGTTGAGGAGCGTGGTCATCAACCGGCCGCCCGAGCATCCAAGCGGGTGCCCGATGGCGATCGCGCCGCCGTTGGGGTTCACCTTCGCCATGTCCGGGTGGTGCTCTTTCTCCCAGGCAAGGACCACGGGAGCGAACGCTTCGTTGATCTCGATGATGTCCATCTGGTCGATGGTCATGCCGGCGCGGGCCAGCACCTTGGTGGTCGCAGGAATCGGTCCCGTGAGCATCATCACCGGATCCACGCCGGCGAGCGAGAACGCGTGAAACCGGGCGCGGGGCGTGAGCCCGAGTTCCCGCGCCTTCTCCTCACTCATGATCAAGACAGCGGCCGAACCGTCGGTGATCTGACTCGAGTTCGCGGCAGTCACTACGCCGTCGGGCTTGAACGCCGGCTTCAGCTTCGCCAACTTCTCCATGCTCGAATCAGCTCGGATGCCTTCGTCGGTCGTCATCGTCTCGGTGCCGTCTTCGGTGGTCACTTCGATCGGAACGATCTCGCGATCGAACCGGCCTTCTGCAGTCGCCTGCGCGGCGCGCACGTGGGATTGCACCGAGAACCGGTCGTTGTCTTCACGCGAGATGTTCCACTTCTCCGCGATCAACTCGGCCGAGATGCCCTGGGGCACCAGGTGTGGGTACCGCTGGAGCATCTCAGGTCCGAAGGGCAGGCTGCCGGGAAGAAAGGATGCGCCCATCGGCACGCGGCTCATGTTCTCTACCCCCGCCGCAATCACGACGTCGTACGCACCGGCGATCACACCCTGGGCCGCGAAGTGGGCGGCCTGCTGACTCGATCCACACTGACGATCAACGGTGGTCCCCACGGTGTCCTCGGGAAACCCGGCGGCGAGGGCCGCGTTGCGTCCGACGTTGACTGCCTGATCGCCTACCTGCATGACACAACCCATGATCACGTCTTCGACCAACGCGGGGTCAATCCCGGTGCGCTCGATCAACGCGCGCAGCGAATGCGCGGCGAGATCCACGGGGTGGGTTCCGGCGAGCTTGCCGTTGCGGCGACCAAGGGGGGAACGGACTGCGTCGACGATGACAGCGGTGGTCATGCGGGCTCCAAGAGAAGGGGCGAGAGGGGCGATTGAGTGTAGGCAGCCATTCCCGGGGCCGGGGAAGCGTTAGCGGGGCGGCGGGTGAGTACTGTCGAGGCCCGTGCGAGACATGGACAAGGCCCTCGGCGACGGTGGTATGCCACTGCTCGGTCAGCTCGGCGTCGATTTTCAGAGGTACGGCGAAGGTTGGGTCGAAGCGGTCTGGATCCCCACCGAGTCGGCGTGTAATCCGGTGGGGGGAGTCCACGGCGGTGTCTACGCCGTGATCCACGACGCGGCGATGAACTTTGCCACCAACAGTGCGCTGGAACGCGGCGAGAGCGGCGCCACGATTTCGATCACGTACTCCACGATGCGCGGCGCAAAGGCCGGCGATCAACTCGCGGTTCGCGGCGAAGTCGTGCGCCTGGCCCGTCAAATTGCCTACCTGCAAACCACGGTCGTCAACGCGGAGGGCGACCTCGTCTCGAGTGCATCCGGAACGTTCATCCTGCGGCGCCGCGACCCGTCGAGTTGAACGCCCCGGTACCAACGACCGCAGAGCCGACAGTGGGGCGCGGTCGGCACCGTTGGGTCCTCGAAACCGCGATCGGTATCGGTCTCTATCTCCTGTACGACGAACTCCGCTCCCAGGCCGCCGGGTCGGGCCGGATCGCGCTGCGCCACGCGCACGACGTCATCGCCCTCGAGCGGGCGTTGGGCCTCTATCACGAGCACCGAATCCAACAGGCGTTCATCGATTGGCCGGCGTTCATCTCCACCTGGAACATCTACTACGGGACCGTTCATTTCGTCATGCCCGTTGTTGCGTTGGTCACGATGTGGCGGCGCGCACCGCAGCGGTACGTCCGGTGGCGCAACATCCTGCTCTTGATGCTCATCATCGGCCTCATCGGTTTCTGGACGTACCCGCTCATGCCACCGCGACTCATGCCCACGCGGTTCGGCTTCGTGGACACCGCGGCGCAGTTCTTCAACTTCGGTCCCCAACAGCGGGTCGTGCTCGTCCGCGGCGTGCCCAGCGCCGAGGGACGCGCCGCGTTCGGGAATCTCTTCGCGGCGATGCCGTCGCTGCACGTGGGTTGGGCCACATGGTCATCACTCGCGCTGTTCCCCGTCGTGCGATCACGAATCGCTCGTGTCGGCTTGGTGCTCTATCCGATGCTGACGACGTTCGCGATCGTCATCACCGCGAACCACTGGATCCTGGACGCGGTCGGCGGCTGGCTCGCGCTCGGAGCGGCCTGGCTCCTCGTGACGGGCTGGGCCCACCTCCGACATCAGGCATAGGTGCGGACCAACTCCAGAACCGCCGTGGCATCGGGGCCGGTAGCCACCAAGCCGGTTTCGCCCGGCGCCCGTCGACGGCCGGCGAGCAAACACAGCTCGTGGGCGCTCCCGCTCACCACGGTCAGCGGCTCCGTGTGGGTCCCGAACTCCCACCGATCGCCGTCCGGTCCCACCAGGTCGAACGCAACCGGCCCACTCGGGGCGCGGTGCGCCCGCTCGAATGCGTAGGGCACCGTGCGCCAGGCGAGCCGAGCAATGTGCCGCAGACGATTCGTCGGCGGCAACGCAGTGCCGAGTGCTGCGGCAACGTCGGTGGTGTGAATCCAACACTCCGCAAGTCGGGTTGCCGCGAGCGTCCGGGCCGAGAGATGACCCACGACCCATTGCAGTCGCGCACTCGGGTCCACGAGTGCAAACTCCGCGCGCAGCTGCGCAGCGGAGTCCGCCCAGAGTTCGAGGACCGTGCGGCCAGGCGCGCCGCGTGCTCGTTCCACACTCACGGCGGCTGCCTGATCAACCGTTTCCTCTCCGGCTCGGCCGCGCATGAACGCTTCTATGTCGGTCGTGAGATCGCCGCGCAAACTCGCGATCCCCAGGTTGTCGGTTTGATGAAGATGCAGAACAACATCGGCGACGTCCCACCCCTGGCACGGAGAGGGCAACCGCCATGCCTCATCGTCGAGCGGCTCAAGGTGCGCGCGTAGTTCACCGTGTTGAGCTGCGAGGTCACGCAAGATCTCATCCACGTTCGGCCTCCTCCCCGGCCGATGCCCCGACGCCCGATGAACCGAATGCCGCCACGATGAATGCGTCGGACGCCACCGGGTCGGAATGAATTTCGAAATGACCGTCGACCCGACGGATGTCGAGCATGGGGCAGAAGTAGCCGACGCCTCCGACCACGAAGTGCGGAGAGCCGACCACACCGAGGCGCTGGCCTTCCTCATATTCCGCGATCACCGCCGCAGGATCCGCGTCGGCCAGGGCCAGGCCATGCGCAGCCGCGATCGCGCCGAGGACATCCGCGTCCCCAACGTCGACTCCGCGCTCGAACACCGCGTCGCGCAGATCGAGAGCGACGACCTCGCCGAGTTCCACACTCTGAGCCGTGGCAAGCGCCGTGAGCGCGAGCGCAGGCAACGTGGTGGTAGGGAAGCCCGCGGTATCGAAGCCGGTAAACAACTCCGGCGCGACCTCGGCGCGCAGCGCCGCGACCTCTTCTGCCACGAACCCGCCCGTCAAGGCTTCGCCGTTCACCAGTTCGAGGGGCCAAGCCTTGACCCGAATCGGCATGCTTGCCCCCAGCTCCGACCGGCGTTGGACCAGGCGCCGCAATCCCACGTGCGTGAACGGACAGGTGACATCGGCGAACACTTCGATCATCAGTGCCTCCCTCGAGTCGCGCCGGTGCGAGCATCGCTGATTCTCGCGCAGAGTGGTGTTCTTCCCGAGTTCCCTTCGGGTCCGGCATCAACCACGACGACCTCCCGTCAGTCGGTAGGACCGTCGATGCGCCGACGCAGATGCATGAGCGCCGCGGTGTCTCCCGGGCCGTTGCGGTCGTGCAAACGGGCGGCTACGGCAACTCGATGCTCCTCGTCCACGTTGCCGCCGAACTTGAACTTCGCCCGTACGTCGCTCACCGCGATCCGCAATCCACGGATCGCACGTAGGCGCACTCCGTGGTCGGCGGGATCCACAACGTCCTCGGTCGGCTGAAATACCGCGAGCTGTTGGCGCAACAATCCGGCAACGCCGTCGACCTCATCGATCATGCGCGCGGTGCCCACGAGCTGGACGCTCGCGTAATAGGTGGTGGGGATCCCGAGTCGCGGGTCTTCGTCTCGCAGCGCCTTCCAACTCGACGGTATGAACGCCCAGTCCCCCGCCACGCACACCATGACTTGATCATTTTCGTCGATCGCCGCCCAGATCGGGTTGGGCCGGGCGAGGTGAATCACGACCTCATCACCATCGAGCACGAACTGGGTGGGCACCACCACCGCGAGATCACGATTGCGACCCGTTGCCACCAGATCACCGAAGGGGTGCTCCGCGAGGAACGTCCTCCACTCCCGCTCATCCAGGCTCTGATCCCAGCGATGAATCAGCATGCCCCATCATCACACGCGGTTCAGCCGTTCCACCCTGGCACCGCGTTCCGGATCACCTTGCGCGACCCGCTCAATGGCCCGAAGCCGATGAGCGCCGTGCCATTCCACGACCTGGTGCACGAAGGCGTGTGCACACCTGAACGGGAAAAAGAAAAGGCCGCCGGTCTTTACGACCGACGGCCAGTTCTTACAT
Organism: Acidimicrobiia bacterium; assembly: GCA_031430375.1. Lineage (GTDB taxonomy): Bacteria > Actinomycetota > Acidimicrobiia > IMCC26256 > JAENVU01 > JAENVU01. The sequence goes on from JANPBJ010000032.1 coordinate 55,714, forward strand.
CAGTTGGTTCAGATCACGCGGACGTTCTGGGCCTCTTCGCCCTTGCGGCCGGGGGCCACGTCGAACTCGACCTTCTGGCCTTCATCGAGTGACTTGTAGCCATCACCCTGGATGTTCGAGAAGTGAACAAACACATC
>JANPBJ010000033.1:0-2712 GCA_031430375.1 Acidimicrobiia bacterium
TAGGGATCGGCACCGGTATCTTGCAGGGCCGCAAGAACTTGGGCGCGCGACAAGGGTTGGCCGAACCTAGCAACGCCCAAACCCGTTGTCAATACGAAACGGGGCGCACCCCCCGAGCTCTTCTTGTCCAACCTCATGGCATCCAACACGTTACGAGCCACCACCCGGCGAAGCCGGGTGGGCAGTCCGAGGGCGAGAAGCAGCCGCTCCTGCCGATCGCGCACGGAGGGCGCGAGCAACCCCACCCGCACCGCCGCATGCGCTGCCGCCATGATCCCGAGCGACACCGCATCGCCATGCAGCCACCGCTTGTACCCACCCAGCACCTCGAGCGCATGCCCGAACGTGTGCCCATAATTCAAAACCTGCCGCACCCCACCATCGCGCTCATCCAAAGAAACCACCCGAGCCTTCGCCCGCACCGACCGAGCGATCACGACGGCGAGCGGACCACGAGCCGCAACCCCACCAGCCGCAAGCACCGAAGCATGCTTCTCGAGCTGCACCACCAGCGCCCGATCGAGCGCAAACCCCACCTTCACCGCCTCGGCCAATCCCGCCCGCACCTGCCGCATCGGCAACGTCTCGAGCGTCCGCGGATCCGCATAGACGAGCACCGGCTGATGAAACGCCCCCACCAGGTTCTTCCCGGAAGGAAGATCGACCCCGACCTTCCCCCCGATGCTCGAGTCAAGCTGCGCAAGAACGGTCGTCGGCACATGCACCAACGGCACTCCCCGCAACCAGGTCGCCGCAACGTAACCCGCGAGATCGCCGATCACGCCCCCACCCAACGCGACGATCGGCCGTCCCCGCTCATGCCCGGCTTCGGCCAGCCGCGCATACAGCACGTTCGCGGCCGCAAGAGTCTTCGTGCGCTCGCCCGGAGGAAGCACGAGCGAGAGCTTGGGCTTGAAGCCCGCAGACTTGAGCGAGCGGCGCACGACCGCGCCATAGAGACGATCAACCGTGCGGTCGGTGATGAGCGTGGCCGAGCCGGGCGTGAGGCGAGCGAGATCGCGCATCGTGCGGCCCAAGCGGGAGAGGCCGCCGGGGGCGACGACGAGGGGGACGCGTGCAGCGCCAGCACGGAGTGTATGGAGGCGGGTGTCGATCGCTGCCTTCGTGCTTGGCGTCACGGACGTGCCCCCTACGCTGGTCCACTTCGATTCGGAAGTCCCCGAAGCGTGAGCTACGCTCCACGCTTTGCAGCGTACGCTGCCGTTGTTGGTGGGTCGAGTCCGGAGGGCACTCCGTGACTCACCGTTCTCCCGATCCAGCAAAGATCCTGGTCGTCAACGGGAAGCGAGTCATTGCTGGATTACGGAACTTGACCGTCACACTCACGGTCGCATTGTGCGCCAAGCTGCCAGGAAGGTTCATGAAGTCCTGTCCACCTGGTTCGATCTTACAAGTTCTACCGGTGGCATTGTCCAGGCGCACGTCCCCAGACCGCGTGTTCACGACCAGACTTACCGGAGGAACAAAGCTGGATCCCGAAACATTCTTGATGCTGATTGTTGTGACAAATAATCCGGTCCCAGGCTCGAGCCGCAGTTCGCCGACGGTCACCTGCGCCAGGGCAGTCATCTCCAGAGGCGGCTCTCCCGAGAGGAGGCCCATTCCGCAGCCGAGGGCAGTAAGGGGCCCGATGGCTTCGGGCTGATCGTCCCAGGCAAGCCGGAGCCCGTTTATGAGTGCAACCGCATTCGCTTCGCCCAGGATCGTGTCGAACACCTGAGGGCCGCCTGCACCGTCGTAGTACAGCGCAAACGACAGAATGTGTCCGCTGTCGAGGCCACCGTCCGTGATCGAGGGAAGGAGACTCAACCGGCTGAGCATCGAATCAACTCCGTCCGGTGTGAGATGGACAGGGACGATGTTTTTAGCAAAGTCATCGTTGGAGTACCGGATGTCGTGGAATCGATAGGGCCGATATCGCAAGACATCGGGCTGAGTCCCACCGACAGCGAATGCCACTGTCGGGTGCAGCCTAAACTGGCGCCCCACGTACGTCAGCTTCCCTTCCACGTCGGGATACTGCGACGATGACAATCCCGCGAAGAAGGCGAACGGCGCATTCGGCTGGCCCAAGCCGGGTGACGCAGTGGCTAGGAGGGCCATCACCATGGTGACACCTGCAACAAGCCCCACCACGGTGTGCATCGGCGTTCTCGCCCCCCACTCTGGACCAGACCAGCAGGCAAACGTTGGCCTGGTGGCCGACTGGCCACCGTGCTCTTCGACTCACGCTACAGGGCATCCGGGCGGTGCCCGAGCGATGCTCCCTACTTCTGGAGATGCGCCTCGACGAACCAGAGATACTTGTCGGTGTCGCGGGAGATGCCGGTGAAGAGGTCGGCGGTGTCCTTGTCGCCGAGCTTTTCGGAGCGTTCGATCGCGTCGCGAACCTGCTCGCCGAAGTGGGCCAGCGCCTGGGCGATGCGCTCGACGTGGCCGCGGCCCTCCTTCACGTTGAGGGCGTAGGGCGGGAGCGTGGTCGCCTTGGCGACCGCGTCGACCGTGCCTTCGGCGGTGCCGCCCAGGGCGACGGCACGCTCGGCGATCTCGTCGACGGCGGCCTCGGCGGTCTCGGCCACCTTGTCGAACAATTCGTGCAGCTGGAAGAAGGTCGGGCCCTTCACGTTCCAGTGCGCCTGCTTCGCCTGCATGTTGAGATCGATCGCATCGGCGAGGCGGGCGTTCAGCAGC
>JANPBJ010000034.1:0-29148 GCA_031430375.1 Acidimicrobiia bacterium
AGTCCGTCGCGCGGTCCCGGGCCGAGCCCGCAACCGATGTAGAGACCTATTCCGAGCGCGGTGATGACCAGGCCTGCGAGCAGCAGGCCCCACCGAGCCGCGAGGTCCGACGGTGCCGGGAGCAGATCGAACACACCGTTGGTGATGAAGCCGACGGTCAACGTGTTGACGATGGTGCCGACGCCCGGCCGCTGACGCAGCGGTATCCACAGCAGCAAGATCAGCACACCGAGACCTACCACGACCTGGCCGAAGTTCAAGCCCGTGTGATCGGCCAGCCCCTGGTGCAAGACGTCATACGGGCTCACGCCGAGGCGGGCCCGAAGCGTGGCGGCGATACCAGTACCGAGCAGGAGTAATCCGAGGAGCAACCTCGGAAACCGACGACGCAGTTCGACGAAGTCGCCAAATCGAACGACCGCGTAGTCGGAAGGCCCGGACTGCGCGGCGGGCATCACACCAGCGCCACCTCGACTTCGATCTCCACGGATGCGCCTCGCGGCAGCGCCGCCACCCCAATCGCCGACCGCGAATGGCGACCGGCGTCACCGAACACCTCGAAGAAGAGTCGGCTCGCGCCGTCGATCACCTGCGGTTGGCTCGCGAATCCGGGGGCGCTCACCACGAATCCGATCACCGTCAGGACCCGAGCGATGCGATCGAGGTCGCCGAGTTCGTGGGCGAGGACCGACAGCGCGTTCAGCGCACACCACCGGGCCGCGTCCACACCCTGTTCCACCGAAAGGGACTCCCCCAGCATTCCGAGGTGTTGGATCCGGCCGTCGAGGTCGCGCGGCAACTGACCCGAGGTTCGCGCCCGGCCGCCGTGCACGACCACCGCGTCGAGCGGATCATGGGGCGGAAACGGCCCCGGCAACACGATGCCGAGTTCGCGTAAACGTTCGCCCGGCCCCATCAGAGCCACTGCTCCAGAAAGTCGACCATGGTGGATCCGTCCCACCGATGGCCGCCGTCGAAGCGGTGATGTTCGAGCGTGCCCGCGGGTGCTCGCATCGCGGTATAGACCGACGCCAACTCCTCGATCGCCGCCGCGGCCGACTCGACGGGGAACAACGGATCGTCGGATCCCGACTCCACGAGCAGGGCACGCGGTGCAACCAGCGCGCCGAGGTCCCCGTGTTCGAGTTGGCCCAGCATGCCGAACAGCACCTGGGACCCACAGAGGTTGTACGGGACCCGATGGGCGGATTTCCACGATGAGAAGTAGCCGGAGACCACCGCGGCGAGTACCCGGGTATCCCAAGCCGCAAGAAACAGCGCCATGGTCGCGCCGTAGGAAAAACCGACGACGCCGATGCGGGTGGGATCGATGAGCGGATGCTCCCCCATCAGATCCAAGGCGCGCACGAGGTCGTGAAGATTGCCGGTCAGCGGATTCCGACCCGCGGCCGCCGCGGCCACGAGGTTCGCGTCGCAGCGGTCCTTGTCGTCGGGTGCCCAATCGGCGCGTTCGCCGAAGCATCGGAGATCCGGAACGAGCACAACGTATCCGGCCTCCACGAGTTGGATCGCGTAATCCTCGCGATGAACTTCCCCACCGATGGTTCCCTCCGGAGCCGCGGCATCGAGACCAACGATCTGGTCCTTGCCGGAACCGTGTCCATGGATCGCGAGCACAGCAGGACCCGCGCGGCGGCGCTCGTTCGGAATCAACAAATGCGCGGGGACGCTCATAGTGGCTTCGGTGTCAAACACGATTCTCTCGCGGGTATAGCTCCCGCAATCCACCCGGTCGGAGATCTCCGGGTCGAGCGCCACCGAACGCGGAAACGCACCAAGGAGATCCGTCAGCCGACCACGAGTACGCGCGCGCCAACCGGGGACCGCCGCCGCCACATGCGGCACCCGTTCAGCCGCCTGGGCGGCGGCGAGTTCGAGCTGCACCTGAGCCCACGGCGAGAAGTTTCTCGGCGGCGACGATTGCCGCGCCCACGCATCGTCATCCGCCAGTTCCTCGGCGGACAGTGCAACGACAAATCCCTCGTCCTCGTTCGCCACTCAGGACCCTTTCGCATCGTCACCATGAGGTTCGCCGACCGGGAACCGCCCGGCGGAGACCACCGTGCATGTGACGAAGGTACGCCGGACTCCCCCACGCGGCGGGGAAATCGCTCAATGCGCCAGAGACACCAGTCCCCCACCCTCGACCCAACCCGCGCGATCGGAGCACCGAAGGCCGCAGATCGTGCACTCAGCCTGGCCAGATCACGGTCGTCCGGCGGGAGTATCCAGTACCAGGCTTCAGGGGCCCACCGTCAGAACGTTCGAAGCCGCGCTCGTACCGACGACATTGACGGCGGAGACCCGGAACCCGCAGCTCACTCCGACCGGACAGGTCGGAGGGAAGAACGCCACACTGCCGACCGGAGTCCAGGACAGACCGCCGTCGATGGTCCGCTCGCCGGTGTAGTCAAAGACTGCGGTACCACCGTCGTCAGTGGGTGGCGTCCACCCGAGTCCCACCGACGTCCCCGCAGCCCTGCGAATACTGATGAGGGTTGGAGCAGTTGGCCGGCCCCACGTTGTGGCGCTCGCTTCGGACATCGGCCCCAGACCCGCCGCGTTGCGAGCCCGCACGCGAACCCAGCAGGTCACGCGTTCGCCACCGCAGCTCACCGTCGACGTGCGAAATGTGGCCAACTCGTCGAAGGTGAAATTCGTTCCGTCAACACTGCGTTCAACGCGGTAGTCCAGGATTGGGAAATCACCCGCGTCCAGTGGCGTGGACCAGACGGCGCGCACGGAGTGATTCTCACCCGAGAGAACCAGACCACCGACTGCGCTCGGCGCGCGCCAGGTTGTCCCATCAATCGGTTCCGACCACTCGCTGAAACCCACCGTGTTCTCGGCCCGCACCCGCAGTGAGCACGTCACGCCGGGGCTCCCACACACCACGTTGGCGCCCGTGGACGTGTAGGTACCTACCACCGCGCCCGCAGGCCGGGTGATCTCGAGTTCGTAACCGGTCACGGGTGAGCCACCGTCGAAGACCGGTGCACTCCACAGCACCGCCAGCATGCCGTTCGCCGGACCGGCCGCCGCGCTGTTCAGAGTGGGCGCCGTGGGCGCAGTGATGAGGGGTGGGTCGTCGTCGAGCACGGTCCCAGCCGCAGTGTCGTCGATGGTGGTTGCACCGACCACCGCCGAGAGCACCACGGTGAACTGCTCGGACCCCTCGACGACGACGTCGCCGAGACTCTTGAACGTCAACACGGTCGATGTGCGCCCGGCACGAATCCGCAGCGTGCGACTCCGGCTCAAGAAATCGACGCCGGCCGCCGCGGTGCCGCCGAAGCTCGTGTACACCGCGGTCACATCGTTCACGAGCGGTGCGTCAAGGTTCACGGTGAACCGCAGCGGGATCTGGCTCGCGTCCCCCTCGTAGACCGATGCATCGCCAATCGCCAGTCGGCCACCACTCATAGGATCGTCGTCGCGAATCGTGACGGTCCCCGTCGGGTGGGCAATCGGGACACCACCGGCCGCGGTCAGCATGATCGAAAAGCTCTCGTCGCCCTCCACCGCGGTGTCGCTCACCAGGCGTGCGCCAATGGTGGCGAGCGTGCGACCGGCGCGAATCCGAACTCTCCCGGCGCGCCGCAAGTAGTCGGTGGGAGTCGTCGCCGTTCCGGCGACCGCGACGTACTCGACGATCGTGTCGGTGAGCACGGGTGACGAAAGGGTCACCGTCAGCCGAGCGGGCACGAACCCAACATCACCCTCGGTCACGGCGACGCTCCCGATCCCGAGCTCGGGGACCGTCGCGGCGTTGGCTTGGCTACTTCCGATGGGGATCAACGTTGCGGTCGCCACTGCGAGCAGACCGAGCCACACCGTGGCTCGCCGGACCGCCGAGCGTCCAGGCACCCTGGAACGAAGCTCTTTCAACATCGGGATAGCCCCTCTCGGATGTGTGGCCTGTGGCGCCGAACCCAAGAATCGGGTCGTTACTTCACAGACGTCCGAGACCGCCTCGCGGGCGACAAGCCCCAAAAATCAGTTCCGGGCGTGCCCGTCAGGCGGCCTCGCCAACGATTCCGTGGCATGCAAGCACCAGATCCGGATGGTAAGCACATCTGATGTCCGGGCCCGCAGACCATCACCCACCAATCGCGGATCGGCTGCCCGACGTCACCACCGAACAGCTCCACCTCCGGCGCTTCGCGCCTGACGATCTGGACGCGTTGTCCGTGGTGTTTGCCAAGCGCGAGGTCTGGGAGTTCCCCTACGGCCGTGCGTTCAGCCGAGACGAGACCGCGACGTTCCTGGAGAACCAGATCCGTCATTGGGAGACGTGCGAGTTCGGGCTCTGGCTTGCAATCGAACGATCAACGGACCGCGTCGTCGGGTACGTGGGCCTCTCGGTTCCCATGTTTCTCCCCGAGGTTCTGCCCGCGGTCGAAGTCGGTTGGCGGTTCGATCCGGACGTCTGGGGTCGCGGCTACGCGACCGAAGCAGCACGCGCCGCCCTCGATCAAGCGTTCACGACCCTCGGACTCGCGGAGGTGTGCTCACTCCCCCAAACTGAGAACGCGTCATCGGTCAGAGTCGCCGAGCGTCTCGGTATGCGCCTCGATCGCATCGCGACCATCCCGTCCAATGAGCAGCGCGGCGCGCTCGCCGCCGCCCTGTTCCGGATCACCCGCGAGGAGTGGTTTCCGATCGACCTCAGGACCGACGCCGGACCGGTAGTAGTTCCGACCCGCGGATCAGTCGTCGTCGAAGATGAGGACGACGGCGTTCGATGAGAACGGCTCAAGCCGCGCATTGCGAGGAGCTTTGAGCAGCACGCTGAAGAACTCCCAGCCCTCGCGCCGATCGTCACCAACGATGGTGACGGGAATCGATGCGGTGATGTCGCCTGCATCGATGGTGATCGTTCCTTGCGCCGCCGCAAAATCCTGGCCGGAACGAGCGGTCCGCGCTCGGGTCCGCCACTTGACAGTCACCGTGCGGCCACTCGGAGCCGACAGTGTGACCGGCACCAACACCGTATTGTCCGCGTCGGTTTCCAATGCGATCGCGTGGGAGACCGCCACACTCGGCCGGGGGTCGTCGTCGGTGATGGTCGCGAGTGACACGCCGAACCAGCCGCCGAGCGTCGCGTGACGGGGATTGCGAAACGACACCACGAACCGTTCCTCGCGCGTCTCGTCGAGTCGATCCCCGATGATGGGAACCTCGGCGTAGCCAACCGTGGCTCCCGGCGGGATCACCACTGTTCCTTCCGTCGCTTCGTAGTCACTTCCCGCGCCGGCTTCTACGTCGATGGTTGTGAATCCGACCTCGACCGACTGGGTGACCGGCTCGCTGAGTCGGATCGGGATCTGCAGCACCGTGGTTCCGTCGTCGCCTTCCGCCGTGGTCGCGAACTCGGGAGTGAGGTGCGGCCGCACGCACCCGGGTGCCCCCGGGACGCAAAGGGCCACGACGGCCGACGGGGTGTACGCGGCGAAGTCACCGGGACTCGAGCCGCCACTTGAACGTGCGCCGATGCCGGCGCCGACAACGAGCGTGCCATCCACAACGGCAGGCCCCGACGCGACGCCGCTGTAGGTGCCCTGCGCACGTATCGGGTGATCAGCAACCAACTCGCCGGTCACGGCGTTGAGGAAACGAAGATGCGGAGTGATCACACTCCCCACCATCACCAGGCCGGGGACGCCGCTCGTAGGCCCGTAGCTCGCATCCCCGGTGAGTCCGACGGCGTCGGTGTTCTGCCACAGCACCGCTCCCGTGTCGAGATCGAGGGCGTGCACCGTGGGACGTTGCGGGTTCAGAACATCCTCGCCCGGAGCGGTAGAGAAGATCACTCGACGCGTCGCCTCGTCCACCGACGCAGTGGCGATGATGCCGCCGATCGCGCCGCCGGGCACCACGTTGCGCTCCCAGTAGGGCAGCGCCCGCGGGCTCGGAGCGTCCCAACGCAGACCGCTGCGGGCATTGATGCCGGTTCGGTCGAGCACGTAGTACGTCCCGTCCTTGTTCCCGATGCCAACCACGTCACGGGCGCGTCCGTTCACCGAGATCGTGAACAAGTTTGGCGTCGCGCCGAACGCCAGATCGTCGTTATCCACTTCCCGCGGTCGCCATCGCCATGCCGGTGAACCGTCGAGACGTAGCGCGACGAGCGCCTCGTCGTACGCGGGCATCGGGGGCGGCGGGACACTGGTGGCCGGGTTGGTGTCGGTATCGCAGTTGCTCGTACCGAAGAAGAGCAGTCCACGCTCTCGGTCCAATGCCGCGGATGACCAGATGTTCCCGCAGCCGTTGCGCGTACGAGGATGATCGCATCCGGTGCGGGTGGAGAAGAAGGCCGTGGGGAGTCCGAGTTCGATCTCCGAGTGGTAGCCGTCGAAGCGGCGGATCGCATCCCCAGCGCCGGTTTCGCTCGGGCCGTCCGGCCGACAGACCCCACCGCTCTCAGGATCGAAGTACCACCGCAGGACACCGGTTGGCGCGTCGAGCGCGTAGAAGCCGCCCTTGCCAGTGGCAACGTCGTTCACGTCCATGCCGAAGTAGACGACGCCGTCCGCCACGATCGGCGTGGACTCGACCTGGTTGCGTTCACCACTGAACCTGCAAAGGCCGGGGGGTTCGCCCGTTGCGGCGTCCCGACAACCGGTCCCGGCCGCGAAGCGCCACCGCTCCGCGCCAGTCGCCGCATCGAGCGCGTACACGTATTCACCGGCCCCGAAGATCACCAGCCGATCACCGTCGACGTCGGCCACCGTCGGGGATCCTGCGCCAGGGAACGACGCGCCGGGCTGGTCCTCCCACTGGAACTGCCAGATCGGCTGCCCGGTGGCCCAATCCAAGGCCGACAGATTGCGATCCCACGACGAGACGAACACCACTCGTCGTGGACCGTCCGGGAGCGCAACGGTCGCCACCGACGGTGACGATGTGACGACCGCGTCGGTCTCGAAACGCCACCGCTCGATCAGGTCCGGTGCGGTATCGGGCGTCAGGTACTGCTCGTTCGGATTGAAGAACCGGCGGCGATCCCCTCCCGCCAAGGTCGGCCACTCGAGTGCTGGTGCAGGTCCCAGCTCGAGGTCGCCGTCGACCACCGCCACGCCATCAGGAAACGCCAAACCTTGGCGCACGATCTCGGGTGGCCGAGGAGTTCCGTCGGCTCCGAACCGGATCCGCCACACCTTGCCGTTCGGCCCGGGACTCACGTCCGGGAGTGTCCCGACGAGATCGAGATCCGCGTAATAGATGGTGCCGTCCGGACCCACCGTGATGTCTTGGGGGTTGCCGGTCGGGATCGGTGGAACCGGGGCATCCGGGGCGAGGATGAGCCGTACGACGTTGCCGTCGAGGTCGTATTCGGCAATCCGACCGGTCAGCACGCTCGACCCGTAAATGTTTCCGTTCGGCGCGACCGCCACGCCGGAGAACGTGAAGAGTCCGTCCGATGCCACTGCGAACGTCTCGCGCGCAACGGTGGTCGCGACCGGCGCGCCGGTCGAGTCCACGCCACCGCAACCACCCGCGGCGTCGGGTCCGGTCGGGAACGGGGGTGAGAACCGGTCGATACGAAACCCGGACGACTCCGCCACATACACGCGGCCCTCCGCGTCGACGGCCACGCCACCCGCGGTGCCGAGGTCGGTCGCGAGCTTGCAGAAATTCGTCGAGCGTTCGTCGGTTGCGGGATACGCGCCCTGCGGACCGGGGAAGGTATCGAACGGACCGAACCACTGGATCAGCTGCCCGTTCGACGTGCCGAAGCCCTGGAAGCCGACCTCGGCCGTGAACAGGCTTCCATCGGGAGCGACGGCGCACCCGTGGGGTTCGGCACCGGCGACGAAGTAGCTGGCGGTGAGCTTGCCGATCTGGTGCCCGGTCTTGTCGAACACGCCCCACCCCGGGGGCGGGTGCGGTTGGCCGGTGTCTTCACCGGCCACGAAGGCGCCGTCGGTGCCGGGAAGGCCACAGATCTGGCCGTTGATATCCCGGTCCTCGGGGTCCGGTCCCGCTCGCTGCACGAGCACGTCCTCCACCTGCTGATCGGCACCGATCGTGTCGATGTCAATCCGTCGAAGTCGATTGCCTTCGGCGACCAGCAGCAGGGTCCCGCTCTCGGCCGTGGGCTCCGAGGGACCCACCGGTACACCAGCTGCGGTCGCATCCGGACTCGCAGAGAACCCGGTGAACACCAGCGCCACAATCGTGACTAACCATCCCCAACGGTGCACCATGCCGGAACGCTAACCCTGGTCGCCAGCGCGGACAACCGACACAAATCGAGGTTCAGGTGAAGAAGCTGTTGGGCGCGTAGCCGTCGGTCTTCACGCTGCGGTTCGCCAGCAACCACTGGTCGCCCACCGGAACCAGCCGGTCGCGATACCGACCCCAGTGATCCAGGCCGATGTCGGTGATCACCTGGAAGTAGCTCTGTGCGCTCGCGAGTTCCGGGGATTCCACGTCGATCAAGAGATTCGTCACACAGTGGCGCACGTGTGTGAGCCCCGGCTGCGCGGTGCCTTTGACCCCCGCGAAGAAGTGGCCGAGCGCGGCACGGCCCGCGTGCTCCGCACCACCCACTATCGCGAGCACGCCGTCGACGGTGAAGCACGCGATCATCTCGTCGTAGCGTCCCCGGTCGCCCGCGTGGTTGTAACGCGCCTCGGTATCGCGGATCAACTCACGCACCACGAGTTCCCACATCTCCATGAGCGCGAACGTTACCGTCGTCCTTGTGCCGCCAAGAAGTGAGGGACCCATGGAGCTTGACGACAAGGTTGCGGTAGTCACCGGCGCCGGCTCGGGCCTCGGCCGCGCCAGTGCCATCGCGCTTGCGCACGCGGGCGCGCAGGTCGTCATCGGAGACGTCGACGACTCCGGTGCCGCCGAGACTGTGGCGATGATTACGGCCGCGGGCGGCCGCGCCCTCTCGCACCACGTGGACGTGTCGGTCGCGGATGAGTGCGGTGACCTCATCCATGCGACGGTCGAACACTTCGGCGGGCTGCACGTGTTGCACAACAACGCGGGTGTGGCCTGGCCCGGACGTGATGGGTTCGCACCCGACGTCGACCCTGCTCAGTGGGATCGGGTGATCGCGATCAACTTGAGCGGCACGTTCTACTGCTGTCATTTCGCGGTGCCCGAGATGGTGAAATGCGGAGGCGGGTCGATCATCAATACGGCATCGTCGATGGCGCACGTGCCGCTCGGAGGGCTCGACGGCTACGCCGCAAGCAAGGGTGGCGTCGCACTGCTCACGAAGTCGATGTCACCGAGCGCGGGGAAGCACGGCATCCGGGTGAACGCGATCAGTCCGGGCTACGTGGATACGCCGATGAACGAAATGATTTGGGACAACGACACCGTGAAACACGCGTTCGAGCTCGGGCATGCGACCGGCCTGCAAGATGCGGACGAGATCGCGGATGTGGTGGTGTTCCTCGCGTCCGACGCGTCGCGCAGCCTCACCGGTGCTGTCCTCAACTGTGACCGCGGCTGGACTGCGTTCAAACAGCCCGATCTCCTGCGCGAGTTTTAGCGTTCAGCCGTCGCGGCTGATCCGGATCGTGGTGATCACTCTCGTGCGTCGAGCGCCTTGATCATCCGCTGCAATGCCACGAGCCGATACGAGCTTTCGATGAGCTCACCGATCTCGTCCCAATCGACGGGTGCGGCCGTGAGATCCAACGCCAACCATCCGCCCGCACCCGAGTAGGGCGGGACGTAGACGCGCGGGTCTTGCACGAGCGCGTCGCGGTCTTCGAGATCAGGTTTGAACTCCAGCGAATACCCATGTTCGGTGTGGCCGGAAAAGACGGCGAACATCTTTCCCGCGCGAAAGGTGGGACGGCCCCACGCCTCCTTCTCGGTGGCTTCGGGGAGGGCCAGACAGATCTCGCGAAGTTCGGTGAGGTACGGATCGTCGTCCGAGTACATACGAGGATGCGCCACCCCGCCAGGTTACGAACCCAACCGTCGCGCCGCCTTGGCATGCTGCGAGCGGCGTTCCGCGGAGCGTTCTGACATCGTGGGCCACACCAGCAACACCTGCAACAGCTCTAGGCGTGCAGCCGTGATCCGCGCGGCGGCTGGGATCTCCCGACGCTCGGCCCGACGGCAGATCCCGCCCGATGTCAGCCAGTTCCGAGCGGTGCGTTCGGCGGCGGGTCGCTCGCGGGTTGCTTCACCAACTTGGGACGTGCCGCCGCCAGCGCGACGAGCGCGAGAGCAAGGATGTAGAGCACCCAACGCCCCGACCCGAGACCACTCCAAGCGGCGAGCTCACGGATGTTGGTCACCAGCAGCAGCGCCGCAACCGCCAGCCCGAGCCCCCGCGCGGGGATGTACCGGATGGACCAGGCCGCGAGGGGTGCGGCGAGTACCCCGCCGACGATCATCGCGATCACGACCCCGACGTCGACGCTCGCACTCCCGAGGGACGCGATCAGCGACCCGGCGGCTACGAACGCGACCGCGACTTCGGCAGTGTTCACCGAGCCGATCGCCCACCGCGGCGGGAGGCCGCGGTGGAGGAGGAACGGGGTCACCACCGGCCCCCATGCGCCGACCATCCCGTTGGTGATCCCACCCGCGCACGCAGCGACCTCGGTACCGCGACTGTCGAAGTCGGGGATCGCGTTCGGGTTACCGTTCGAACTCGCGGTGACCGGCAGCGCCCGACTGAAGCGAATCAGGATACGGACACCCACCAGCAGGAGCAGGACGGCGAGGAGCGGCTTGATCGTTGCGGCCGGCACGTTCGCCAGGACCGTCACACCCACGACCGCACCGACACAGCCGGGGATGGCGAGGCGGAGTACTAACCGGTGGTCGATATTGCTGAAGCGCCAGTGTGAGATGGCGGCGGCTATCCCGGTGGCAACCTTGGCGAGATTGACCGTCGTGGACACCGCGACCGGACTCAGACCGGCGCTCAGCAGGACGCTCGACGAGGTGGGTCCGAAGCCCATTCCCAGAGCGCCGTCCACCATCGAGGCCAGGAAGCCCGCGAGGGCGACGAGAAGTAGCTCTTCCATAGTCCACTAAGTCTATCGGGATTCTCGGTGTTAGGCGAACCGGTCGGCGATTCGCCGCATACCGTCCGCGCGATCAGTGGACCTCTGCGTGATGTTGCCTTACGCGGTCGACGCTACGCCCGCACACATTCCGTTGCACCGACGCCTCGAACCGAATCCGACTGTCTGCGTATGATCGCACGAACCAGTCGACGGAGCTGTCGTCTTCGTCGTCCGATGTCGGCCCCCAAGAGACCACGACGGACCCTGCGTCACACGAGGATGGAGCGAACTGTGAGAACTCGGAGATTGGCCGCCGTCTTGGTGGCCGGACTGGCACTGCTGATGGTCGACGCCCGACCCGCAAACGCGGTGACACCGAAAGTCGCGGTCATCATTGGCGACTCCCTCACCTACGAGTCCCGATTCCAGATCGCATCCCGCATGGCGTTGCGGCCCGGATGGTCACAGTTCACGTACGGGGTCATCCTGAGCGCACCGTGCGACTGGCTCGCGATCTTGCCCACCATGCTCGCCCACAATCCGTCGATCGTCGGTTTGATGACGGCCGGGAACACGAACGGCTCGGCATGTATGACAGCACCGACGGGTTCGGCGGCGTACTACGCCCAATACCGGGCCGACCTGAACACACTGTTCGCGGCCATCACCGCGACCGGCGCCAAGGTCGTGTTCCAGGCATCACCACCGTTCACCGATCCAGCACGCAACACGGCGGTCAAGCAACTGAAAACGATCGCAACCGAGTTGGCGTACCTTCATCATGGGGTGAGCATCGCGTCGAGTCTGCGGACCGCGCTGTCGGCGAACGGCCTCTACGCGCAGACAAAGCCGTGCATCGCTACGGAGACCTTGGCGCAGGGTTGCGTCAATGGAAGAATCGACATTCGTACCCGGCCCGGCCTCATCGACTCGGGGTTGCACCTGTGCCCTACGGGTTTGCAGCCGGGGACGTTCGGGGTGTGCGCCGTCTACTCCAGCGGCGAGTTCAGGTTCGCCAGGGCGATGGTGAACAGTCTCGTTGCGCCACCCCCGCCGAAGATGATCTAGGGCGACCTGTGAGTGACATCAAGAAGACGCGAGGTAGGGCACGAGTGTTTTTAAGTAGTCGCCCACACCTTTGGTGATGGTTCGGAGGCGCGCTTCGGAACCGACGCACTCGATCGCCGCTTCGGTCTCGCCGGGCTTCGGAACGTCGAAGGTCTGGTTCACCGCATGCTTTCCCTCGCCGGTGATCGGGGCGAGGCTCGTGGCCTCGGGCATGGTCGCTCCGCCCAGTATGTAGATTCGGGTGACCGTCGCGATCACTTCGTCCGGACTGCAATCCGACTGTTCCGGACCACAAGGGAACTGGTCTGGTGTCCTCGGGGGGTTGTCCTCGTGTGCTCGAGGCGGCTTCGCTGTGATCGACCCTGACGTCGAGCCGCGCGCGGCGAGCACCAAACCGAGGCTCACGAGCAGGGACGCGGCGGCAGCGCCATGTCTCAACCGCCACGTGATCATGCGGCTTCCTCTGTGTTTGGCCTGCGACGGATGACGGACGGAGATCGCGGAGCGCCGCTACGGCCTCGGCCGAACCCGCGCTTCACGCGTGCCGACGGGTCCGATTAGGTCTGAACCTCGACCTTGAACCAGGCTCGCCGTTCCTCGGTGAGACCTGACAGGAAGAATCGTGTGAGGGTGAACACCGCCGACTCGATCTCTGCGACAAGCGGGGCACCAACATCTGCTGGCGATCGCCGTCGTGCGGCCGTGAGATGCGCCAGGCGCTTGTTGAGCCGTGCCCGGAAGGCTTCCGACTGCAACCACTCGAGCGCACGACTGGCATCAGGGTCCGCTGCGCACCGACGGTGCCAGTCGGCGTCGTAGTGCTCGGCGAAGACATCGTCGTCTGAAGTCGGGTGACCTGCGAAGAAGTTCTCGAAGGATCCGAGCGTGCAACAGCAGCAGCTCGACCATCGCCGACTGCGTCCTTCGATCGGGCTTCGACGGTGCGGCCCGAAGTACCGCACCGGTTCCCATCGAGATGGTTGTCGTCGTGGTCGAGGCCGTCGTGGTGTGCAGCTCCGGCCGTATGCGCCGAAGCTCAGCGGTGGCGTAGTCGAGCATGTCCAGCTCGTACACCACATCCTCCGCCAGGTCGGGAAGCTCACCCTCGGTGACACCGGTCATGACGTGCACCGTAGAGCGGCAACGGGCGCCTCGCCGTGCGGCTGTAGTGCGGCTGGGCACGGGGTCGTGTTGTCGGGCGAAGTGCATGAGCCCTGGTATTACTGGTGGGGCCGGAAGGGATCGAACCTTCGACCGAGGGATTATGAGTCCCCTGCTCTAACCACTGAGCTACGGCCCCGACGATGGCATTGATATCACCAGCCATTCAGTGAACGCGACCACGCAGCGACCCTCGGGCCAGCGCGGCGCGTCCGCGGACGCGTGAATGCTTCCAACTCTCGTCGCGAGCACCTCGGCCACGGAGCGCTCCGCGGAACGTGTCAAATACTGGCAATCACGCGTCCGCGGACGCGTGAAACCGGATCTCGCGACACTGTAAGCAGCGACTCCCTCGACCGTGAGGGAACCAATGCAGCAATTGATCGGTACTCCGTTGAGGGAGTTCCGCATCGGGATCACGCTGAGGGTGACGCTCATGAGGTCGAAAGCTCTGCTCATCGTCGGAGCGTCGGTCTTCGCGGTCCTGCAGGTCCACGGGGCCGCCGATGCAAAAGTTCTTCCCTACGAGCTCCAAGCATCATCCCGACGAGTCGATCCGGGCGAGGCAGTACGCATCCGAGTCGTCCTCGATCCGGCCAACGTCATCGCGGTGGAACGCATGCGCTCGTTCGTGAGCGTGTTCCGAGGCGATCACCGAAACGCACAAGGGCTGCCTCGCCGCGGACCCCACGTTGACGTTCCGATGCGCGAGGTCGGCACCAACGAGTATCTCGGCGAGTTCTCGTCACGGACACCAGGGGTCTACCTCATCTCGGGATTTACCAGCACCGTCGTCGACGGAAAGGCGTCCCCCCAGCCGATCAGACTGCGCGTCACGGACCGTGGCCGACCCGCAGCATCCGACTTGCGCTGGGTGGGTCCCACGGTTGCGATCGTCGGGCTTGCTGCGATCCTTGGCAGCGTGTTCCTGGTTCGTGCTCGCCGACCGGTTCGCCCGTCGTAGGCGTGATCGAGGTTCATCGAATGTGTCGCGTTGCCACCGCGGCGTTCGCTGACGTTCCAGGAGCAACCAGCAGATTCCGCGACTCCAGCATGGCGCTGCTGCTTGCGGCGTCTGCTGGGCGAGCTTCAAGGATGCTCGAGATATCGAGCAGTGCACCCGAGTGCCGGTCGCAGGTGCGAGAGGACGAAGTCTCTTCGGCGCACCCACGCGTCTCCCAATGTCATCCGACACTTCGTAACGGCCGAGTCCTTAGGGCTGTCGGTTCCGCCGCGCCATCGTCCGAGCGATCGCCAATCCTCCCAGTGGAATAGCCAGCGCCCATAGCGCCAGAAACACCCACACCCAGCTGCTGATCCATCCTCGGGGCGACCCTACCGGCGCTCTCACACTCGGCCGAACGACAGCCGGGTCCTCACCCAGGGGAGCGTTGACGTACCCCGCGACTCCGCACGCGTGATGCGCTCTATCCGGCGGTCAGAACCGCCGCTGCGTCGCCGTCGACCACATCGCTTGCGGGCGGTGCCTCGATGTGAATGTCCGCACCGAAGTCGTAGAACTCCACGTCGTACCGCATGGTGATGCGAGTGCTCACCGAGGCGCCCTTCAGTCGCCGGACGCGGCCTTGCTCGTCGACCAAGACTTTGTAGACCACCGACGACTCCGACGGCGGGTCGTAAAGGTCGCGGTACTCGGGCGGCACGCGCTTCATCAGTGCTTTCATGTCAAGGGTGACGCGGCAACGGGTCACGGGGATGCCATCGACCTCGCCCGGGCCCAACGTCTCGATGCGAGCGATGTTCCGCAGCTGGTCGAGAAACGAGAACGGGTTGGTCAGGTCCGGCAACGCACCCGGCAGCGCGTTCATGGCCAACGGCGGAAGCCGGAGCCAACGGTCTGTGCCCGCGAACCGCTGATAGGCGATGACACCGATCGTGCGGGTCTCGGTCGTTCCCGGTGGCATGCCGTCGGTCGAACGCATCTCTGAGGAGTCGCGCTCTCCGTCCCGGGACCCTTCGAGTCGGAACGTGCGCACCTCGCCGGAACCGGCGTCCCGGGTCATGGCGGCGCGGATACGCACGGTTCCGTCGCGCATCTCGGCTGCGCCGCGTTCGATCAGGCCCGCGGTGACCCGGGACGCGCCGTCGCTCCCGCTCCCACACCCACCCAGCAGCGCCGCGGCGACACCCACTGCGAGCATCCTGACTGACCTCAGGGCCAACCGCCGCTGAGAAATGTCTCTACCGCGTCGAAGAACGCGGAAGGCGCCTCAACGTGCGGGAAATGACCGACGGTCGGCAAGACCAGCAACCGCGCGTTCGGGATTGCGCTCGTCCATGCCTCGGATGCTGCGAGAGGGATGGAGTCGACCTCACCATGGATGACGAGAGTCGGGGCAGTGATGCGCTGCGCTTCGGGGCGATAGTCAAAGTCGGGGGGATGGGTTGCGTCGACGCGTTGCAGTCCCTCAGTCATGTGTTCCGGCCACTCGTTGGGCCAGAGGCTCAGATCTGCCTGCAGCAGTTCGAAGGCCGTCGGGTTCCCCATTCGTGCCGGTGTCATGATCCGCCGCCAGTCGCGTGCAAACGTGACCGGATCCGTGCCAGCGTGTCGGCTTACGGCAAGGCCGTTGAGTGCTTCGAGGAGGAGCAAGTCTGGCTCGGCGTCCGACTGGAGGGACCGGCTCGGTGCCGCTGGGCACACCATGACAAGTCGATCAACGAACCGGGGATACCGGGCCGCGTACAAGGCGGCAACAAGACCGACGTATGACCATCCCAAGACGCTTGTCCGCTCAAAGCCGACGTCGACACGAACGGCGTCGACATCCTCGATCTCGACTGGGAGTCCGACTCGACCTGGCATCTCAACGGCATCGGAGCGTCCACGATTGCGAATATCGAAGAAGGCGGCACGACACGTGTCGCCCAGACGCCCGAAGTCCAGTTCGCCGCCGACGCCAGGCACTACAAGCGACGGCCCGCCATTGCCGACGACCCGCGCGAACAGCCGGACACCATCCGCCGTCCTCACGAACCCATCAGCGGACAACGAACAACACCCGCCTCGATCGACGAGAGAGACAACGCGGCACCACTCGCACAGAGTGCCCTATCCGTGAGCACCATGCGAGGAGCGCAGCACATCACGCAAGGCAGCACGCGCTCGTGACCTCCTGCCCGCCACCCAGGCGTGCGCCGACGACACCAACGGACCGTCAACTGCAACTCAGTACGACGACAAGTGCGGGGCTGTCGTCCGATGGATCAAGCATTGTGACCGTGATCGAGTAGTCGAATCCACTTTCGTGCAGAAGCCGGACACGGCGTCCGTCGAATCTGGCCTGAGCCGTCCAGACCTCGTCTCCAACTTCCCTCAGCCGACTCCAAAGAGCGTTCGCATCTCCTGTGACGGCATACACGGAATGGGATCCGATCCCCCCACCGCACGGATTGTCGAAATCGCGTAGACGCCGAAGGCCGGAGGCCTCGATGACCGCGCCAAGGAGCGGACCGTTCCCGCTGGTTCGCACGAGATGCTGAGGGACGGTGACCGCATGATCGAACGCGTTGAGCGCGTCGGTCACGAGGGACGGGGCGCGCGAAGAAGTCGATGATGAACACGCCACAGTCATAGTAAGGACCAACACCGCGACCCACCGCTTCAAGTTTCACCTCCGATTTCATTGAGCCCACCACCGTGAGGCCGCCACGATCGTTCGCGGAACGCAATGACACAATTCAAGGGCGCGGCATTGGCATCCGAGCCGCGCCAATCTCGTCAGCCAGAACCCCGCCAGCCGATCAATCGCCGAAGCCGACGGCGAGCCGCGCTCGCACCCACGCCCAGCCGCGGGCCTCGGCGAGGTACTGCTCCCAACCCGTCAACATCTCGCGGACCCGAGCCTCATCCGGTTCGACGCCCAAGACGATCGGCGCCTCGCACGAGCTGTGCATTTGCCCAGCGAAAGCGCCGTCCCCTGAAACCGCCTCACTCCACTCGGTCCGCATCGCGGTCAGCTCGCCGGTGTCGGCGATCCACCACAAGATCCAGCCGCCTGGGTGTCCGTCCTTCCAGCGAGACCCGAACGCGACCTCGCGGGATCGCGAACGAGTGGTTGAGGAGTAGAACTGCTCCAGTGGGTCCAGGCCGAGAGGTCCGAGGTCCGAATCCGCGTCGGGCTCCGCCCACGGGTCCGACTTTCGTCGATCGAACGCGGCGAGCGAATTCGCGTCCCGAACTGTGGGGATGAGTGAGAGAATGCCACGTGCGATTGTTCAGGCGACGCAAGCAGAGTCGATGTTCTGACACGGAAGCGGTCGGACACTGGACCGGCGCACGGAACTTCGGACACGAAGAGGGCAGCTCCAGCGAGCCTCCCGCACGACGACGGCGCGGGTCTGGCGGAGACGGCGTACGCGAACCGCGCCGACCGACGCCTTCTGCCGGATCAGGTGGGACGACCGCCGAGGGTGAACTCCGCGCCCACCCTGATGTCTGTGACGGATTTGGTCGCGATCCGCGCTCGGTCTGATTATCGCGCTCGTGGGACCGGGACCGACCGGTGAGATCTCCCGACGCCACGAACCTCCGGATGCAGTCCGAACCCATGCGAAGGACACACGGGCCACACTTCATCCCCGGCACCGAATGAGATGTGGGACTGCACGGCGTCTGCAACATCTACCAGCAGCTGAACTGGGCCGTGCCGGTCGACGAGAACGTCACCACCGTTGATGTCGCCGTTCTGCTCGATGTAGACGCTCCGCTCGATCTGTACGACGCTGAAGTCCGAGGGTGGACTCACAAGAGTCGCGGGATCAGGGATAACGATCTCGAGCGCCTCGTCGACGCGCTCGATGAAGCCCACGAACACGATCCTGGCACCCTGGGCGGTGAAGGTAGCCAACCAGACCGAAAGCGCGTTCACGCGTCCGCGGACGCGTGGACCGGGTTTCGCGACACCCGCACGCGGCAACTCCGTCGACCGATCGCGTTCGGAGGCCACACACCCAGGCGCCAGATCGCCGCATCTATGAATCGGAGGCGATCTCCGTAGGATCGACGGGCGCGTGGAACTCAGCGGGTGCAGGTGGCACTGGCGAAGTTGGTGGCGTCGGCGCGACGTGGTCGCTCATGCGACGAGCCTACGACCGGGCCGGAAGGCACGAACCTGTAGGCGTAGGACAGCCCACAACCGCACCCAAGAGGAGCAGTGAGGCCACCGGGCATGCGCGACTGAGTTGTTCGTTTGTCCGGATTCCTTCGTGGAAGCGATATCCGCACAACTTGGTACCACGGGTCAAGGACAACGTCACCGTTTCTTGACGACCGAGTACCACACCCTTTCCGCGATGCTCTCGGCGG
Source organism: Acidimicrobiia bacterium (assembly GCA_031430375.1). Lineage (GTDB taxonomy): Bacteria > Actinomycetota > Acidimicrobiia > IMCC26256 > JAENVU01 > JAENVU01. The sequence goes on from JANPBJ010000034.1 coordinate 18,577, forward strand.
CTTCGCCGAGCCTCGCGTACCGGCGGTACATTTCGCGCCGGCCGGTGACCTCTCGCATGTCCTCCACGGCGAGGAGCATCGACATCGCGATTCGGTAGGAGTGTTCGACGCTACGGACGCACTTGATGGCCGCGTCAGCTTCGGTGGTGGCGAGCGCACCGTCCGAGACGAGCGCGTCGAAGGCCGCACCGATATGGCCGACGCCGTCGCGGATGAAGACCGCCATCTCGGCGCACGGAGCATCGGGCGACATGTTCATGAGCTCGGCTTCTCGCACCGTGTTCTTCGCCCCGTTGAGCACTGCGTCGAGGCGTTCGGACAGTTCGTAAATGTCTTCGGGTTCCAGCGGCGGACTGAAAGCGGCGAGCACCTCGGTCATCAGCTCGCGGCGCGCACGATCGGCCTCGTGCTCTGCATCGCGAACCGCTTGCTCCGCAACAGCCTCCCCGGCCGACCACTCGACAAACGCATCGAGGCCGCAGAGCGTCACCTTCACCTGCTCGTTCAACAGCGCGAGTACGTCAGGGTTCTCGGGGAGGAACCAGCGTCTCACGCGAACAACCTCCAGATTGGCAGTGCGATCGCGGCGAGCGCTGCAGTCGCGGGCAGGGTGATCAACCATGCGAGGCCCATCTCCCCAACGATCCCCCACCGTACGTGGCGCCATCGCTGGCCCGCACCGACACCGGCCACCGAGGATCCGACGACTTGGCTCGTGCTCACCGGCGCGCCGAGTGCACCTGAGACGAGAATCACCCCGGCGGAGCCACCCTGGCTGACGAGCCCGTCGAGTGAACGCAGCGGGTAAATACGCCGGCCGATCGTTCGGACGATGCGCCAACCGCCGAAACTCGTCCCGGCCGTGATGGAGACCGCGGCGAGCAGCTTCACCCAGAGCGGGACCGTGAAGCTCGCGAGACTTCCCTCCGAGAGGAGGAGCAACGTGATGACACCCATGGTCTTCTGCGCGTCGTTGGTCCCGTGGCTGAACGCCAGTGCCGCGGCCGTTCCCCACTCGCTCTTCCGGATCGAACCCTCGATTCCACGCGGGGCTCGACGCAACGCGCGTTCCGCGGCCCGCAGCCCCACAAAGCCGATGACGAATCCAATGACCGGGGCGATCGCGAGCGCCGCGAGTACACCGAGGACGCCCACCGGGCGGATGCCGTCGAAGCCGCCCCAGTAGACGGCATCGGGACCACCCTGAACGAGGGCGGCACCGACCAGCCCGCCGACAAGCGCATGACTCGAACTCGATGGCAGCCCTCTCCACCACGTGAGGAGGTTCCACCCCAAGGCGGCGGAGAGCCCGGCGCCAACCACCGAGACGACCATCGTCGGTTCGACCGTCACGATTCCTCCGACTGTGTCCGCGACTGCCGTTCCCGCGAGCAGCGGGCCCAGGAGCGTGAAGACAGAAGCCAGGACGATGGCCTGGCCGGGCCGAGCGGCACGGGTGACGACGAGTGCCGCAATCGCGTTCGCCGAGTCGTGGAATCCGTTGGTGAAATCGAACGCGACCGCGACCGCGATTGCGACGAGGAGTCCCATCATCGGGACTCTAGGGCCCTGCAATTCGTCGCGGGCGCGTCGTCAGCCGCGCAACGTCGCGTTGATACAGCTCAGCTCCTAAGTTGCAGTCATGGGTTTCTCTCCGCCATCCGATGTCCCACCGAATTCCGACGAGCGCACGCTGCTGCTGGCATACCTGCAACTCCAACGTGAACTGGTGGTGGACTCGACCGTCGGCTTGACCGAGCAACAGGCGCGCTGGCAACCCGAGGGGCGGCTGATCCCGATCATCGGGATCGTGAACCACCTCACCCACGTCGAGGCACGGTGGATCGACGGCAGCTACGCACGCCAGCCTTTCCCTATACGGTCCGAAGCGGAGTTCACCGTGGGGACCGACCGGACGCTCACAGAGTGCATCGACGCGTACGAGGCACGCGCCGAGGCGACTGAGCGCACGGTGCTCGCCGCGCCGGGCATGGATGCACCGTGCATCGGCCCCGAAGGGACTCCTCTCGATCTGCGGTGGGTGCTGCTGCACCTCGTCGAAGAGACGGCCCACCACGCGGGCCACGCCGATTCCACGCGCGAGATGCTCGACGGCCGCCAATCCAGCTGGTAACCGCGCTGGTATCGACGTCGGCACTCAGCGTGCGGTAGCCGGGACCGGCACCCGAGCGTCCAACTCGGTGACCGCGATCTGCTTCGCGACCGGCGTCACACCGTTGGGCCCGACCTCGACCGGTCAGTAGAAACCCTCCCGTCGGGCGTACCGCTCGGCCCGCTCGGCGTCGTAGGTGACAGGATCGATCAGATCACCGTTGATCGCTCGCATGATCTCGGCGTTGCTCGGTAGGTCGCCCTGTGTGATGAAGCGCTCGGGGTCCCAGAGGTGTGACCGCAGGATCGCTTTCGAACACTGGGGGTAGGCCTCGTCGATGATCTGCACGAAACCAGCCGGGTCACCACGCGGGCTCAGGTCACAGTTGCCATCGGGATCAGACGTCGCGATACACATGAACGGGGACCGCTCGACGTACTCGCGCGTGAGCCCATTCAGCCGGTGCGCAACCTTCGTACACACGATCTCGGCCGGTGCACCAATCAACGCTCGCAGTTGGATTTCGGTGGTGATGAGGTGCTCGGATCCTGGCGCGTTCATCTCGCCAGTGTTCCAGACGGCCGACGCTTGGCCCACAGGAGTATCGGTCGCTCGAGGAGATGCCACGACGCGTATCCGAGCACCGTAGAGATCAGCACCGCGGTCACGAACATCACCCACGGCGTGCTGGCAATACCACCGGCATAGACCAGCTGCTGGACCGGCCACGCGAAGATATAGATCCCGTACGACGGGTCGCCGAGCCGGTGCACGACATCCGTGAACCGGCCGCCGAATGCGCCGACTCCAATAACGAGCGCGGCGACCCCCAGGATGTAGAGCACCGGTTCGCCGAGCAGGAACGCCGCGCCCACCAGCGCCGCGCCGGGCAGCGCGAGCCGACGCACATCCCCCTGGCGCGCAACGCGTGACAACACCACACCGGCAAAGAAGTAGGACCACAGCTCGGAACCGTCGGCGAGTGTGAGCCCGAGTACGGAGCGGGTGACCGGCAATCCACCCGTCGCGCCATACACCGCGACCCGGAAGAACCCGAGCAGCAGCGCCAGCACGACGACGGGCGTCCACCACCGGCGCAGACCGCCCCACACGCCGAGTGCGAGCACCCCGACGTAGGCCCACACTTCATACGTGAGCGTCCAGATCGATCCGTTCACTGAGGCCACGGGATTGTCGAGGAACACTCCAGGCAACTTGTTGATCGTTCCCGCAAACAGAACCACGTTGCGGCCGAGATAGAGGATCGTGCGACTCGAGGAGAAGTAGGCGCCCAACGACTCGGTCGTGAGAAGCGGTCCGAGCACGAAGACGGTGAGCACCACTACCAGCGTGAGCGCGGGCCAGATGCGCGCGAATCGGTGGCGGACGAACACCCGAGCCTGCTCGGTGCGGTCCCAACTCTTCGTGACGAGGAAACCGCTCACCACGAAGAAGATGCTGACGCCCAGGGTGCCCAACGGAATGCGGTGGTGCCCCACCCAGAACTGCAGTCGATCGGCCGCGTTCCCGGTCAGCGCGAACGAATGACTCAGAATGACTGCGAGCGCCGCAATGATCCGCAGCACATCGAACCCTCCGAAGCGGCGAATCGGTTCGATTGCTTGCCCGTCCACGCTGCTCCCCCAACCGGTTCGCCCGTGTGAGCCACCCGTCCTTCATTCGAGGACGGAACCCTATCCAGATCGCCGATCCGAGCCGCCCGATCTCGAGAACGCAGATCTGCCGAGGACCCGTCCACGCGCCAAACTGTGCCCCGTGACTGACTACGTCCCTCCCCTCGCCGACATCCACTTCGTGCTCCAGCAGTTCGGGATCGAAGAGATATCCGGCCTTCCCTCCTTCGAACACGTGGACGTCGATGGCATCACCGACGTCCTCGCCGAAGCCGGCCGCTTCTTCGCACAGACCATCGCGCCACTCAACGTGATCGGTGACCAGGTCGGCAGCGTGCACAACCCGGATAACACCGTGACCACTCCCCCTGGTTTCGTCGAGGCGTATCGCTCCTACGTTGAGGCCGGATGGGGAGCGGTGGCATCGTCGCCGGAATATGGCGGTGGTGGATTCCCGTTCCTCGTCGGCGTTGCGTTCGAGGAGCTGATCTCGACCGCAAACTTGTCGTTCAGCATGTGCCCGTTGTTGTCGCAGGGCGCGGCCCGACTCTTGGAGGCACACGGAACCGACGGACTCAAGGCCACCTACCTGCCGAAGATGATCACCGGCGAGTGGGCCGGCACCATGTGTCTCACCGAACCGGATGCCGGCTCCGATCTTGGCGCCATCCGCACCAAGGCCGTCCCCCAAGGCGACGGCACGTATCGCATCACCGGCACGAAGATCTTCATCACCTTCGGCGAGCACGACCTCACCGAGCAGATCGTCCATCTCGTTCTCGCCCGCACACCGGACGCGCCCGCGGGCACCAAGGGCATCTCCTGTTTCGTGGTGCCGAAGTTCTTGGTCCACCCCGATGGAACCTTGGGCGACCGCAACGACGCCACCTGCTTGTCGATCGAGCACAAGATGGGCATCAAGGCCAGTCCCACCTGTGTGTTGTCCTTCGGCGAGGACGGAAACGGAGCCGTCGGCGAACTCGTGGGTGAGTTGCACGGCGGACTGCTCGCAATGTTCACCATGATGAACCACGCCCGGATTGGCGTCGCGGTAGAGGGCCTGGCACTCGCCGAACGCTCGTACCAACAGGCTCACGAATACGCGCACGACCGGTTGCAGGGCCGAGCTTCGGGAACACCGCGGGGCGAGCGGACCGCCATCATCGAACACCCTGATGTGCGCCGGATGCTCCTCACCATGGAGTCGACGATTCAGGCCATGCGGCGGTTGATCTACGCGACGGCGTCCGCCATCGACCGCAGTGAGCACGATCCGGATCCCGAGGTACGGGCGCGCAACGAAGAGACGGCATCGCTGTTCACACCGCTCGCCAAGGCGTGGTCGACCGATGCCGGGTTCGACATGACCTCCATCGGCGTGCAGATCCACGGCGGTATGGGCTTCATCGAGGAAACTGGCGCCGCGCAGCACATGCGCGACGCGCGAATCGCGATGATTTACGAAGGCACGAACGGCATTCAGGCGATGGATCTCATCGGCCGCAAGCTTGGCCTGCGCGGCGGTGCGGTCATCGCCGACCACTTTGCTCGGATCGCCGCCGGGGTCGCGGAACTCTCGACGGTTCCGGGTCTCGCCGCGAGTGGCGAAGCAATCGTCCACGCTTTGGCGGCCGCCCAGGAAGCAACCGTCTACATGGCCGGCGTCACCGTGATCGACGACGCACTCGCGGGCGCCACACCGTTTCTCCGACTGTTGGCGATGCTGACCGCGGCCGACCTCATGGGCCGCTCCGCGCTCCTCGCCGTGGGGACCGATCAGGAGACCGCGCAGCGGCGCACCACTCGGTTTTTCTGTGAGCAGTTGCTGCCGACGGCCACCGCGCTCCTGCCGTCGATCACTGCGGGAGCCGACGCATTGGCCATTTCCTGAGGGGGCTCCGGGGGCGAGACTCGAACTCGCAACATCCTGATTAACAGTCAAGCGCTCTGCCAATTGAGCTACCCCGGAATGGCCCCCGAGGATAGCAAAGCCCGCTGCAATCCCATGATCTGGCGATGGGTGCGAGTGCACGAATAGATGAAGTGAAGCGCGACTCCAGGCCGCCGCGCGCAGATCGCACGCCTGGTTCTGTTCGGCGACTTTTCCCCGGTATCCCATCGCATGAGTTTAGCCAAACGTCTGTTCGGTCCGCTCGCACCACATCGTGCCGGGTCGACATCGAGGGGGCCGGACGCGATAGGAAGTATCCCGATGAAGTTTCGAATCGGTCTCCTGTGCGGCTTCGGCCTTGGCTACTACCTCGGCGCCCGCGCCGGACGCTCTCGGTACGAGCAGATGCGGCGTCGACTCGAACGGTTGCGTGACAGCCGACTCTTCGAGCGCATGCAGGCGGCGGTGGAACTCGGCGTGGAGCGGCTTCGCCCCGAGGATGCGCCAGAGACCAATCTGCATCTCGTCGAAGACGAGGTCGACGTCCGCGTCTGAGGACCTCGCCATCCGGCAAGCGCGGTTGGTGCGTTACGTCTCTTCGAGGTAGTCCCGTAGACGGTTCGCGCGCGTGGGATGGCGCAACTTGGCGAGCGTCTTCGATTCGATCTGACGGATCCGTTCCCGCGTGACTTTGAACTCGCGCCCCACCTCTTCCAGCGTGCGCACCTGACCATCGTCGAGTCCGAAACGCATCCGCACGACCGCGCGTTCGCGATCGTTCAGCTCCTCGAGCGCTTCCTCAATCGCCTCAGTCAACAACGCGCGCGCCGCCGCGGTGGCCGGCGCGGTGGCGTTCGGATCTTCCACGAAGTCACCGAGCGAGGAATCGTCTTCCTCCCCCACCGGCGTCTCGAGCGACAGCGGCTCTTGGCCCAACCGTTGGATCTCGCGCACGCGATCCGGGGTCATCTCTACCTTGGCCGCGACTTCATCGGTGGTGGGTTCGCGCCCCAGCTCTTGGAGCATTTGGCGCTGAACGTTCTTGACCTTGTTCATGGTGTCGACCATGTGCACAGGAATCCGAATCGTGCGCCCTTGATCCGCGATCGAACGCGTGATGGCCTGGCGAATCCACCAGGTGGCGTAGGTGGAGAACTTGAACCCTTTGCTGTGATCGAACTTCTCAACCGCCCGGATCAGCCCGAGGTTGCCCTCCTGGACGAGGTCGAGCAGCGCCATGCCGCGGCCCACGTAGCGTTTGGCGATCGATACCACCAAGCGCAGGTTCGCTTCGATGAGTTGACGCTTCGCGAGCTCGCCGTCCCGGACCACGGCCCGAAGACTCGCCCGCTGCTCGGGCGAGAACAGCGTGTCGCTCACGATCCGCGCTTCGGCATCGAGGCCGGCCTCGAACCGCTTGGCGATACTCACCTCTTGCGCGGCGGTGAGCAGCGGGACCTTGCCGATCTCCTTGAGGTACATGCGGACGGGGTCGAAGCTCGACCCTTCCGCGGCTAGGCGGGCGGCTCGCGGTCGAGCCGGGCGCGGCGCACGCGGGGTGCGGGGTTCGGACACCGTGGGCAGTTCCGGGACCGCCGCGATCGGCGAGGCCGCCAGCGGGCCTGACGGCGTGATCGGCTCGATGACCCGAGTGACGTCAGGAGAAGACCGGCCCGAGCGGCGTTCGTCTTCGCGCTGGAGTTCCTCGATGATCTCGTCGACCACCTGGACGCCGCTGGCTTCGAGGCTCGTGTAGATCGCGGCGAGTTGCGCAGTGTCGGGCTCGAGGTCCGGCAGCGCGGCGAAGACCTCCCCGGTCGTCACGAATCCGCGCTCGCGCACACGCGCGACGAGATCGGTGATGCCGTCGGGATGGGTTGGCGTGACGGCGATCGGTTCCGGTGTCGATTCCGGAACCGCCGTCCCGTCCGCCACGGGTGAAGGTTCGTTCAGCTCGTCGTCCACGAAGAGATGCAGCGTACCAACTGCATCGCCGCGCCTTCGCCGTTTGCCCATCCGGCCGCCGCACTGCCATTGAGTTGATCGAGGAGCAATGTCAACTCGCTCGCACGATCGTCGCGATCGCGCAGGAACCGCCGCCGCAACCGTTCAGCTGCCGGCCCCACAATGTTCACCACAAGGCGAGCTCTCACGGTCTCCGGCTCGTCATCGGCAATCGGCTCTTCCACCGCCAGTCGTTCGAGCAGGCCCCGCGCCGGGCCCTCGGCGCTCTCGATCGCCTCGTGGAGTTCGTCGGCGGCCCAGAGGTGCTCGAACGCTTCTTTGGCCACTGGGTCCACGAACAGCGACGCCTCGATCCAATCCACCACGAGAGCCGGCTGGTGAATGGCCCACCGCAGCGCGTCTTCCTCGCGGCGGTCGACCACCACCGGCACCCGCCGTGGCGGGTCGTTGTCGTCAACGGTTGGGCGCGGCCGGGTTCGACCCCGCGCCACGGCCTGCTTCACCATCGCGTGGTCAATCCCGGTGGTGCCCGCAACGGTCTGGATGTACTGCTCGCGCACGAGTTCACTTGGAATCTCTCGCAATACGGGACCCACGAGATCAACTGCTCGGGCTCGGCCCTCGGGGCTATCGAGATCCGCAGCGGCCAGCACCCGATCGATCTTGAACTGGGCGAACCTCGAGGCGCCCTCAACTGCCTTCGGGAGCGCGGTGGGATCTCGCTGCCAGAGGTCGCCAGGATCCTGACCCGATGGGAGCGCGGCCACCTTCACCTCGATGTCGAAGCGCTGCTCCCACTGGTACCACTTCTCGGCCGCATTCTGACCGGCCGCGTCGGCGTCGTAGGCCAGCACCACATGGCGGGTGAAACTCTTCAGAATCTGGACGTGCTCATCGGCGAGTGCGGTGCCACAGGTGGCGACCGAGTTGGGGACCCCCGCGAGCGCGAATCCCATCACGTCGGTGTAGCCCTCGCAGATCACCACCTGATCACGGGCGCCGATCTCGGCCTTCGCCCAGTTCAGGCCATACAGCAAACGACTCTTGTGATAGAGCGCGCTCTCCGCCGTGTTCTTGTACTTCGGGCCATCGTCTGTGAGCGTGCGGCCCCCGAATCCCACCGCATTGCCGGCACGATCAAAGACCGGGAACAACAGGCGTGACCGGAAAAAGTCCTGGGCCTTCTGCGCGCGGTTCACGAACGCGAGGCCGGCGGTCACGATGTCGTCACGGCTGAACTTCAGCGTGTAGAGGTGGCGCACCAGAGCGTCGAAGGAATCCGGCGCCCAACCGAGGCTGAACTGGCGCGCCGCGTCGCCATCGAACCCGCGGCTGCGCAAGTAGCCGCGCCCATGGCCTCCGGACGCGTCTTCGAGCAACAGCTGGTGGTAGAACGCGACTGCGGCGCCCACCGCTTCGGTGAGCCGCTCCCGGTTTCGCCGATCTTGGGTTGCGCCCGCGGAGTCATAGCGCAGCGTGACTCCGGCACGCGCGGCCAACCGCTCCACTGCCTCGGCAAAGTCGAGACCTTCGACCTTGCGCACAAACGTGATGGCATCGCCGCTCTCCTGGCAGCCGAAGCAGTAGTAGAAGCCCAGCTGAGGGTTGACCGAAAAGCTCGCCGTCTTCTCACCGTGGAAGGGGCACAATCCGGTGAAGCGACCGCCGGCGCGCTTGAGCGCAACATGCTCGCCGATCAGCGCGACGATGTCGGTGGCCTCGCGGACCCGCGCAATATCGTCCTCGAGGATGCCCACGGGGTCAGGGTAGGGGCTGGCTCGCCGGGCGGTCCGAAGGGATCGACAGACGCCGCGCTCGGCTCAACGGCCGATGTCGAGACCGGCGGGGAGACCCGACGGGTCCCAACCGAGATGGGCCCGAGCCTGGGCGAACGCGAACCGGTCGGTCATCCCCGCCACGTAGGTGACCGCGGCGCGCACTGCCTCCGGCGAGCCGGCGACTGCACCCTCGGCTCGATCGATGGGCCGATCGGAATCGACGAACTCGCGCGACGGCAATGCGAACGGTTGATCTGCGAAGAACTCCACCAGCGCCCGCAGAACGCGTACCACCACATCGCCCTGCGCGACCGAAGCCGGGCGCATGTAGATCTGCTCGTAGTTGAACGAGCGGAACTCCGCGAGCGCCTCGGCCAACCCCGCCGTGAGCCCCACTTCTCCGTGATCCAACGTGGTCTGCACCACTCCGGAGATCAAGGCATCCAACTGACGGCTCCGCCGGTCACCGCAGCTGGAACGTACCGCGTCGGGCAGCATCGTGGGGGCGACGATGCCGGCGCGGACCGCATCCTCGAAGTCGTGACACACATAGGCGATGCGATCCGCCCATGCCACCACCTCACCCTCAGGGGTGCTCGGCGCGGGCCGGGACCACGAGTGGTTGCGGATGCCATCGAGGGTTTCGACACACAGGTTGAGCGGCGCAAGCACAACGTCGGCTCCCCACACCGCGTGGTCGTAACCGCCATCGATGTAGGACGAGAACGCGTCCTCGCTGGCGTGTCCGAACGGACCGTGTCCACAGTCGTGGCCCAAAGCAATGGCCTCGGTGAGCGCGACGTTGAGCCGGCATGCCCGTGCGATTCCGGTGGCCACCTGGGCAACTTCGAGCGCATGGGTCAGGCGCGTGCGCTGATGGTCCTCCGGGAAAATGAAGACTTGGGTCTTGCCCGCGAGCCGACGAAACGCGGAGGTCCCGTGCAGGATCCGGTCGCGGTCCCGCTCAAAGCACGTTCGCCACTCGTCGGGCGCTTCTTCGACGCCGCGATGCCCACCCGCACGCGCTCGAGTTGCTCCGGGGGCGAGGACATCGTCCTCGGACGCTTCTCGCTCGATCCGACCGAACGGCTCGACGTCACCCAGCTTGGCATTGACGTCGACGTGGGCCTTGCGTACCGGTCCATCGCCCACCGGCGACATCGTGGAAGCCCACCGCAACTCCCGTTCTGT
>JANPBJ010000035.1:0-22477 GCA_031430375.1 Acidimicrobiia bacterium
GTCCGCGCTCGCCGGGCGGTGGAGCTCGCCGGAATCGTCGGACTCGGGTTCCTGGCACTGGCGTGCGCCCGCCTCGAAGGTGACGCGTTGTTCGAGGGCGGACTTCTCGCCAGTTCGGTGGCCGCCGTCGCCGTGCTTCTCGCGGCTGCGAACCCCAAGCCGGGGGTGGTGGCTCGGCTACTTGCGATAAGGCCCCTGGTTGCGCTCGGTCTGGTGAGCTATGGCCTGTACCTCTGGCACTGGCCCATCTACTTGGTGATCGACTCGTCACGGACCGACCTCGACGGGTGGGCGTTATTCGGCGTCCGGTTTGCAGTCACGCTGGCCGCGGCAGTTGCCTCGTACGTGCTGCTCGAGCAACCGATCCGCAAAGGGTTCGGATCATCGAAGCAGTATCGAGTGGCCGTGCCGGCGATCGCGTTGGTGCTCGTCGGCCTCATCGTGGTCACCACCGCGGGTGGTTACGAACTGGCGACCGAACATCAGCGGTTTGCTAGCCCCGGACGCGCCCGTATTCGCGCCGAACGGTCCGGGGCGACGCGGATCATGATCGCGGGCAATTCGATTGGGAATGTCCTCGGCGTCGAAGGCCTCACGAAGGTGTCGACGACGCCGCCGGTGGCGGTGCTCAACGATGGGGTCTTTTCCTGTGATTTCCCGACGGTGCCGCTAATTCGCACCGAGTTCCTTCCCAATCCGACCCCTCCCATTGATTGCGATACGCCGTGGAAGCGGGCGATCCGTGATTTTGATCCGCAGGTGGTCCTGCTCATCCTTGGTGATATCCACGTCACGGACTACGAGTTCGCCGATGGGTGGGCAACGCCCTGTGAACAGAAGTTCCGGGTCAACTATCGACGCGCACTCGATGACGCGGTCCGGCGCCTCGGCGCTCGCGGCGCCGAGGTGGTGTTGACGACCGCCGCATACTCCCGCTTCTTCGCGTCAGCAGACTTCAATCAGAAGATTCAACTGGCCACGCAATGTTCGAACGCGATCGTGCGTCGGTATGCCGCGTCCCACCGCTCGGTGGGTTTGATCGACCTCAATCGGTTCGTGTGTCCGGACCGCATCACGTGCCTCACTCAGATTGAGGGTTCCGAACTCCGGTCCGACGGCGTGCACTACCGCGGCCGCGGGGCGCAGATAGTGGCCGCGTGGATGTTGAACGAAATCGGGATCGACGCGCATCCGTCGCCGTAGCGCTCAAGTACGGTCGGATTCCTCACCCGAACTCATCCGGCGCTTGTCGAATAGGTGGCGGTAGCCGCACACGATCCGACAAGCACTCAAGTACCGTCGGCGCGATGACGTGGATGGCGGCGGTGTGGGGCCCGGACGCCGAGGCTGTGCGCGCGACCGAGCCAGGGTGGTCACGGGGGGCGCTGGCCGATCAGGGTCCCTACGCGCGAGGTACGCCGTTTGATCTGCTGATCGGTGGGACCGGCGCCGCGCCGGTCCCCGATTGGGCGGCGCTGGGCGACCGGGTGCACGCGTGGTCCGTCCAGGAGCGGATCGTGCTCGACGCGCCAGCGCTCGCGGTCACGATGGTCTCGCTCATGCGGCGCAATCCGGCGATGAGTCACCGCGAGTTTGCTGAGCATTGGCTTGAACGCCACGCCCCGCTCGCGCAGCGCCGCCACGTGGGGTTGGTGGAGTACCGCCAATGTGTTGTGCTCGAGCCGCTCACGCCCGCCACTCCGGAGTTGCCCACCGAGATCGACGGTGTCGCACTCCTTGGCTTCGTCTCGCGCCACGACTTCGAGACGCGGTTCTTCGACTCCGATGAGGGTCGCGCCGAAATCATGGCCGATGTCGCTCGGTTCATGGACCGGCCCGGTCCCGAGACCACATTGGTGGGACCACCCGGCTGACGGTCCCGGCCCGGATAGATTGCGCCGACTCTGATTTCCCCCTCCCACGGAGACGTTCCATGGCCGCGTCCGGTTCAATTCTCGGTAACTCGGTACTGCGCCGTGAGGATCCCGCGATCCTCGAAGGCGCGATCGAATACTTCGACGATGTGGTGATCGAGGGGTTGACTCATATCGTCTTCGTCCGTTCCACGATCGCGCACGCGATCGTGGAATCGATCGATATTGGCGAGGCGCAGACGATGCCCGGTGTCCTCGGCGTGTACACGGCGGAGAACTTTCCGATGGACGCGATTCAAGGCTTCGTCATGTTGCCACCCGCTTTCAACCGGCCACCGCTCGCCACCGACCGGGTGCGTTTCGTCGGTGACATCGTCGCGGCGGTCGTGGCCGAGACCCGTGCGCAGGCGGTGGACGCGGCGGAACTGGTCATCGTCGACTACGACCCGCTCCCCGTGGTGATCGACGCCGAGCGAGCGCTCGACGACGGCGCACCGCTGCTCTTCGAAGACCATGGCTCCAACTTGGCGATCGCCTTCGAACGAGGCGTCGACCCGGAGGTTCTCGCCGGTGCCGACGTCGTCGTTTCGGAGCGATTCGTGAACCAGCGGCTTGCCGCGGTGCCGATGGAACCGAACGGCATTCTCGTGACCCACGTCGACGACGGCCTGTTGGTACGCATACCGACTCAGGCGCCGAACAATGTGCACGGCAGCATTGCGACGGCGGCGGGATTGCCGCCGGAGAAGGTCCGCATCATCGCTCCGGCGGTCGGCGGTGGATTCGGCGCCAAGATGGACATGTACGTGGAGTACGCGATCGCCGTGAAGACGGCGCTGGCACTCGATCGGCCCGTGAAGTGGACGGAGACGCGCTCGGAGAACATGGTGGCGATGAGCCACGGTCGCGCCCAGATTCAGCACGTCGAAATGGGGCTGAAGCGCGACGGCACGATCGTTGGTCTCCGGGCGAAGGTGTTCCAGGACAGCGGCGCGTACCCCGCCATGGGTGCCTTCCTCGCCTACTTCACCCATCTGCTTGCGCAGGGCGTGTACGTGATTCCCAAGGTGGAGCTCAACTCGTGGAGCGCCGCGACGAACACCACAACCACCGCCGCCTACCGCGGCGCGGGTCGGCCGGAAGCCACCGCGATGCTCGAGCGCATCATCGACATCGCCGCCGACGAGCTCGATATCGACCCGGTCGAGATTCGAAAGCGCAACCTGATCTCGCCGGATGCGTTCCCGCTCACCACCGTGACCGGCGCGAACTACGACGTCGGGGAATACGCCAAGGTGCTCGACGAGGTTTGTCGGGTGGCGGGCTACAACGAACTGCGGGCCGAGCAAGCAGCGCGGCGAGCGAATGGCGATGTCAAGCAACTCGGCATCGGTGTGTCCACCTACGTGGAGGTCACCGCCGGTGGTCTGTTCCAGGAGTACGGCGCGATTGAGATCAACGACGACGGTTCCGTGACCGCGACAGTAGGGACCTCCTCCCACGGACAGGGTCACGAGACGTCGTTCTCCATGATCGTGCAAGAACTGCTCGGCATCCCGATGGACCAGGTCACGATCGTCCAATCGGATACCGGTCGGGTCCCGCGTGGTCAGGGCACGATGGGTTCACGATCGCTCCAAATCGGTGGCAGCGCGCTCTACAAGGCAAGTGAGGAAGTGCTGGCAAAGGCCAAGACGCTCGCGGCGCACCTGCTCGAAGCCAACGTCGACGACATCGTGGTGATGGAAAGTGCCGGGCTCGGCGTCGCAGGTGTTCCTGCATCGGCGTTGAGTTGGCCCGAGCTGGCGGTGGCGGCGAAAGATCCCGCCAAGCTGCCTGAAGGCATGGAGCCCGCGTTGGCGCACGCGCTCGACTTCAACCAGGGCGAGGCCTCCTATCCCTTCGGCGCGCACATCGCAGTGGTCGAAGTCGACACCGAAACCGGATGTGTCGCGCACATCCGTCACGTGGCGGTGGACGACTGCGGGCGCATCTTGAATCCGATGCTCGTTGCCGGTCAGCAGCATGGCGGGATCGCCCAGGGCGCGGCGCAGGCCCTGTGGGAGGGCATTACCTACGACCAAGACGGCAACCCGCTGACGGCAAACCTGATGGACTACGCCATCCCCAGTGCGGCAGAACTGCCCAGCTTCGAAGCGTCGAACACCGAGACGCCAACTCCGCTCAACCCACTCGGCGCGAAGGGCATCGGCGAGTCGGGACCGATTGGCTCGACGCCGGCGGTTCACAACGCGGTGATCGACGCGGTGTCGCATCTCGGTGTTCGTCACATCGATATGCCGGTCTCGGCGCAGCGGGTCTGGGCCGCGATTCATAAACGCTTGAGTCAACCGTGACCGATGCCGCGCCCACCTTCGCAACGCCCACGCTGCGCCTGAGTGTCAGCCAATACGAGCGGATCGTGGGTCATTGCTACGTCGGGCTGCCGGATGAAGCCTGCGGCCTGATCGCCGGTCCGGTGGTGGCCGGAGCTGCAACTGGCTTCGTGAGCGACGTGTATCCAGCCGTGAACGCCGATGCCTCCGCTCGCACTTATACCGTGGACGGTCGGGATTATCTCCGGGCGAGTCGCGATGCGGAGGCGCGCGGCCACGACATCATCGGCGTGTGGCATTCCCACACCCACACCGATCCGTACCCGTCGCCGACCGATGTGCGAACTGCCGTCGATCCGATGTGGGTCTACATCCTTGTCTCGCTCCGCGACGATGCCCCGATGTTGCGTGCCTACCGCATCCGCGATGGTGTGATCGCGGAATGCCAGGTGCAGGTGCTGTGAGGTGCCAGACGTCACGAAATGTCAGCAAATCGAGGGGGGTTATAGGCTCCCATGATGGCTGTTGAAGTTCGTCTCCCCACGTTGCTGCGGGTCCATGCTGATGGTGCCGCCTCCGTAGCTGCGGATGGCGCGACCGTCGGTGAGGTGTTCTCGGCGTTGACGGCCGTGTATCCCGGTTTGTCGGAACAGCTGATCGACGCGGAGGGCGCGCTTCACAAGTTCGTCAACGTGTATGTGAACGACGACGACATTCGGTACTTGGGCCAACTGGCCACGCCAGTGACCGAACGCGATGTTGTGTCCATCCTGCCTGCCGTCGCCGGCGGCTGACGCGCGCCGTCGCACCCCCGTGAAGTACGAGAGCATCCTCGAACTCATTGGCAATACGCCGCTCGTCGGCATCCACGCGCTGAGTCCGAATCCGGCGGTGCGGATCTACGCGAAACTTGAAGGTCAGAACCCGGGCGGAAGTTCCAAGGACCGCATCGCCCGCAAGATGGTCGACCTCGCGGAGCGAGATGGGGTGCTGAAACCGGGGGCCACGATTCTCGAACCGTCCTCGGGCAACACCGGGATCGGACTTGCCCTCGTGGCCAAGTTGCGGGGCTACGGCCTGCGAATCGTGATGCCCGACAACGTGAGCGTCGAACGACGCCAACTGCTCGAAATCTTTGGCGCCGAGGTCACGTTGAGTCCGGGACCGGAAGGCAGTAACGGCGCGATCCGGCGAGCGCAGGAGATCGCGGCCGCGGAACCGAACTACGCGTTTCTCTACCAGTACGGCAACCCGGCGAACCCACTCGCGCACTACGAGGCGACCGGCCCCGAGATCTGGAGGGATTGTCCCGAGGTGGACGCGTTCGTAGCGGGTCTTGGTACCAGCGGAACACTCATGGGAGTTGGTCGATACCTCAAGGAACAGAATTCCAAGATCCAGGTCGTCGCGGTTGAGCCACCCGCGGGGGAGTTGGTGCAGGGCCTGCGTAGCCTGGACGACGGGTTCGTTCCACCAATCTTTGATCCGACAGTCCTCGATCGCAAGACGATTGTGCGCAACCGTGAGTCGATCGAGTGGACCCGTCGACTGTTGAACGAGTGTGGCGTGTTCGCCGGAATTTCTTCCGGCGCCGCGGTGGCCGGTGCGGTGAAGGTCGCGGCACAGATGGAGTCGGGCACAGTGGTCACGCTGTTGCCGGACGGTGGATGGAAGTACCTCTCGTCCGGGGCATGGACCGATGATCTGGACGTCGTTGAGGAACGCGCCAGTCGCATCAACTACTGGTGAGCCCGCGGCCTGAGATCGAGCGCGCCTCCGTGGCGCGCGGGGTGGAGTTGCTGCGGGAGGGAGGGCTCGTGGCGTTCCCCACCGAGACCGTCTACGGACTGGGTGCAGACGCGACGAACGCTGATGCCCTGGCACGGCTCTATGCGGTCAAGGGCCGTCCCACCGACCATCCGGTGATTGTGCATCTCAGCGTGCAGGCGAGCCTCGATGATTGGGCGCAGAAGATTTCGCCGTCAGCACACACCCTCGCGGCCGCGTTCTGGCCCGGGCCGCTCACGCTGGTGCTGCGTGCCGCTGCTCGCGTGTCACGTCGTGCCACGGGAGGACTCGACACGGTCGGTCTCCGGGTTCCGTCCCACCCCATGGCGCGGGATCTCCTCGACGAATTTGGCGGCGGCGTTGCGGCACCCTCGGCGAATCGCTTTGGCCGCGTGAGCCCGACGACCGCGGCCGGCGTTCACGCCGATCTGGGCAACGACGTGGATCTGATTCTCGACGGGGGAGTGTGTGCGGTGGGAGTCGAATCCACCATCGTGGACTGCACCGGCACCGAGGCGCGGGTACTCCGTCCCGGAGCAGTGACGATCGAAGAGATCACGGAGGTGCTCGGCGCGTCGCCATTGATCGGAGGGTCGACGCGTGCACCCGGCACGTTGGCGTCCCACTATGCACCGACGGCCACCGTGGAGCTGGTGACCCGCCCCGAGCTCGCAGCCCGGGCGCACGCACTGGTCACGCAGGGGAGGAAGATCGGCGTGATCGCGCGGAATACCGATATTGACCTGCCTGCGATGCCACCTGCCGCTGTGACGTTGGCCACCGTCACGAGCGTGGAGAACTTCGCCCACGGCCTCTACGCGGCATTGCGAAAAGCCGATCAGGTGGGCGTGGATGTTGTGCTCGCGGTCCTGCCGCCCGAGGCGGGAATCGGTGCGGCGGTCGCGGATCGGCTCGGACGTGCTGCCGGCGGCCGGTAGCGTGGCCTCGATGCAGCTGCGGCCGGAGGAATCACGACCGATTGGCGTGTTCGATTCGGGACTGGGTGGCCTCACGGTGCTGCGAGCGCTCATCGATCTTCTTCCGGATGAGTCCACGGTGTATTTCGGTGATACCGGACGGTTCCCATACGGACCCAAGCCCGCTGATGAAGTGATGAAGTACTCGTTGGAGATCGCGGATCTCCTCGTGGACCGCGGCGTGAAGCTGCTGGTGGTGGCCTGCAATAGTGCAACGTCCGTGGCGCTGGACGCCTTGACGGATCGCTACGAAATCCCGGTGATCGGAGTGGTGGAACCCGGCGTGCGGGCCGCGGCAGCGGTGACCGCCACGGGGAGGGTCGGCGTTATCGGGACGGTCGGAACCATCGCGAGCGGCGCCTACCAACATCTCGCGGCCCGACTCGGCGTACATCTTTCGTGCGCCGCGTGCCCGGGGTTCGTGGAGTTCGTCGAGTCCGGCGATCTCGATTCCGACCAAGTGCACGTGCTGGCGGAGCGGTTACTGGAGCCGGTGGTGCGCGCGGAGATCGACACACTGATCCTGGGCTGTACCCATTATCCGCTCCTCGCCCGCACTATTGCCGATGTGATGGGGCCCGAGGTGGTGTTGGTATCGAGCGCAGAGGAAACCGCGTTCGCCGCCCGCGATCTCCTTCCCGCCCGCGGAACTGTTCCGGGGTCGTCGCATCACTTCATGACGTCGGGCCCCGTTCAGGTCTTCGAGCGGTTGGGCTCACGCTTTCTCGGTCCGGAAGTGGCCGATGTGGAGGCATGGCAGTGGAGTTGACCGTTCTGGGGTGTTCCGGGTCCTACGGCGCGCCCCGCGGTGGCGCGTGTAGCGGTTACTTGGTGCGTGATGGTGCCACCACGGTCTGGATGGATTGTGGCAACGGGAGTTTCGTAAACCTGCAGCGGCACGTCGATCCCGCGGATCTCACGGCGGTGATCGTGACTCACGAACACCCGGACCACTGTGTGGATCTGTACGGGCTCCACGTGATGTTGCGCTACGGCATCGAGCGTACGGATGTTCCGGTGTTTGCCCCCGCCGGCGCAAAGAGTCGCCTCGGCGCGCTCGTCGAGTGGGGCGACACGTTCGCATGGCACGACCTTGAAGATGGTGGTTCGGCTCGTATCGATGACCTCGAACTGAAGTTCTCTCGCACTGACCACCCGCCGCCCACGTACGCGGTGGAGATCGCCGCGGCTGACCGGCGCCTCGTCTATACCTCTGATACCGGCCCAGAGTGGTCGATCGATGCGTTCGCGCCGGGTGCCAACCTCGCGCTTTCCGAGGCCTCGTATCTCCACGCGGATCGGAAATCGCCCCTCCACCTGTCGGCCCATCAGGCCGGGGTCGCCGCGCGAGCGGCGGGTGCAGAGCGTTTGGTGCTCACCCATTTGTGGCCCCAGGTCGACCCGGCGGTCGCGAACGCGGAAGGATCGGAGGCGTTCGGTGCCGAGACAATCTTGGCGGCGATCGACCTCACCGTCACGATCTGAGGCATCCGTTCTGATGGCACCGTCTCTGGGCGCCATCTCTGCTGTGAGAGGTCCCCATGGGAATCCGAAATGACGGGCGTGAGCCCGACGAACTCCGACCGCTCACGTTCACCCGTGACTACACCGAGCTGGCGATGGGATCCGTGCTCGTCGAGTTCGGTCGCACGCGGGTTCTGTGCACCGCCTCGGTCGAGACCCGCGTGCCGCCATGGCTGCGCGGAAGCGGCAAGGGCTGGGTGACCGCGGAGTATTCGATGCTGCCGGGTTCCACGCCCGAGCGGGTGAACCGGGAGGCGGCGAAGGGCAAGCAGAGCGGACGGACCCAGGAGATCCAACGACTCATTGGTCGTTCGCTGCGCGCCGTCACGGATCTGTCGATGCTGGCCGACGTACAAATCACGGTGGATTGCGACGCTCTTCAGGCCGATGGCGGCACGCGCACCGCGTCGATCTGTGGCGGTTACCTGGCGTTGCACGACGCGTGCGAGCGCCTCGTCGCCACGGACAAATTGAAAGCGAATCCGGTACAGGACCAATGCGGTGCCATCTCGGTGGGGATCGTGGGCGCACTGCCGAGTCTCGATCTGGACTATTCCGAGGACTCGACCGCGGAGGTCGACATGAACGTGGTCATGACCGGCGCCGGTCGGTTCATCGAGGTGCAGGGTACGGCTGAGGGCGCGGCATTTAGTCGGGGCGAACTCGACTTGATGCTCGGGTTGGCCGAATCGGGCATTGCCCAGATCTTCGAACTCCAACGCGAACTCCTCGCGGTTCCGCCCGCGCCCCGGTGATGGGAGCGGTACGGGTCGTGGTGGCGACCGCGAATCCCGACAAGGCGCGCGAGATCGGTGCGGCGTTGGCCGAGAGTGGATTGGATCTTGTTGACCGTCCCACCACTGTGCCCGAGGTGCACGAGACCGGCGCCACGCTGGAGGCGAACGCGCGGCTCAAGGCCCAGGCCTTGTGTCGAGCGACCGGGATGGCGGCGCTGGCCGATGACACGGGACTCGAGGTCGACGCTCTCGGTGGCGCTCCGGGGGTCTGGAGCGCTCGGTACGCGGGTCCGGACGCGACGTACTCGCAGAACGTCGAGAAGTTGCTGGCGGAGATGAGCCTCGCGATGCGCAACGCTCGCACCGCGCGGTTCCGTACCGCCATCGTGCTCACTCGTCCTGACGGGTCTGAGTTGGTGGCGAATGGTGTGGTTGAAGGCACGATCGCGGATGCTCCCCGCGGTGAGGGCGGCTTTGGGTATGACTCGGTCTTCACTCCGGCGGCGGGCGGTGGCCGAACCTTCGCGGAGATGTCCAGCGCGGAGAAGCAGAGGATTTCGCATCGAGGCCGCGCGTTGCGAGACCTGGTCACACAGTTGCGCGAGGCTGCACCGACCGATCCCGAGGAGTAACGCGTGCCGATCGATCCCCAAGCCAAAGTGATCATCGATCTGATTGAGTCGTTGGGATTCGCTGGCTTCAATGCGGATACCGACCCGGTGGCGATGCGGGCGCTGATGGAGGCCGCGGTCATCCCGAGCACGATCGATATTGCCCACGTGGACGACCGCGAGATACCCGGACCGCTCGGCCCGATACCGATCCGCATCTATCGGCCCGACGGCGATGAGCCGAAACCGTTGATCGTGTATTTCCACGGTGGAGGCTGGGTGCTGGGGTCACTCGCGAGTCATGACGACGTGTGTCGGGGTTTGGCCGAAGGAGTCGATGCGGTGGTCGTGGCCGTCGACTATCGCATGGCGCCCGAGGATCGATTTCCGGCCGCGGTCGAAGACGCCTACGCGGCACTGGTCTGGACCCATGCCCACGCGGCCGAGTTGGGCGGTGACGCGAGTCGGGTGGCGGTGGCGGGCGACAGCGCGGGTGGCAACCTCGCCGCGGTCGCGGCGGTGCGAGCGCGCGACTCCCGAGGCCCGGGGTTGCGGTTCCAACTCCTCATCTATCCGGCGACCGACTATGAGTTCACGTCAGGATCGATGAACGACAACGCCGAGGGCTACTTCCTCACCCGTGAAGCAATGTGGTGGTTCTATGGGCTGTACCTCAATGATCCGAACGAGGGCGAAGACCCACGGGTGTCGCCGCAACGCACTGCCGATCTCGGCGGATTGCCGTCGGCGTTCGTCCTCACCATGGAGTACGACCCGCTGCGAGACCAAGGCGTCGGGTACGCCGAGGCGCTGCGCGGCGCGGGAACGATCGTGGAATCCAAGACCTACGCCGGCCTCTTCCACGGTTGCATCGCGATGCGTGGTCAGATCGATGCGGCACAGGTGGCGTTTGACGATGCTGTTCGGGCGCTGCGCGCCGGTCTGGCCTAGGAGCTCCATGGCGGTCATCGATCTTCCGGGTTTTGTCGCCGATCTCAAAGACCATGCCGTCGAGCACGGCTTCCACGTGCACGATGAGCGACATTTCGTTGAGAGCTACTCCCTGCGCCAGAACTGGGAGGTCGATCTGCACCCCGAAGAGGGCTGCGATGGTCCCGTCGACTTGTACCTGTCGCTGGAGATCGATCCGCGAGTCCTGCTCGGCTTCGAGGACGCGGTGATCGTGCGTGACGGTATCGAGGATCCGCCCGACGATTTCCATCTGCCGTTGTCGTTCACCTGGGCCTTGCCGCCTCTTCCCCACGCGCCCGACCTCTTGGTGTTGGCTACGGATCTCGCCGCGGTGGGCGGACCCGATTTGCCGCTCGAGGTTTCTGCAATTGACTCGTATCCCTCGGTCACCGATGCGCCTGAGACCAGCGTGCGGGTGGTCGGTCATCAACGGGTATCGCTGTTGCGGATCCGGGATGGCGAAGAGGTGCCCTGCGAGACGCTCGATCGGTGCCTCACCGTGAGCCGATACCTGTTGGAGCGGGCACCGAACTGGCTCGGCTAGCCCCTTCGCCCCATGACGCGTGGTGATCGCGGCTCCCCGTTCGCGTCTGGCAGGATGTTCGCGTGCCTATGCGTGTGGATTGTCGTCACTACGAATCACGGACCTACCCGTCGGGCGAGACGGTGCGGAAGTGTCAGCTCGATGTTGCGCCGGAGGCGCCGTGGCGTTGCCCGGAAGCGTGCCCGAGCTTCGCGAAGCGCGTCTTCGATGTGGGCTGGCAGTACGGAAGCTTTGGCGCCGCGGCCGGAAGGTCCGCGCCGTCCGAGCCCGAGGGTGAGGATGTGGCGGCGCTGCTCGATGCGGCCGAGGACATCATCAACACCGCGGCGCCCGACATCCTGGCTGAGTTCGAGCGGCAGCAGAAACGCCGGGGGCCGTTCCGGCGCAAGGCCAAGGGCACGGGCGGCGGGACCGGGAAGGGGAAGGGGAAGGGCAAGAAGCGCAAGAAATAATGGGTGCGAGCGGAGGGAGTCGAACCCTCATCCCCGAAAGGACCGGGTCCTAAACCCGGCGCGTATGCCGTTCCGCCACGCTCGCGTGACTGTCAGTGTCGCGCATCGTGGAGTGGGTCAGGTTGCTGACCAACCACCATCGACGGCGATGACCTGACCGGTGACGTAGCTGCTCGCCGCGCTACACAGGAACAACAGGGCGCCGTCGAGCTCGTGAGATTGACCCGAGCGGCCGAGGGGCGTGCGCCCGGTCACCCACTCCGCCAGCCGAGGTTCGGAGAACATGTCCTGGGTCATTTCGCTCGGGAACCATCCGGGGGCCAGCGCATTCACCCGGATCTGGCGCCGCGACCACTGACTCGCGAGTTCGCGGGTGAGGCTGAGGAGTCCGCCCTTCGAGGCGGAATACCCGGCCTCCGGGATCCGTCCGATCCCGCTCAAGGCATAGATCGACACAATGTTGACGATCCGCCCGGCGATTTCTTGGTCGACCATCGCTCGCGCGGCGGCCTGCGCGATCGCGAATGGGGCAACGAGGTTCAGTTCTATGGTCGAGCGGAAATGCTCCACGGGTTCGTCGAGCGCCCGCATCGGGTTACTACGGCCGGCATTGTTCACGAGGATGTCGAGTCGACCGGCGGCCTCGATCACGTGAGGTATCAGCGCATCTCGAGCCGCAGTCTCGGTGATGTCGCACGAAACGACCACTGCGTCGGTGAGGGTTGATGCAAGGTCGGTGAGCCGATCGGTGCGGCGGGCTGCGATCACGACGCGCGCGCCGGCCGCGTCGAGCACCTGGGCGAAGCGTGCCCCGAGTCCGCTGCTTGCCCCGGTGATCAGCGCGACCTGGCCGTCGAGCCGGAACGCGGCCAACGGGTCGAACGGGAGCCCTGGATTATTCCCCATGAGGTCGGAACGTAGTCGGGCTCAGCGAGTGTGCAGCAGCGCAAACAAGACCGAGCGAGCGGGCTTCGGCCGGAAGTCGTTGCGAAGAACGCCGAAGTTGTCATAGACGCTGGCCGGGTCAGTGCCGGCGTCGCGCACACTGAACCACAGCAGAGGTCCCGTGAAACTTCGGAACCCGCCGTTCCACTCGGTGACATAGTCGCGCAGGATCTGAGCCTGACGGTTCGCCGTCACCGCCTTCGCATTCGTTCCGGTGCCGGCTCCCGCTTCGGTACCCCAGATCTTCTTCGCGCCGTCGCCGTGCTCGACCATCACTGCGTGAAGGTCACGGGTTTGGGTGAACGCGTTCCAGGGGGCCTCATCCAGCGGGCTGTACGGGAAGGTGTAGGGGTGATGTGCGAACGCGTCGAACGAACCCTTGCCGCCGTTGGCGTAGATGCCGCGCAGGAATGTCACCGGCGCCACGTCGAGCCCGTTGGGGTCGTCGCCGGCGGGAGCGGTCGCCCCGGCCAACACGGTGGTGACGCGATCCACGGCCTTGATGGCCTGGTACGCCTGCTTCAGGATCGTGGTGTAGCCAGCGATATCGACGGTCGGTTGTACGAAGGGAACGTGGTTCGCTTCGTTCCAGATTTGCCAGACCTTCACTGATCCGCGGAGTTCCGGATCGAGGCTCCCGGCTCCGTAGCGCTGCGCGGCGGCGCGGGCGAAGCGGGCGAACGCGGCCGGGTCGGCGGGAAGGCAATGACTGGTGTTTGCGCACGCGGCGCGCCGCGCCCAAGGTGGGCTGTACGCGAGGGTCCCGATGATGCGCAGTTTGCGGGCGTGCGCTTGACGCACCACGGTGTCGGTCGAGCGATCCCATCGGAAGCTGTCGGGCCCATCGCCTTGGATCGAGTTCCAATCGAAATCGAGTGCGATCCACCGGGCGCCAGTGGCAGCAATCGCGTCCAACTCGCGTTGGCGGGTGGCGTCATCCATCCACAGGATGCCCGAGCCAGGGTTGAATCCGAATCGTTGGGCATTTGCGTTGGCCACGTTGCGCGACGGCGATCCGTTGCCGGCGATCGGCCCGGTGCCGGGCCCTCCGGTCGCGGGCCCAGAACCGGCTGCGGCGTTGGTGGGTGTCGGGGTCGGGGCGGGGCGCCCCGTCGGGGTGGCAAGCGGCGTGAACCCACATGCACCGAGCACCAACGCGGCGAGGGCGGTGGCAAGGACAGTAGTGAGTGGGCGGTGAACCATGGAACGCTCTCTGTGACGGGGACGTCCCTGTTTCGTCACGGAACGTGGTGGTCCTGACGCGTTGGGGCCAAAATCTGTGGCGAGAGTCCTCAAAGAGTTCGATCGGCTCACTCCCAGAAGGGATGATCCGGACACCCGGCTAGAAAGACGGAATGCGAGCCCTGACATTCCATGGTGCCTTCGATGTGCGGGTCTCGGAGATTCCGGACCCGTCGCGCTTCGACGCCGAAGGTGCAATCGTCGCGGTGCGAGCGTGCGGGATCTGCGGGAGTGACCTCCACATCTACGAGGGACACGGCTTCAGCTCCGACCTTGGATTCTGCGTCGGGCATGAGGCCGTGGGAGAGGTGGTGGATGTTGGCCCGGCGGTCACTCGATTTCGCATCGGTGACTCGGTCCTGGTCCCGGCGTCGGTGGGGTGCAACGCCTGCACGCCTTGTCGGGCGGGCTACGTCTTGGGTTGCGTGCGGAATCGCTCTGGTTGTTACGGCCTCGGTGCGATCCTCCCGGGCAGTCAGGCGGAGTTCGTGTCGGTCCCCGCAGCTGATGGCAACCTCGTGGCGATACCTGAAGGCGTGAGCGACGATGCCGCATTGGTCCTCACCGACAATGCCCCTACTGCGTGGTATGGCGCGCGGCGGGCGCGGATTCGCCCGGGCGACACCGTGGCCGTCATTGGTCTCGGGCCGGTCGGGATCATCTCGGTGCTCGCGGCGCAGATCATGGGCGCGGGGCGGGTGCTCGCCATCGACCTGGTGCCGGAGCGCCGCGCCGCAGCGGCCGCGCTGGGGGCTGAACCGATCGACGGCGACCCGCGCGTCGTGGTGCGCGAACTCACCGGTGGGCGCGGCGCGGATGTGGTACTCGAAGCCGTCGGCGCGGATGCCACGATCGATCTCGCAATGAAAATCGCGGCGCGGGGCGCCCGGGTGTCGATTGTGGGAGTGAACCAAAGCTCGGCGTTCCCGATGCATCTCCAACTCGCACAGTTCAATGAACTGGAAATCGCGATCGGGTTGTGTTCCGTGCAGCGAGAGCTACCGGAACTGCTCAACCTCACGATCTCCGGACGGCTCCATCCCGAGATTGTCACCACCCACCACCTACCGCTGAGTCGCGGTGATGAGGCGTATCAGCTGTTCCACTCCCGGGCCGATGGCGTAGGGAAAGTAGTTCTCGACCCGTCCCGCTGAACCCAGGGTTCGGCTCGGAGAGTTCGAATCAGGCTGCGAGGGTCGCGGTCAACTCCGACACCAGTTGCCCTGGGTGCTTGGTGAGCTTGTCCCACGTCGCGAACACGATGCGGTAGCCGAGCCGACCGGGCACACTCCACTTCTCGTTGTCGTGCTCGTAGTCGGTCGCGTCGTCATGCCAGTGTCGACCGTTGGTCTCGAGGATCACCCGCGCCTCGGGAAACGCGAAATCGAACTGGTAGGTCTTGGCGTTCCACCGCAACGCAAACTCGCCTCGGAACGGGCTGATGTGGTTGGCCACGAGAAGACGTCGGGTCTTGACCTCCAACGTCGACCGCGACGGATGCAACGGATCGAGCTCGTGCAGTAATCGACGAGTCGCGATGATCCCAGCGCGCCCCGAGGATCCGAACCGGTCGAGGGAGGCGTGTAGGGCCGGAACGGAGGTGAGTCGGCGCCGCCGGGCGTCTTCACAAGCGATTTCGAAGGCCTCGGTTTCCAGCGCGGTCGCCAGGGCTATCAGCGTGGCTTCGACGCCGGTGGTGTTCAACCCCCGATGTTGGCGCAGCATCAGGGGAATGAGCGATTCGGGACGATGAACGATGACCGATCTGGACCGGAGCCGGCGCGACCGCGGAATCGCGATCTCGGGCAGCGCGGCGCGGACTCCCTCCAGGCCATAGAGCGCCGCCGCCGATCGACCCGCGGCGGCGGAACCATCGCCGGCCCACCGCAGTGCCGCGCGCAGGTCGTGCTGGTCCGAACGGGGCGCGCTTGTGAATCGATACGTATCGGGCAGTACTCGCTCAATCGCACCTGCGGTACAGAGAGCCTTGAGCTGCTTCCGGCTGACACCGGACTGAACTGCGGCGCGTCCTCGGAACACTCCGAGCTGCGATGCTGCGAGCATCGAGATCGCGCCGAGTGCTGATTCTCGGGTCATGAAATACCCCCTGCGGGAACCCACGGACCCGGAAAAGTCCGCGGACGGTTGTGGCTGGGGGAAGGGCCGGGGAGTTGAGTGGTACGCCGCCAGGGACTCGAACCCTGAACCTACAGATTAAGAGTCTGTTGCTCTAACCAGTTGAGCTAGCGGCGCGAGACGAATCTAGTGGACCTGGCCTCGATGCCCGGCAACTGTTGTTCCACACCTACCGTGCGCGAGACACTGGGGGAGGCGTCATGGACATTTCGATTACGGGTTCCAATGGTCTGATCGGCACCGCGTTGGCCGACGCGCTTCACGCACGAGGCGATCGAGTGATTCCTGTGCTTCGCGGCGAGGGGCTCGGCGTCCGCTGGGATCCCGAGACCGGGGCGATCGATGCCGATGCTCTCGAGGGCGTCGACGCCGTCGTGCATCTCGCGGGTGAAGGCATTGGTGAGAAGCGGTGGACCGCTGACCAGAAGAGGCGAATCCGCGACAGCCGAGTTCGGGGCACGGACCTACTGGCCCGCACCTTGGCAGTGTTGGAACGGCCCCCGGCGGTGTTCGTGTCCGGAAGCGCCATTGGGTGGTATGGCAACCGCGGGAACGAAGAGTTGATCGAGACGAGCGCCTCCGGAGACCGGGATCAGTTCCTGGTCGACGTGTGCGTGGAGTGGGAGGCAGCAACGGCGCCGGCTGAGGCCGCCGGTATTCGGACAGTGCATCTCCGAACCGGCATCGTGCTCAGCACGCAGGGGGGCGCGCTGCGCCGGATGCTGACTCCGTTCAAGATCGGTCTGGGCGGCCGTATTGGCAGCGGTAGCCAGTACATGAGTTGGATCTCACTTGCCGATGAGGTCGGGGCGATCATTCACGCCATCGATACTGCCGAGCTCGCCGGCGCGGTCAACGCCACTGCGCCGATGCCGGTCACCAATATCGAGTTCACCAAGGCGCTGGGTGCCGCCGTGCACCGGCCGACGGCCCTGCCGACCCCACTGACGCCACTCAAGTTGCTGCTCGGGAAAGAACTGGTCCAGAACCTGCTGGTCGACGGACAGCGGGTGCTTCCCGCAGCCCTCCAGGCGAGTGGATACGAGTTCGCGCATCCGACGATCGAGACCGCATTGTCGGCGACGCTGGGCTAGCGAACCGGGTGTCCCCTTGTCGGGGCGCGCGACGCCAGGCGTCGCGAAAAAGTGGGGTGACCGAGGGGTTTCGAACCCCCGACCTCCGGGATCACAACCCGGCGCTCTAGCCAACTGAGCTACGGCCACCATGAGACGACGACCAGAGTCGTCGCAAGCGCCGCGCGGTTTCCCCTCGCGGCCGTCTCGTGCTTGTGCGCCCGGGAGGACTCGAACCTCCGACCGGCGGATTAGAAGTCCACTGCTCTATCCAGCTGAGCTACGGGCGCTTGTCTTCCGGGCGGGAGCAGTGTAACGGTTGGACCACAGTCGACTGCGAGTGGTTGTGGTCTCACAAGCCGCTCAGGACCCGCACGGATAGGTCCGAGCATCGTTTCACTCCCGAACTGGCTCCCCGCTCTTGTGGGCCTGACCCGGTTTGCCGGACATCTTGGTTAGGCCGCTTCTGCGGTCGTGTGGTGGTTGAGTTTGGCTTCGTATTCGGCGGGCGGGCAATACCCGATCGCGGAATGCAGACGCTGCCGGTTGTAGAACACCTCGATGTAGTCGAACACCGCGCGGCGCACCTGGGTGCGTGTCGCCCACGACTGCCGGTAGATGCATTCCATTTTCAACGACGCGAAGAAACTCTCCGCGACGGCGTTGTCCCAACATTGGGCCGGCCGCGACAATGACTGAACCATCTGGTGT
This sequence comes from Acidimicrobiia bacterium, assembly GCA_031430375.1. GTDB lineage: Bacteria > Actinomycetota > Acidimicrobiia > IMCC26256 > JAENVU01 > JAENVU01. The sequence goes on from JANPBJ010000035.1 coordinate 17,923, forward strand.
TCGCCGAGCAGGTTGGTGAAGTCTCGGCTCGTGTATTGACTGCCCCGGTCGGAGTGAAACATCGCGCCCGGTCCGGGTCGACGGTGTTGGAGGGCCATGCGAAGCGCGTCGCAGACCAACGACGCGCGCATGTGTTCCGCCATCGCCCAACCGACCACGCGCCGCGACGCCAAGTCGATCACGGTCGCCAGGTAGAGCCAGCCTTCCCACGTCCGGATGTAGGTGATGTCACCGACGTACACGCGATCCAACTCGACCGTTTCGGGTCCGAAGTTCCGTTTGAGTAGATCGACTGCCTGCGTGTGTGGATCGGAGAGCGTCGTCGCGACCCACCGGCGAGGCGCACAGCCCACGATGCCGTGGTCTCGCATGATCCGAGCGACACGTTCACGTCGGACACACATCCCTTGCCGGGCCAGTTCTCGATGCACCCGCGGTGACCCGTAGACCCCACGAGAATCCTTGTGGACCTTCGTGATCTGTTCCAACAGCGCAGCATCGGCAGCCGCACGGTCCGATGGGATGTGGTGGTGCCACTCGTAGAAAGCGGACCGGGAGACCTCGAGTAGCACGCACGCCTTCGAGACGTTGCGCCGCTCAGCCTTCTCCGCCTCGATGAACGGATACACGCTCACCGGGTCTCCCTCGCGAAAAAAGCCGTCGCCCGCTTGAGAATGTCGCGCTCTTCACGCAACACCCTGTTCTCCTTCCGTAAATGGGCGAGCTCGTCGAGCTGCGCGCTCGTCAACCCCTCACGAGCCCCGTCGTCGATGTCGGCTTGTTTCACCCAGGCGCGGACCGCGGTCTCCGTCAAATCAAGATCGCGGGCGACGCTCGCCACCGTGGCCTCCGGCTGGCGGACCAGCCCAACGACCTCGGCTTTGAACTCCTTGGTGAACGACCGACGTGGACGCTTCGTTCGTCCCATCGTCTCCATCATGCTGAACATCCTTCCAGGGTGAAACCCCTGATCGCAGATGTCCGCCAAAACCGGTCACGCCCACTTGTTCACTGCGTTCACGGGCCGCTCGGGCCACGGGCGAGCCGGGCGTTCCCGGAGTTCGACGGCCGTATGTTACCTATCCGCTCGCCCTCTACCTCGGGGGCACGCGAAGAAAGCCGCTGTCGATGATGGCTTGACTCCACGGGCGGGCGAGCGCGCGGAGCCGAGCACAGCCTTCTTCGCCCAGGGCCTCGTAGGCCACGACCGCGCCGGCGTCGGTGGTGTCCTCGATCCACTCGCGTTGGAGTCGTCCGGTCTCGGTGAAGGTGAGCTCATCTCCGGCTGCGAGGATCCCACGCGTTCGCAATGCGTCGAACCCGGCTTGCCATTCCTCCTCGGGCCAGGCGCGGGTGGAGGCCAGGACCGCGCTCGGTACCTCTCCCGTTGCCACGTGGGTGATCGCCGCCTCCAGCCCCGAGAGTCCGGCGGCGACCAAAGCGGCGATGTGACCGTCGCCGCGAAACTCGCGCAGCAGAGTCTGCGCGTGCCAAAGCACGAGGTGGGGCTCATCAGGCCATGGGAGTGATGCGTGGCCCGCGAAGAGTGGTCGACCCTCCACGTGGTCGCACGCGATTTCTGCGGCGCGACGCGCCAGGGTTGCTGCTTCCGCGATCTCCGGAGTGCCGATCGCGTGAGGGAGAGAGCGGCGGAGCGCGGCGTCGGCACCTTGGACTCGCGCGCCGAGTATCTGGTCCCGTGTAGCGCGGGTCCATGCCTCGGGGATCGAGGCACGGACGAGCGCGGGACGGAAGTTGAAGAACGTCGCGATCACCACCTCGGCGGGCACGGTGCCCATCGGTGCGGCGCGGGACGCGAAGTAGCCCATACGGTCAGTGAGACCGAGCGCTTCGTAGCCGGCGGCGGCCTCGGGTGAGAAGTAGATCATTCCGTGGATTGGCTCCACCGTCCGCCAGGTACGGCGGGCAATTGTCGGATCCATCAGGCTTCCTCCGGGACTGGTTGGCGGTTCAGGTCGCGGCAATCAGCTGCACCGCGATGAGCACAGCAATCGACGCGAAACAGACGATGTGATCGCGCAGAATGGTACGGGCGCGGCTGAGCTGGTCGTGTGGGGTACCCGTCGCGGCGCCGAGCCGTATTGCGTTGGGGACCGTGCGGGTGAGCGCGAATGCCATAGGTCCGAGGGCCAGGGGGAGCGAGGTCCAACCGCACCACGCCGGATCGGCGCGCACGATCTCCACGATGATCGCGACGAGCATCGCCAACATCGCGACGCTCACCAGGTTGTTCATCGGCCGCGCGTCGGTGGTGACTCGGCGGTAGTAGGCGGAGATCGATGCCAGCGCTGCGTCGTTCGCGGCGGGCGTGGACGCGCGCCGAACCTGGACGTCGAACATCAGATCGAACCAGAGCACCGCGAGCAGGAAGCCTGCGGGAGCAACCACGAACGCCTCCATCGCCCGAGTCTGGCAGTCCTATCCCGATCGCGTCACGCCTCGGGCCGAGGCTCAGCCGAGCGCAGGCTCTTTGACTGTGCGGGCGAGGATTCCCAGGGTGGCGCGCAGGGCACCTTCGGCCATGACGGGAAAGATCCCGGCTTCTTTCCAATCGGGATGGATGTCCGACCAGTCGTAGTACGACGTGACGAGGGTTCCGTCGGGCGTTGGTTCGAGCGTGTACCCGTAGGTGTGGCCGAGGGGTGGCTTGATCTGGCCGATGATCGTCCACGCGATCTCATGGTCTTGGTCGAACGTCGTGATGTTCACGGTGACGTCGTAGAGGCCGAGGGGATAGTCGTTGAGTGATTCGCGGTCCATGTGGACCACGAAGCTGTCGCCGACCGCGGCGACCGGTTCGCCGGTGGAGGACTGCAACATTCCGGAGCTGTCGATGGCGACGTGGCCCTTCGGGTCGCTCAACACACGGAAGATCGCCTCTGGCGTTGCGTTGATGGTGCGTTGGACGTCGAAACGTTCGGTGGTCATCGCGGCTTCCTCGGATTCGGGTGTGGGTCTCTCGGTGAGCGGAGGGTATTCGTTCGTCGCGCTGCCACGGATCATCGGGCAGTCGCGTGGGGCGGCACGTCGTCGAGCCAGTGGACTTCGTTACCCCTGATGACCAGGAGTTCCTCCCACTTCACGCCAATACCGTCGCGGGCGATGTGCGGCTCGACGGCCCACAGACCGTCGGTCGGTGGGTGATTCGATCCGTGGTGATGAGTCCACGTGGGCGACGGATCGTCGGGAGGGGATGCCGCCGCGACGTGTTCGGTGAACCATGCGATGAGCGTTTGGACGAAGCCATCGTGATCGGGTTCGGGGTTGCGTTCCAGCTTCGCGACTCGATGCCCGAGTACTCCGCCAGGATGTTTCAGGTGGCGGTTCGAGTAGCTGGCCGCGGTGAGTTTGGTGTCGACATCGATCGCGATTTCGCGAAACGTGGCACGGGATTGCACCGCGTCCAGGATGTCGGCGCGAAATGCGTCGTCGTCCGCTGCGATCGCGTCGTGTGCGGGATTCGGTCCGTAATGGTTCGACTGCGACGTGTCGACGAGGAAGTCGCCGAAGATCGGTGACGCGTCAAGAATGACGGCATCACCGGGTTGCAGCGCTCGGTCCGTCGGCCAGAAGCCGAGGACGGTCCACGGGTCGGGGAGCGCGGTGCGGTCGCCAAAGAGCACAACCGGAAGATGGAAGTAGCCGCGCACGCCTTCGGAGCGATAGGCGGTGAAGAGCTGCTTCGCCGCCTCGCGTTCCGTGATTCCGTCGTGCAGGCCGTCGATGACTGATGTTTGAATCGCGAACGATGTGCGCTGATACTGGAGGAACTCGTCGAGTTCGGCGTCGGTGAAACCAGAGATCTTCATGGTGCGTCCTGATCTGGCGAGTGTTGTCGGTCTGGGTCGGCGCTATCGGCTGCGAACGTGTACGCGCTCGGGACCGGACCCGCCGACGATCGCGTCGCGCACGAACGTAAACCCGGCCTTTTCGAACGCCCGACACGATCGCGCGTTCTCGGGGTGCGGTGCGCCTATGGCGCGGGTAATCCTCGGATCCGCGAACACGATCGCGGTGACGAACCGGTCGAGTGCGGCGGTGCCGGCCCCGCGTTCCACCGCGTCGGGTTCGCCGATGAAGAGGTCGATTCCGGCGCCACCCGGTTCCGTCTCGCCAATCTGCGCCGCGTACTCCGGCTCGCTCGCGAGGCGATACCACTGGATCAGCCCTACGGCGCGCCCGTCGACCGTGATGATGTGGCGTTGGGTTCCCTCCGCCTCCGGATCGAGACCCGGCGCGTACTTCTCGTAGACCTGCACCGCGGTGGCCGCGCCGTCACCCGGCCCGCCGAGTGACCCCGGACCCGAACTCACGCCCCACCACTCGTAGACGTGAGGCGTATTCAGCCACCGGCGGATCAGCGGCAGGTCATCGAGCGCCAGAGCGGGAAACGAGATGTCCAAGTCCCGCAGCTTTGCAGCAGCGTGAACCGCGAGTCGCTCGCCGACGTCGCGTTCGCGCACAGGTCCTGTATGGAGTCGGACGGTTGCTCCTTGCCGAACGTCCCCCGAACCGACCTTCGTTCGCTTTACCC
>JANPBJ010000036.1:0-9274 GCA_031430375.1 Acidimicrobiia bacterium
CGGCAACATCTGGCGCGCCAACGGCAGCGCCGGTCACGGTGTAGGCGATGTCGAAGGTTCGCTGTTCATCCTCGGCGGTGAAGTACCACTGCAGGTTGAACGGCGCGCCCGTACTCACCAACGGGGTGCCCTGTTCGGTGACGGTCATATCCGTGATCGTGTACGTCCCGACGGGGATCGGGCGCGTCCCGTACGAGAACGATCCGGTGAAGTCGTAGGTGATGTGCTCGACCACGCGCATGGTGCCGTCTGGGCCGAGCGTTGCCTCGACCGCGACGCGCGGGACCGTGAACGCTTTCGTCGGAATGAGGAACTTGGCCGCGAGGCCACCACCCACAAGCAGGACCAGGAAGAGGACCGAGCCTGCGATTCGGAACGCGCGGATCAAGCGTTGCCCGTGTTTCCGGTTGGCTCGCCGGGGGTGGGACCTGGGAGAGTTCCGCCGCCGGCGATCTCCACATACGCGAGGCGCAGTTGGGCAATCACCTGCCGAAGCGCCGCGGTATTGGGTTCGAGGCGTTCGCCAAGGCTTTCGACGATCGCTCCGAGCGCGTCGATCGCGATCGACGCCTGGGGAAGCGATTCGCGTTGCTCTTGGGAGATTCCAAGGTGCAGCACTGCGAGTTCTTGGAGTTGGACCGCAAACTGGGTCACGATGGCCTCGACGGGCGTGGAAGCCAGGCGGGCCAGCATTTCTTGCATCTGTTCGGGGCTGATCTCTTCGTCGTAGGCGCCGTCCGGCCCCCCGAACTCGTCGGGATACGCCCCACCGGGCGGACCCGCGGGCGAGCCCGGTGAGGCAGGAGAAGACTGGCCCGGTTGGTTGGGGCCGACGGGTTGTTCACCATGTGGAGTCCAGAGGCTGCTCATAAGTTTGTTATCGTGCCACGACAATCCAGTTGGGAAGTGGGACCGTCCTGGTGACGGCCCCCACCTGGCCGGTACGAGCGACCAGACGAACCCCCTCCCTGGGGACGGCTGGGAGACCGTGGCCGCGTCCGGGTCATCCTCTTCGATTCGGTCCCTGGCCGCGCGGTGGAGCTTCCTTGCGAACCAGCCGCCGGCGACCCGCCGACGGGTCCCGAGTCCACGAGGTGATGCCAACATCGCTGCCGATGACGAAGCACGGATCAACGACCGGATTCGCGCCCGCGAAGTACTGCTGATTGCCGAAGACGGCGAAAAGCTTGGGGTACGGCCCCTCCCGCAGGCGCTTCAGCTCGCTCGCGAGGCGGAGCTGGATCTGGTTGAAGTCGCACCCAACGCCAGCCCTCCCGTGTGCCGGATTATGGACTACCGGCGCTGGCAGTACGAGCAGCAGCAGCGACGCAAAGAATCACGCAAGAAGGCCACGAACGTCGTCATCAAAGAGATGAAGTTCCGCCCGAAAATCGATATTCACGACTACACCACCAAGATGAAGCATGTTCAGAAATTTTTGGGCGAAGGTCACAAGGTCAAGCTCACGATCATGTTCCGTGGTCGTGAGATGGCCCATCCCGAGCTTGGGCGCAAAATTCTGGACCGGGTGGCGGTCGACGTTGAGGAGCTCGCAATCGTCGAGTCCGCTCCTCGCCAGGACGGTCGCAACATGACCATGGTGTTGCACCCACACAAGATCGTGAAGCCCAAACCCAAACCTCAGGCTGCGAAACCCGAAAGTAAATCGCCTGCCGTTGCTGCGCCGGTGGTCCCAGCAGTTGCCGAACCAATCGTTGCACCAGATGTTGCACCAGATGTTGAACCGGTCGCCGAGGTGGCGTCCATCCCCGCGGTTGAGCTCGTAGTCGAGCCCGTTGTTGAGCCCGCCGTGGGGTCTGCGCCCGAAGCAGTGACAGGAGCCTGAAATGCCCAAGGTCAAGACCCACCGAGGAGCCGCCAAGCGGTTCAAGGTCACCGGCAGCGGCAAGATTCGCCGTCGGAAAGCGTTCCGCGCCCACTTGCTCGAGCACAAGCCCACCAAGCGCACGAGGCGCCTGGCCCGCGGGGCCGAAGTGCTCGGCGGCGACAAGAAGCACGTCGAGCGACTGCTCGGCCGCCGCTAATCGCATCACAGTTTCACCAGCACAGCAGTTGTTTTCGAAGATCCGCACCATCTGACCGCAAGGAGTTCTACCCATGGCACGCGTCAAGCGAGCAGTCCAGGGGAAAAAGCACCGCCGCGCCATTCTTGAGCGCGCGCAGGGTTACACCGGGTCGCGCAGTCGCCACGTGCGCGCCGCGCATGAGCAGGTCATGCACTCGGGCCAGTACGCGTTCCGCGACCGGCGGGCGCGCAAGGGCGAGTTCCGCAAGCTCTGGATCATGCGGATCAACGCAGCGTGTCGCGAGCAGGACATGAGCTACTCGGCGTTCATCGCGGGCCTCAAGGCCGCCGAGGTCGAGGTCGACCGCAAGGTGCTGGCCGATCTCGCGGTTCGTGACCGAGAAGCGTTTGGCGCGCTCGTGAGCGTCGCACGCGGTGCGCTCGACGCGGCGTAGATACCGGCGTTCGCGGCCGTGCCTGATCTCGCGCCGCTCAACCACCGGCACCACGACACCGTCAGGTTGCACGCGCTCTTGCGCGATTCATCGGCTCGTCGGGATGAGGCGGCAATCGTTCTCGAAGGGCCCCGCATCGTCACAGACGCGCTCGACCGGGGGGTCGCGCTTGATTCGGTGTACCTCGGGCCGGGGGCCCGGCGAGCGTTCGCCCCGTTGGTGGCTCGCCTCGAAGCCGCTTCGGTCTTGGTGCGCGATCTCAAAGAAGGCGTACTCGAGAAGATCGGCACGACCCGCACGCCCCAACCGGTGCTGGGACTTGCGCCCATGCCCCCATCCTGTGCTCTGGCCGACGTGCCGTCGGGGCTGGTGGTGGTGGCCCTCGACGTTGCCGATCCCGGAAACCTCGGCACCATTGTTCGCAGCGCCGAGGGTGCCGGAGCAGTCGCGGTGGTGGTCTCGGGCGGCGTGGATCCATGGAACCCCAAGGTCGTGCGCGGCTCGGCGGGTTCGATCTTCGGTGTTCCAATCATTGGGGTCGACGACGCCGGCGTGGCGACCGGCACGCTGCGCGCCCGCAGGTGGCGTTGCGTCGGTGCCGATACCGTCGGATCGGTGTCCTACTCGGAGGCTGACCTCACTGGTTCCGTCGCCCTCGTGCTCGGGAGCGAAGCGCACGGGATCCCGGATGACATCGCGGCCGATCTCGATCTGATCGTGGCGATCCCCATGGCCGGCGCGATCGAAAGCCTCAACGTCGCCGTCGCTGCCAGCGTCCTCATGTTCGAGGCTGCCCGTCAGGCGCGGGGCTGACGCTCAACTCGGCGCGATCGGACTCTGAGCGACCGAGCGTGTGTACACATCGGCGAAGAAATCGTTGCCGCCCCCTCTGAGCTGGGCGTCGCCCGAGGTGAACGCCACCCAACCCCCATCTGCGGAGAGGTCAACCCCTCCGACTACTGGAGCCACGTGGTTCCCCGCTGCATCGGCACTCACGATTCTGAACTCGGGCATCTCGGTCTTCTCGATGAGCACTTCGCGCCCGTCGATAACTGTGATGGCGACGATGATGCCGTTCTCGTAGGCGGCGTATCGGGTGGTTCCGCCGATGAACACGGTGCCAGGGCCATCCTCGCTGCCGTCTGCGGACGCTATATACACCGAACCTTGGCCATTGTCGCTGAGCGCGAGCGTGAAGAAGCGACCGTCACGACTCAGGGTGACGCGTACGATGGTTCCGGTGGAGAAGTTGATAGCGCCGGAGCCCACAACACCGATTGCGACGCCGCTGTAAGCATCGCTGACGCTCGCGGCCCAGGCAGGGCTTGGGTTGAGGTGGACCTCGGAGTACGCGATACGCGAACCGTCGAACGAAAGGCTTCGGTCGACGCCAATGGTGCCGTTCCCAAGACGCGGCAGGGCGACGGTGGTGCCGGGATCGAGGTGTCGGACGAACGTCGCGCCCTGAATCGGCGCGCCGGCGAGAATGAGCAATGCGGCGAACGCGACTGTCTGCCCGTCGCCACTCAGGTCCGGAGCCACGAGTCCTCCGGCGATCGGGGTTTCGTCGTCACGAAGGCTTGCGAGGACGGTCGTCCCGGTCTGGCGATCTCGCACAAAGATGTCTGAGGTGGTCTCGGGGTCGTCACCGACTAGATCGTTCGCGACTGAAGCGAACGCCACGTAACGGCCGTCGTCACTGATCGATGGAGATGTGCTCGCTCCGTTCGCGAAAATCCCGGCCGGAGCCACGCTCACTGCTTCGGTGGTGCCGAGCAGGTTGTCGCGTACGAAGACGTCAGACTTCGCATTCCGATCGGCGGGAACGAGTCCTGCATCTCCGCTCGCAAACGCCGTAAAGCGGCCGGACCCTGAAATCGATGGTGCCGTGGCGTCGTCGGTCGCAAGGTACTCACCATGCGGTGAGGTGGGTTGTGAAGAGCGTGCCAGCCAGGCACAACCAGATGTGCTCAGGGTGAGTGCGCCGACGATTGCAAGTGAGCGGGGCACCATTCGCTTCGAGACGGCCTGCCTGCCGGTTGATTTCATAGGCACAGTGTTCCAGACGGTCGGGTCGGTGCCGCCCATCTCACGCGTCGAGCAGTCGGGGACCTTTCCGAGGGCAGCGTCGTGATCGGCGCCGAGTTGACGGACGGCGAGGGCAAACCGCTGGACCGCGGCGTCGAGCTCCTCGCCAATTTCGCGCGTGGGCACCTGCTTCGACGGCGCGTCGGCAATAGATTCGAGAACGTCCGTCGAATGGGCCGGGGCCGGAGCGGGGTGTTCTCTAGACTCTGATCACTCATGGACCTTTCGGAGCTTGATCTCGACGCGGCACGGGGCGCGATTGCCGCGGCGGACACCGTCGACGAGCTCGTGGAACTGCGCAAGCGCTTCCTGGGAAAGAAGGGCGACGCGAGTCGGGTCAAGGAGACGATCAAGAACCTGGCGCCGGCCGACCGACCGAAGGTGGGACAAGCGGTCACTGCCTTCACCGTCGGCGTGCTGGAAGCATTGGAGGCCCGAGAATCTGGACTCGGGCCTGCCACCTCCATCGAAGCCGCGCTCGACCTCACCCTCGGCACCCACGGGCGGCGCCGAGGAAACCTCCATCTCGTGACGCAGTGTCAGCGCGAGCTCGAAGACGTCTTTGTGAGCCTCGGCTACCGAGTGGCAGAAGGCCCCGAGGTGGAAGACGACTGGCACAACTTCGAGGCGCTCAACTTGCCCGTCGGGCACCCCGCCCGGGCGATGCAAGATACCTTGTACGTGGATCTTGGCGAGCCCGAGCAGGTGTTGTTGCGCACTCATACCTCGCCGGTGCAGATCCGGTTGATGGAAACCCAGCCGCCGCCGATCTACGCGGTGATGCCCGGCCGTACGTACCGCAATGAGACGGTCGACGCGCGTCACTCCGCGGTGTTCCACCAGATCGAAGGGCTCGCGGTCGATCGCGGCCTCACGTTTGGCGACCTGGCGGGCACCCTCGAAACGTTCACGAGCGCGTACTTCGGCAAGAAGGTCACGTCTCGGTTGCTGCCGTCGTATTTCCCGTTCACCGAACCCTCGGCTGAGTTCGCGTTCAGCTGCGTCTTCTGCGACGGGTCGGGGTGTCGCGTGTGTTCCAACACAGGATGGGTCGAGCTCGGAGGGTGCGGCATGATCGACCCGAATGTGTTTCGCTCGGTGGGCATCGACCCCGAGGAGTACACCGGCTTCGCGTTCGGCTTCGGACTCGAACGCATGACGATGCTGCGTTACGGCGTCGAGCCCATCAAGACCTTCTTCGACAACGACTCCCGATTCCTCTCCCGGTACTGATCGCATGCGCGTTCCTCTTTCCTGGCTCACCGACTTCGTCACGCTCGACGTCGACGCACGCACGATCGCGGAAGCGCTCGACCGGCTCGGCCTCGAAGTGGAAGCGCTCGATGCTCCGGGAGCGGAGATCACGGGAGTGAAAGTGGCGCGCATCCTCGCCGTGCGCGCCCATCCCAATGCCGACAAGCTGCAACTGTGCGACATCGAGTTCGGTGACGGCACTACAACGGTCGTCTGTGGCGCGCCGAACGTGGTTGAGGGCATGGTCGTGGCCTACGCACCGAGCGGCGCCACGTTGCCCGGCGGGTTCAAGCTGGAGAGACGCAAGATCCGCGGCGAGGTCTCGGATGGCATGTTGTGCTCGTCTCGGGAGCTCGGTTTGGGCGACGACCACGACGGGATTCTCCCGTTGGCGCCCGACGCCGAGCTGGGCCTCGACGTCCGAGACGTGCTCGGCCTGCACGACGTGGTCTTCGACCTCTCGGTCACCCCCAACCGTTCTGATGCAATGTCGATGGTCGGCGTGGCGCGGGATCTCGCGGCTCATTTCGGAGTGCCGCTGAACGTGCCCGAGCCGTCGGTGGATATCTCCGGTGATGCCGATGACATCTCGGTAGTGGTCGACGCGGTTGATCGTGCGCCGCGCTTCACGGCCCGTCGAGTTGGGGTGACCATGGGCGCGTCGCCCGAATGGATGCAACGGCGGTTGACGTTGGCCGGGATGCGGCCGATCTCCAACGTGGTCGACGTCACCAATTACGTGATGCTCGAGCGGGGCCAGCCATCACACGCGTTCGACCTCGACCGCCTGTGCGGCCCGGGTTTGGTCGTGCGGCTCGCGAACGAGGGCGAGACGCTCGCCACCCTCGATGCGGTGCAACGCCAGTTGCTCCCGACCGATCTGCTCATCTGCGACGCCGATCGGCGGCCGCAGGCGATCGCCGGGATCATGGGCGGTGCCGAGGCCGAAATCCACGGAGGCACGACCGGCATTGTGCTGGAAGTCGCGTACTTCGCGCCGATGGGCATCTCGATGACGTCCAAACGTCTCGGCTTGCGTTCGGAGGCGAGCGCCCGCTTTGAACGAGGTGTCGACCCGAACGGTGTGCTGCGCGCCTCGGATCGAGTGGTGGAACTGTTGACCGAAGTGGCGGGCGCGCCAGTTGGCCCGCCGGCGTTCGATGAGTATCCGACGCAGATCGAGCGGGAACGTATCCGCGTGCGTCCGACGCGCGTGGGTGCTGTGCTCGGGTTGGAGCTCGACGGCACCGCCGTACGTGATTCGCTGCGACCGCTCGGGATCGACATCGAGGAGGTCGTGGACGCGAGCTCCGAGGTTGGTGATGACGCGTTCGTTGCGGTGGCACCCACGTATCGGCCCGACCTCACGCGCGAGATCGACATCATCGAGGAAGTCGGCCGACGTATCGGATTGGACTCGATCCCGCGCACGCTCCCGCATACCACTGAACAGGGTGGCGGACTCACGCCGCGTCAGCGAGCGCGACGGTTGGTGGCCGACGTTCTCGTCGGTCTCGGGTTGTCCGAGGCGTACACGCTGCCGTTGATCGCCGAGGCTGACGTCACCCGGTTGGGACTCTCACTCGATAAAACGGTGCGGGCCACCAACGCGCTGAGCGCGGAGGAGCCAATCCTGCGCCCCGCGATCCTGCCGGGGCTCTTGAAGTCGGCGGTCCATAACGCGGGCCAGGGTCTCACCGATCTGGCGTTCTTCGAGCTCGGTCACGTGTTCGGCGCGCCGCCGCGCAAGCAGTTGCTGCCCGATGAACGGGATCATCTGGTGGTCCTGCTTACCGGCATGATGCGGCGCGGTCCCATCGAAGCTGATCGCGCAGTGGATGTCTACGACGCCACCGACCTGCTGCACGCGATTGTCGACGCGCTCCACCTCTCTCGCGCTGAGACGGTCAGCGCCGACCATCCGGGGTATGTCAGCGGACGCGCGGCATCGATCGTGGTCGACCACGCCGTGATCGGTGCGGTGGGGGAGATCGCCCCTTCAGTGCTCGTCGCGTTCGGTGCGCCGGGTCCCGCAGTCGGTTTCGAACTGAATCTGGAACCATTGCTGGCCGGGGAACGCCACGACCTCTCGTTCGTCCCACTGTCGCGCTACCCAGCTGCGTCCATGGACCTGGCATTCGTGCTCGACGAGTCGGTGCCCGCGGCGGCGGTGCTCGCAACCATTGGCAAGGCAGGTGGCGAGCTACTCGAAGCGGTTCGGGTGTACGACGAGTTCCGTTCCGAAGCACTGGGTGCGGGGCGGCGGAGTCTCACCTTCGCCTTGCGTTTCCGTGCGGCTGATCGCACGCTGAAGGACACCGAGCTCACCGCGGCCTGGCAACGGTGTATCGACGCGGTGGTCAAGGCGCATCGCGGCGAACTGCGGAGCTGAGCCTCGGTGCGCGGATTCGTGCACGTGGTGCGGCCGCGCTACGCGGAGGTTGACCAACAAGGCGTGGTGTTCAACGCTGGTGAAGGCGGTGCTCGAATGGTCCGGCCCGGCGGGATTCGATGAGTTCGTCGACATAGCCGTCGCGCTGTCGCGCTTGGGTTCGTCGTCTTTCGACCTCAGGTACACCGCCACCATCGGCGACCGTCTTGCGTGCGTCGGCGTCATCACCTATGTGAATGTGAAACCCGGCACCCACGACTCCAACCCTTTGCCCGAAGTTCTGCGCGCCAAGTTCACGGCCGAGATCATCGAAATCTGAGCGCGCCGGTCCGTCGGGAGCCTTGCGCGTGGGTCAGTACGTACGAAGGAACTTGAGGAGGAGCGGGTCGAGTTGGGCCGCAGCCTGCTCGGGGATCCAGTGACTCACGCCGTCGAGCACCTCGTAGGTGTAGGGGCCGGTCACGTAGTCCTTCGTGAGATCGGCAGCGTCGCGACCGAGACAACAGTCCGCGGTGCCGTAGACGAACAGCGTGGGGATCTTCACCGGCGAGCTTCCCGCCCCGAGTCCGGACCTCAGATCGTTCGCCCGATACCACGCGAGTGCCGCGTCCATGGCCTCGGGAGTACCGAGGACCTTCAGGTACTCGGCGATGTCGGCTTCGGTGGCGGTCGGTCCGAACGCGGCGCGCAAGAAGGCAGCGTTCGCGAGGCCGGTCGCGGCGCCCGGCGTGATGAAGGTGTTGATATAACCCTGCTTGTTGCGTTGCTCGCCGTTCGGGTCCGCGCTGGCCTTGGCGTAGGCGGCGGGGTGAGGGACGGAGACCGCGGTGAGCGTCTTCAGCCGGTCGGGATGGGCGATCGCGGTGGCCCATGCCACTCCTGCACCCCAATCGTGTCCGACGAGATTGAACTTCTTCGCACCGAAGTGATCGGCGATGGCGAGCGTGTCCGCAACCATGTGGTTCATGGTGTAGTTGTCATCGGTGGTCGGGCGGGCGCCGGGCGAGTAGCCACGTTGGTCAGGCGCGACCGCGTGATACCCCGCGCGCCCAAGGGTCC
>JANPBJ010000037.1:0-4729 GCA_031430375.1 Acidimicrobiia bacterium
CCACCAATAGAAGGAGGGCCTCCAACAATCTCGTGACTTCTTGACGGTCCGAGATCGAGGAGGCCCCTGGTGGCTGACGGTAGTAGCGCACTCTGGTTCGGCGCGCCCAACTTCAGAGTCCTGAACATGGTCGACGATGGCTACGAGCTCACGGTCGAGGTCGAATCGACCTTGACGGTGGTTGGTTGCACGTCGTGTGGGACACGAGCGAAGGCGAAGGACCGGCGGTGGGTCGGCCTGCGCGACGCACCGAGCGGTGATCGGGCCGTCGTGGTCCGCGTGTGGCGGCGGGTCTGGTCGTGTCCCGACCCTGATTGTCCAACCAAGACGTGGACCGAAGCGTGCACCCTCGCCGCGCCGCGTCGGGTGCTCACTCATCGTGCGGTGGCGTGGGCCACGGATCGGATCTGCGCGATCGAAGGGACCGTGGCGTCGATCGCCCGAGGGTTCGGAGTGTCATGGCCAACGGTCTGGACTGCCGTCGAACGCGTCGGCACCGAACGGGTCGATGACCCCGACCGGGTCGGTGAGACGCCGATGGCCGGCTTCGATGAGACCGTGATGCAACCCGCACACCGACGACGTCGGCGCCGGTTCATCACCGCGGTCGTGGACGTCACCTCCGGCCAGATCATCGACATCTTCGAAGGTCGCGACGCCGCTGACCTGCGGGCCTGGCTGGCGGGGATGCCCGCCTCGTGGCGAGCTGCGGTGCAGGTCGTCTCCGTCGACCCACACGAGGGCTACAGATCCGCGATCACCAACACGGATCTGCTGCGCGACATCGCGCTGGTCGTTGACCCGTTCCACATCGTGCGGCTCGCGAACATGGCCGTCACCCGATGCCGTCAACGCATCCAACAAGACACCCTCGGTCACCGCGGCTGGGCGCGGGATCCGCTGTATTCGACCCGAAAGCTGTTCCTCCTCGGCGCGGAACGCGTCGACGAGCAGGGTTGGGAACGGATCTGGGCCGCGTTGCGTGACGGCGACCCGACCGGCGAACTTCAAGACTGTTGGGTCGCGAAAGAGAAAGTCCGCGACGTGTATCTCACCGACGACGTCGCCGAGGCTGAGGTGGCGCTCGATGATGCGATCGCGTGGTGCACCGCACCAGAAGCCGGACCCGAACTCCGCAGACTCGCGAAGACGTTGCGACGGTGGCGGACCCAGATCCTGAACCACCACACCACCGGCGCCTCCAACGGTCCCGTCGAAGCAGCGAACTTGTTGATCAAGCAGGTCAAGCGATCCGGCCGCGGGTTCCGCAACCTCGCCAACTACCGCCTCCGGATCTTGCTCGCCGGCGGACTCACACGCGAACATCACCAAGTCACGAGACTCCGAGCCCGACCCAGCTCAGTCGCGTAGGGCCTGTAAACGGTCGTGATGGTCATTAGTAGCCGGCGGCTGCGATGCGGTCGCCGTAGTGCATGGTGAGCGTGTTCAAGATCTGTTTCCAGCCGCGGATCTGGCCGGTGAGGTCTTGACGGTTTGGTCGCCGTTCGATGGCGACAAGGTAGAGGACTTTGAGTGCGGCTTGCTCGTTCGGGAAATGCCCGCGGTGGCGGACCGCCCGGCGGAACTTCGCGTTGAGCGACTCGATCGCGTTCGTCGTGTAGACGATCTTGCGGAGCTCGGCCGGGAACTCGAGGAACGGCGCGAACTCGACCCACGAGTTCTCCCACGATCGGATCATCGCCGGATACGTCCCACGCCACTCGGCGGCGAACTCGGCGAAGCGAGACTCCGCGGCTTCGACGGTCGGCGCGGTGTAGATCTGGCGCATCTCGCGGGTGAGTGCCTGCCAGTGTTTCTTCGACGCGAGTCGCAACGAGTTCCGCACGACATGCACAACACAGGTCTGGACTGTCGCGTCGGGCCACGTCACCCGGATCGATTCCGGGAGACCCTTCAGGCCGTCGCAACACACGATGAGCGCATCGGCGATGCCCCGGTTGCGGAGTTCGGTGAGCATCGCCGCCCACTGCTTCGCGCCTTCACCACCCGACGGGCCGATCCAGAGGCCCAGGACGTCGCGTTCACCTTCGAGGTTCACGCCGATCGCCACATACACAGGCCGGTTCGCGACTTGAGTGTCGCGGACCTTGATCACAATCGCGTCGATCAAGATCACCGCGTACACGCGATCAAGCGGCCGAGACTGCCAGGCGAGCATGTCGTCGACGATCCGGTCAGTGATCTTCGAGATCGTTTCTCGCGATACCTCAGTCCCGTAGATCTCCGCCAGATGCGTTTGAATATCGCCCGTCGTCATGCCCTTCGCATAGAGCGAGATCACATTCCCCGCGAGGCCATCAAGACGGCGTTGATGCTTCGGGACCGTGACCGGTTCGAAGGTTCCGTTCCGGTCGCGTGGCATCCGCAGATCAACGTCGCCGATCTCAGTCGACACCGTCTTCGGCGTCGACCCGTTCCGAGAGTTGCCACTATTGCGACCGGCCGAGTCGTAGGGTTCGTAACCGAGATGATCCTCGAGTTCGACCTCCAACCCGGTCTGGAGCACCTGGCGGACCATCGCGGTCAGCAAGCCGCCCTCACCCGTCAGATCGACCCCCTCCGCACGGGCACGGGCCACCAACTCGCCCGCCCACTCGCGCATCTCCGGGCCGTCCAACGCGGGCAAACCCCGTGCCGGCACCAGCCCCGACTCCTCCGTCGTTCGCTTCGTCATAGTCATGATCCTTCCCAGCCCACAGCACCCAGCCGCGGACCTTCAGATCACGCCAGTTACACAAACTTT
This sequence comes from Acidimicrobiia bacterium, assembly GCA_031430375.1. GTDB lineage: Bacteria > Actinomycetota > Acidimicrobiia > IMCC26256 > JAENVU01 > JAENVU01. The sequence goes on from JANPBJ010000037.1 coordinate 2,765, forward strand.
CTGACAGTCCCTCATCGAGATCTTGAAGGGACAAGTATATCGGGTCCGAAGTACGACATAGTTCGGGGAAACTGGCGGATCCAGTTTGCCAGTTTGGGTTGCGTTTTGTTCGGCGTAGTCCCCGTCTGCGGATTGGTCGTGGGCCTTGAACGCAATTACCGATATAAGCGACACCAGATCCAATACGCTTGGTACGGTCCAACGCTACACTACGTACTATATGAGCTCTGGTGTGTAGGAGTTCAGAAGCAACTGGAAGTCTATTTCGCGGGAACCTCTACATTCACCGGAAAGCCGGTGAGAAGGTTGACCCGTACCCATGTCGGTTGTGGGTATATCTATCAGGGACAGGGTACAAATCAAACTGGGCAGCTTCCATTGTGGTGGGTTTGAAATGATAATTCTAAATGCTGCGACTCCTGTATGTATGGGGTTCGGCCATCGAAGAATACTGGATTTGAGACGGAATGCGGCGCGGCTGCTATTTGCGGCGACCACTGTTGTCGTGGTGCAGTCTTGTGGCTCAATACAATCGACTCGCAATCCAATATCGTCGAATCAACGCGCCGAGCAGGTCGCCAAAGCGTTGGAAGGCGTCGGTTCAATGCGTTTCAGTGGGCTACTGCTGAACCCGGCAGATGGCGAAATTCGAGTTTCGGGATCCGTGGGTTTGGCAAGGCGTAGCTTCCGGATTATCGCGGCTCATGAGACATCGCAGGGTGCTGAGAGGGTCGAGGAGCTTTGGACGGGCGGAAAGCTGTACCGACTGGATCCTGGATTAATTCGGTCAATTGGGCTTGACTCACAGAGACCCTGGCTGAGTCTGGGAGAGGTCGCGGCTTCCGATTCACTTTTGAGCCAGGCTATCCCGGTGCCGAATCTCATCTACATGCTTCGGGATGGTTCTCTACGGTTGGATCCCGAAAGGGGTTCTGCGAAAGCCAATAATGGACAGGTAACTTACTCGTTTTCCTGGAGTGACCTCACCACTTCAACTGCGGGTGTGGGTCGAGCGACTCTGAGTTTTACGGGCCGGTCTCTGCCGAGATCGTTGACCTATGAGGGGCCGGAGTCCCGAGTGAAAATCGACCTCCAAGTCGAGTCGCCGCCGCGAAGCGTCGATCCTCCGCCTGCGAATGTGACGCAGCGATTTGCGGAGCAGATCGATTCCGATGCCGAGCTGAATTGCTGGTGGCAGAACGATTGCTGAGGCCGGCATGGGCACCCGCGGCTCATCGGCGTCCCCACGCTTGGCGGTAGTGGCTCAGTTTGAAATTCGCTGACATGCTCGGGGCATGGAAGATCCGCTGGGTCACTCGCTCATCCACCACTTAGCGCAGAACGGACCCGGAAGTGCTGCTGCGGTTCTACGTCGGGTGGCCGACACGCTCGACAGCATCGAGGGCGTCGACGTGCAGGACATCGTGTTCCATGCCGAGATCACAGCGGACGCCCCCATCTACGACGTGGTCGTCTACTACTCGCTGCCGGGCGACCCGGACTAGTCCTCCAGCAACTCGCAAAGCTGGCTGATCGACCAGGGGTGCGTCTCGATCCCTGCGGCCATCGCGGGAGTGACCTTGCCGCGGCCCTTGCCCGAGAGCGTCTGGTGGGGACGACAGAGGTTGTAGTGCGCGAAGTGCAGTGACACGGCGTGGGCGTGGTTCTCGACCTTCTTCGAGAACCCATTCGTCAGGCGTGCGAACCGCCGCATTGGCCTGACCCCGTTTGATGGTCCAGCGGCTATGAGAGTGCTGGTTGGGGTTGGAGACTGGTCCAGCGCGCAGCGTACGCGGCTGGGGTGAGCATGCCAAGGCTGGAGTGCGGCCGTCGCGTGTTGTAGTCGATGCGCCAGTCGCTGATCACGACCTTGGCTTCGAGGAGCGAGTCGAACCGTTCACCGTTGAGCAACTCGTCGCGAGCCCGACTGTTGAACGACTCGACCTACGCGTTCTGCCATGGTGA
>JANPBJ010000038.1:0-36548 GCA_031430375.1 Acidimicrobiia bacterium
CGTCCAGCGCGTCGAGCGCGCGGTGGACCAATCCGCGAATCATCGGTTCGAGCGCGGCAACGGCCTTCGGCGTGAACACTCGGCTCACCAACCCGCGCATTCGATCGTGGTCCGGCGGATCCATGAAGATGATTGAACCCTGGGCCATTGCCTTCGCGTTCGGCGCGGTGAGCATGTCGATCGTGATCCCGTGGGTGCTCGTGAACGTCTGCCAGTCGCGGTGCGCGCTGAGGACGTCGTCATAGCGAGAGAGCGCCCAGAATCCGTAATGATCGTTGTGATACACCGGCGCGTCGTCACGCATCTCGCGGTAGAGATCGTACGGATCGTCGAAGAAGACCTCGGAATACGGATCGAACTCCACTACGCCTCCACCAAGTTCACGTCGTTGCGTGCCGGACTCGACCGTATCGTGACCGTGCGGCCGACCCACTCGATGGCCTCCGCTTCCATCAGGAGTTCCGGCACCTCGATGCGGGCGTAACAGCGGGCACCGCCCGGAACATCGCAGACGGCGAGTCCCCACACGGGGACGCCGTCCGGGCCATGGACCACGGAGTACGTGGCGACGACCGCAGTTCCCTCATAGCGGTCCACGATGGGGACGGTGGCCGGCGCCACGGTTGCCAGTGAAGCCGAACCATCAGGAACGAGCGCCGGTCCGGGTTCCGAGCAGTAGACCGCGGCGACGTGTTTGGTCATGTGCATCCCAACGCCCGTGACGAGCCCAAAGCTCCCCGGATCGGAGCGCAGCACCCGCACCATTTCCGCAATCGCATGGGTGAGGTAGTCGCTACCGGCGCCGCCGTGATACGGCAGACCGCCAGTCACCGTGAGCGGCCGGGCATCGGTGGCATCGAGTTGGAGCGCGTCACGCATGAAGTTCACCGACGACCCAAAGCACGAGTACAGATCGAGATGGGCAACGTCGTCGATGCCAACGCCCGCCGTATCCAACGCGTGCGCGGTCACCTGATGCATCGCGGGCGAGGTGGCGAGGTCGGGATGCTCGGCGACATAGATCGGGTCCGTCGCGTACTGCCAACCACGAAGGTAGATGCGCTGGTCGGGAGCGACGCCGAGCGCGGTCGCCCGTTCATCACTCATCAAGATGACCGCCGACGCCATGTCCACGTCCATGATCGAGATCATGTACTTCGTGTACGGGTACCCGACGAGGCGGTTGGAGGGCGTGGGCGTGATGATCTCAGCCGCACTTCGCTCGATGGCGAACCAAGCCTCGGGATTCCCCGCCGCGACCTGCGTGAACCGGTGCCACTGCTCGCCCAACGCCTGGCGATACGCGCCGAGATCAGTGCCGAGCCGCGCGCGCCGGGCGTTGTCGAACAACGCAAAGGTCAACCACGCTTGGAAAACCTCATGCGCGACTTCGGCGGGATGAAACGGTGCCTCCCACGGGAAACTGGGCTTCACCGCCGGCTTGAAGGAATAGGGATACCGCTCACCGGCCTTGCGGAATCGACGCTGCGTGTCGAGTGCTTCGGCTCCCACCACCAGCGCCACGTCGAGTTCGCCGCGAGCAATCCGATCAGCCGCTTCTTGCACCAACACCTGCGGCGTCGTCCCCCCGATCCCCGAGTAGTGCCGCCGGCGCGGTGCCACACCGAGTTGGTCGCTCAGTCGGTCGACCGGTGCGTCGTATTGCCAGGTTTGGCAATACACGATGTCGATCGAATCCAACTGGTTCAAGAGCGCAACGCCGGCGTCCGCAACAGCTGCGCGCGTGACGAGCTCCCACATTCTCAGCGGTTCCGGTGCGCCGGAATCTACGGTGCTGCTCGGGTGCCACGTGTGCGACGCGACGCCGACCACGCACGGCGCGCGAGGGTCCAGCATCAGCGGGCGGTCCAACGCGGCGCCCGCTTTTCCACAAACGCTCGCGGACCTTCCTTGGCGTCATCGGTCGCGAAGATGGCCGACGCCAATGCGGACTCGTTGCGGTACGCGTCCTTGAGGTTCATGCCCAGTCCTTCCCACACGCTGCGCTTCGTGGCCTGCACAGCAAGTGGCGCGTTCGCGGTGATCCGGCGTGCGTATGCGTACGCCGCGTCGAGCAGGCCATCTCGGGGTACGACGGCGTTCAGCAGGTTCATCTCCATAGCCCGTTCCGCCGAGACCAGGTCGGCGCACAGCAAGAACTCCATGGCATGGGGGAACGGAATCTGGCGGGGGAGGCGGACCGTGGTTCCGCCACCCGCAAACAGACCTCGCTTCGGTTCCATCACGGCAAACTGCGCCTCCGGACACGCGACGCGAATGTCGACTCCCCCCAGCATTTCCATGCCGCCGGCAGTGCAGTAACCGTTCACCGCCGCGATGATCGGCTTCCAAATCTTGGCGCCGCGCAGCACCGCCCGGGTTCCGTCATCGAGGCGGTATCCATCGACCTCGGTGAGACCTTCCGCCGCGATCCGCGTGCCGAGCGCGGTGATTGCGGGGACGTAGGTCTTGAGGTCGGCACCGGTGAAGAACACATCATCGACACCCGTGATGATCGCGACCCACGCGTCGGGATCCGCGTCGAATCGCTCCCACGCCTGGCGTAGCGCCTTGAAGTGATCGAGGTCGGCGGAGTTGCGCGCCTCGGGCCGATCGATCGTGATGAGCACGATGTGCTCGTGGTCCAGCTCGTAATGAATGGTCATGCAACACCCCCAGGTCCGGGGGTCACCGTAGTCAGGGCACCACAGTGTCCGACGCCGGTGCCTCCACCAACCCCGGTTCGACCAAACCCGGTTCGACCAAACCCGGGAGCGGACCTTCGTCTCGGCTGCGTCGTCGAGCCGCCGGGACCGCGAGCACGAGCCCCGCGAGTGCGGTAGCCCCGACGAAACCGAGGACCAATGCATTCGGCACTTCGAGCAGCTTGGCCCCGGAGGCGATCAGGACCACCACGAGGATCGGACGGATGACGTGATCCGGCGCGCGCGAAGAGATGCGCGCACCGATGATGACTCCCGGGATGGCACCGAGCATGAGCGAACCGGCGAGCGAGAATTTGATGTCGCCGAAGAAGTAGTGACCGAGTGCGGCAGCGGCGACCAAGGGCACGGCTTGCACCAAATCAGTGCCCACCAGCTGGCCGGCGGCAAGCGACGGGTAGAGCAGCAGCAACGCCACAATGATCAACGACCCCGATCCCACCGACGTCATCCCCACGATGAGGCCACCCACGGCCCCAATCAGCAGCGTCGGGATTGGCTTGACGACCAGGGCGTGTTGCGCTCCATGGTTGGGGATGTGCTGATTCCGGCGGCGGTTGATCTGGTGTCGAACGACCATCGACGCGGCCGCGACGAGCAGCGCAACACCCAGATAGGTCTTCACCATGGCTGATACGTCGTCACCGCCGATCACATCGAGCAACCAGGAACCTACGAACGCGGCAGGTACGGACCCCAGGCAGAGCCCTTTCACGAGCTGGTAGTTGACGGTCCCTTCCTTGGCGTGGACTCCGGCCCCGAACGGCTTCATCACCAGGGAGACCACGAGATCGCTCGACACCGCCGTCACCGGATCGACACCGAAGAAGATGACGAGCATCGGCGTCATCAGGGCGCCACCGCCCATACCGGTGAGCCCAACCACGAAGCCGACGCCGAGGCCACCGACTACCAACAGCCAATCCACGTCAGACTCCCCCGGGCCGTCACGTCACGAAGTCGATCACTTTAGTCGGGATTATCGGTTTGGGTCAACAAGGCGGCACACTCGGCTACCGTGCCTTCGTGCGGATCTCGGCCAAGGCGGACTACGCAGTGCGGCTCGCCGCCGAGCTGGCCGCCGCAGTTCCGGGCACGCCCATCACCGGCGAGGCCCTCGCCCGAGCGCAGGATGCACCACTCGCGTTCTGCGAAAACATCCTCGGACTGCTGCGTACCGCGGGAATCATTCAGTCGCGTCGAGGTGCGGTCGGTGGTTACTTTCTGGCCCTGCCGGCCAATGAAGTGACCGTGGCCGACATCATTCGAGCGGTGGACGGACCCCTCGCCGCAGTCCACGGCGATGCTCCCGAGAAGATCTCCTATCTCGGTCCGGCCGCGCGGCTCGCCGACGTGTGGATCGCGGTGCGGGCCAGCCTCAGAGACGTCCTCGAGCGAGTGACGCTCGCCGATCTGGCGTCCGGCAAACTGCCGGCCAAGGTCGAGAAACTGGCCGCCGCCCCCGAAGCCAGGATTCGCCGATGAATGATCACGAACTCGCAGCATTCATCGCCGAGGAAGCCGGTGAACTCTTGCTGGCACTGCGCCCCACCATCGTTGATCCCATCGAGCTCAAGGCCGCGGGCGACGCCCGGGCCAACGTGCTGATTCTCGATCGACTCCACGCGGCTCGGCCCGACGATGCGATCCTGTCGGAGGAAAGCGCGGATGACCTCGCCCGGCTGAACTACGAACGAGTGTGGATCGTCGATCCGCTCGACGGCACCCGCGAATATGGCGAAGGTGACCGCGACGACTGGGCGGTCCACGTTGCCCTCTCTACCGAAGGCAACGCGAGCATCGGCGCGGTAGCACTCCCCGCCCAAGGCGTGGTGTTCGGCACCGACCCGCAACCGGAGCTGGCGCCGCGCCCGGATGGTCCGCCGCGTCTCGTGGTCTCCCGCACCCGTCCGCCTGCCATCACTGCTGCGCTCGAAGGCGCGCTGCGCGCCGAACTCGTGCCGATGGGTTCGGCGGGGGCCAAGGCGATGGCCATTCTCCAGGGGCGGGTGGATGTGTACGCCCACGCGGGTGGCCAGTACCAATGGGACTCTGCGGCGCCGGTGGCGGTCGCGGCCGCCGCGGGCCTTCATGTGTCGCGGCTCGACGGTTCCCCGTTGGTCTACAACGCGGCGGACCGAGCGCTTCCCGATCTTCTCATCTGTCGTCCGGAGTACGCCGCGGCGGTCATCGCCACCATCGCGGCTGCCGGTGGCGCCGCCGCGTATTCATGACTCGCCCGCTGGTGATTGAAACCCCTATGCGGGAGTACGCTTGCCGCTCCCGTACGACCCGGAGGACCTGGTGACGGACAGAACCATCTCGCACCTCGACGTCCTCGAGGCCGAGTCCATCCACATCATGCGCGAGGTTGCCGCAGAGTTCGAGCGGCCGGTGCTGCTCTTTTCGGGCGGCAAGGACTCCGCGCTCATGCTGAAACTCGCAGAGAAGGCGTTCTGGCCTGCTCGCATCCCGTTCCCGTTGATGCACGTCGACACCGGACACAACTTCGACGAGGTCATCGACTATCGCGACCGTCGAGCCGCCGAGCTGGGGACCCCGCTGATTGTGGCCTCGGTACAGAAGTCGATTGACGATGGTCGCGTCCACGAAGAAACCGGCCCGAAGGCCACCCGCAACCGGCTCCAGAGTGTGACCTTGCTCGACGCGATCACCGAGCATGGCTACGACGCGGTCTTCGGTGGCGGTCGACGCGATGAGGACAAGGCCCGAGCGAAGGAGCGGGTCTTTTCCTTTCGCGACGACTTCGGACAATGGGACCCGAAGAACCAACGACCCGAACTGTGGAACCTCTACAACTCCCGGATACGCAAGGGAGAGCAGATCCGCGTCTTTCCCATTTCGAACTGGACCGAAATCGACGTGTGGCAGTACATCGCCCGCGAGGACATTGAACTTCCTTCGATCTATTTCGCTCACCGTCGCCAGGTGTTTCGCCGCGATGGGATGCTGCTCGCGCTCACACCGTTTGTCACGCTGCTTCCCAATGAAGAGCTCGAGGAACTGACGGTCCGGTTTCGGACCGTGGGTGATGCAACGTGCACCGGCGCGGTCGAGTCACCCGCCACGACGGCCGAGGAAATCGTTGTGGAAGTTGCCGCGTCTCGGATCACCGAACGCGGTGCCACTCGTGCCGATGACCGCGCTAGCGAAGCTGCGATGGAAGACCGAAAGAAAGAGGGGTACTTCTAGTGCGCCCGTTCGGAAGGAAGCGCTGATGGAGATGCTCCGCTTCGCAACCGCGGGCTCGGTTGATGACGGGAAGAGCACGCTGATCGGCCGGCTGCTCCTCGACTCCAAGCAGATCTTCGAGGACCAGCTCGAGGCGGTTGAGCGCACGTCACGCGAGAAGGGGTTCGACTACACGAACCTCGCGCTTCTCACCGACGGTCTCCGAGCTGAACGCGAGCAAGGCATCACCATCGACGTGGCGTACCGCTACTTCTCCACGCCCACCCGAAAATTCATCATCGCCGACACGCCCGGCCATGTGCAGTACACGCGCAACATGGTCACCGGCGCGTCAACCGCCGACCTCGCGTTGATCCTGGTCGATGCGCGTCATGGCGTGGTTGAGCAGTCACGGCGCCATGCCGTGATTGCTTCGCTGCTCTCGGTGCGCCACCTCGTTTTGTGCGTCAACAAGATGGACCTGGTCGATTACGACCAAACCGTTTTCGACCAGATTTCCGAGGACTTCCGCGAGTGGGCAGGGAAGCTGGACATCACTGATCTCACGTTCATTCCCGTCTCCGCACTGCACGGCGACAACGTGACGAGTCATGGCGCCAACATGGGTTGGTACGACGGCCCAACGTTGCTGCACCACCTCGAGCATCTGTACATCGGCTCCGACCGCAACCTGATCGACGCGCGCATGCCGGTGCAGTTCGTCATCCGCCCCATGAGTGACAAGTACCACGACTACCGCGGCTACGCCGGTCAGATCGCCGGTGGAACCTTCCGGCCCGGCGATGAAGTGCTGGTACTCCCCTCCGGCCTTACCACCACGATCGCCGGCATCGACCTCTACGGCGAATCCATCGAAGCGGCCACGCCACCGATGTCGGTCACGATCCGCCTCGCCGACGACATCGACATCAGCCGCGGCGACATGATCTGTCGCCCCAACAATGCGCCGACTGCGACCCAAGAGATCGACGCAATGGTGTGCTGGTTCAGCGAGCGTCCGCTCCAGGTTGGTGGCAAGTACGCAATCAAGCACACAACCCGAACCGCTCGGGCGTTGGTCCGGGATCTCCACTACCGCATGGATGTGAATACGTTGTCACGCGACGAGATGAGTGGCACCTTGGCGATGAACGACATGGGCCGTGTGAGTCTTCGAGTGACGATGCCCCTCTTCGTCGACGAATACCGTCGAAATCGTACGACCGGATCGTTCATCCTCATTGACGAAGGCACCAACGAGACCGTAGGCGCCGGCATGATCATCGACGCGTGAACGCCCGTTCGTGAACAACGTTCGATGACCACTCCACCGCAGAGCCCCAACGTGGTGTTCCACGCCGGCACGGTCACGCGCGCGGACCGCGCAGCCGCCACCGGACATGCCGGCCTCACGGTGTGGCTCACGGGGCTCTCGGGGTCGGGCAAATCGACGGTGGCCGTGGCGCTGGAGCACCAGCTCGTCGCCGCGGGCATTCCCGCCTACCTGCTCGACGGCGACAACCTCCGCCACGGACTCAATGGCGACCTCGGCTTCGATACGGCGAGTCGCAACGAGAACGTGCGCCGCGCCGGTGAGGTGGCCTTGCTGTTCGCGGATGCCGGCGTGGTGGCACTCGTTCCCCTCATCAGTCCCTACCGGGCCGATCGCGAACGGGTCCGGGGTCGCCACCGTGAAACCGGCATTCCGTTTGTCGAGGTGTTCGTCGATACGCCGATCGAACTCTGCGAGCAGCGCGACCCCAAGGGCCTCTACGCCAAGGCGCGCGCGGGTGAGATCACCGGATTCACCGGGATCAACGATCCGTACGAGGCGCCGGAGCACCCCGATCTCGTCCTCACGCCGGGCCCAACACCATCGGAAGCAGCCGCCGGGATCGCCGCCCTGATCGCCACTGTGATCGAGATTCGCACTACGCCTTGAGCCAGTCCACGTAGTGGGCGAGACCGTCGGCCACGCTGACGGTCGGTGACCAGCCGAGCACCGTTCGTGCGGCGGTGGCGTCGGCACACGACATATGAACGTCTCCGGGTCGAGATTCCACGAAGATGGGAGCCACGTTCGTGCCAAGGCGTGCCGCCAGGCCGTCAAGCAGCTCGAGCAGGCTCGTCCCCTCGCCCGGAGCGATGTTGAACGCTCGGCCGCTCGCGAGGTCGGCCGGCGCAGTCGCCGCGGCCAGGTTCGCGGCAACGACGTCGGTGACGTAGGTGAAGTCGCGACTCTGCGTGCCGTCTCCGTGCACTGTGGGCGCAACGCCGGCCATCAGCGCGGCGGCGAACAGCGGGATCACCGCGGCATACGTGGCGTCGGGTCGTTGACGTGGACCGAACACGTTGAAGTAGCGCAACGCTACGGTCTCGATGGGATACAGCTCGGCGAAGATCCTTGTGTACCACTCGCCCGTCATCTTGGTGACGGCGTACGGAGACCGCGGGCGCAACGGCGTGCTCTCCAGCGTGGGGACCACCTCCGCCCCGCCGTAGACGCTGCTCGACGATGCGAACACGACCCGACGCACTCCGGCGGCCACCGACTCGGTCAGAACGTTGAGTGTGCCATTCACGTTGGCATCATTCGACGCTCTCGGATCGGCCACTGATCGGGCGACTGCTCCCAGCGCTCCGAGGTGGAACACCACGTCACGCCCGGCGACGGCGTGAGCCACCACTTCGGAATCCACCACGGAACCCGTCACGAGATCCGCCGACCGGTTCACATTCTCCGCGAGGCCGGTAGACAAATCATCCAGAACCGTCACGGCATGACCGGCTGCCAGCAACCCGTCTACGAGATGTGAGCCAATGAATCCGGCGCCGCCGGTCACTAATGCGTCCATGAGGGCCGGAGGCTACCGGTAGCACTCTGGCAACTGGTGCCAACCGGGTGGTGGCTGCCCATACAGGACACGTCGCAGGTGGTCGATAGCTCGCGAGAGGCAGATACGGAGTTTCGATATCCGACCCCGCTCGAATCCGAGGAGCAATGAACGACGAGGACCTGGCAGACCTCCTTCGCGCTCATCCCGACGCGGCCCTCCTCCTCGACGCCGGAGGGACCATCCTCTGGGGGAACCCACGAGCCGAGCAGGTCTTCGGCCGCAGTATGTCGTCCAGTGTCGGAATGTCGGGACTCGACTTCGTCCACCCGGACGACCTCGGCCAGGTGATGCTCGCATTGACCGGGGATCCAGACCTTGACCTTGATCGACCCGTCGAGGTACGCCTTCGGACGGAAACGGAGTGGCTGCTCGTTGAAGTCGTCGGCACCATCCGAGACGACGGCACGATTCTGCTCGCCCTCCGGGATATCACCCAACGCCGCCGCTACGAGGTGGCGCGAGACGAAGACGCCCGATTCCGTTCGCTCGTGCACAACGCTGCCGCCATCACGATGCTGCTGCAGTCGGACGGCACGATCATGTCGGCCTCGGGCGCGATGACGCGCGTGCTCGGCCACGACGCAGCCGCGATCCAGGGTCAACCATTCGTGGCGCTGGCGACCGAAGATGACCGCGAGCAGCTCGAACAAGCGATCCTCGGAACCATGCCGGGCACGCCGTCAACGACGCGCGCACACTTCCCGACCCGGAACGGCGATCACGTGATTCCTCTCGAGATCCATACCGTCAACCTCAACAGCGATCCGACCGTGGGCGGGTACGTACTCACCGCCCACGACGTCACCAAGCAGGCCGCGACCGAAACCGAACTCCATGTCGCCCTGTCCCTCGTCACTGCCACCCTGGAGTCGACGGCGGACGGGATCTTGGTAGTAGACCGCAACAACTCGATCACGAGTTTCAATCAACGGTTCGTCGAGATGTGGCATATTCCCGAACACATTCTGGAAGCAGGCGACGACGCAGCCATTGCGTTCGTGCTCGACCAGCTCACGAGCCCGGACGTGTTCGTGGCCAAAGTCCAGGAGCTCTACGCCGATCCAGATGCCGAGAGCTACGACCTGCTCGATTTTAAAGACGGCCGGGTTTTCGAACGGTTCTCCCGACCCCAGCGGGTGGACGGCGCGGTCCATGGCCGGGTATGGAGCTTCCGAGATCGGACCGAACGGAAGCGGCTGGAGGACGAACTCGTCTACCGGGCATTCCACGACCAATTGACGGGGCTACCCAACAAAGCCCGGTTCTGCGATCGCCTGCAACACGCCACCGATCGTGCGCAGCGCAGCGACACCGGTTTCGCGGTCCTGTTCTGTGACCTCGACAACTTCAAGACGGTCAATGACAGCATGGGCCATCAAGCCGGGGACGATCTCCTCGTCACCGCCGCACAGACGTTGACCGACTGTCTACGGGTCGGCGATACAGCCGCCCGACTCGGGGGCGATGAGTTTGCCGTCCTGATCGAGGACCTTGATGATCCCGAGGACGCGTTAGCTCTGGCCCGACGGATCACGGAGTCATTTCGCCAACAGTTCCGGGTTGGCACGAGGGAAGTCATTGCAACGGTCAGCGTGGGTATCGCCTTCGGTGGAAGCGGCATGACCAGCGATCAACTCCTGCGCAACGCGGATCTCGCGATGTACATGGCGAAGGAACGCGGCAAGAACCGTTTCGAATGCTTCGAGGACCAGCAGCACGCGGCCGCTGTCGTGCGGGTGGAGCTGGATGCCGATCTGCGTCGCGCCATCGAACGTGACGAGTTGATGCTGTTCTACCAACCCATGGTCAACCTCACCACCGACCGCATCGTGGCGGTCGAGGCGCTCGTTCGATGGAACCACCCTGAACGCGGGTTGCTCCTCCCGGGCGCGTTCATCCCCATTGCCGAAGAAGTGGGTCTCATGGACACCATGGGCTCGATGCTCCTCGAACAGGCATGCAACGCGGCCTCAGTTTGGCAGCGCGAGGGTGCGATCGAGGTAGCCATCAGCGTGAACGTTTCGCCGCGTCAGCTCACTGGTGACCGCATCGTCGCCGACGTCGCTCGTGCGCTCGAGAACAGCGGCATCCATCCGTCGTCTCTCATCCTCGAGATCACCGAGACCGCGATGCTCCAGGACACAACTACTGCGGGCAGAAACCTCGATGCGGTCAAAGCCATGGGCGTGACCCTCGCCCTCGACGACTTCGGTACCGGATTCTCTTCGCTCACGCATCTCCAACAGTTCCCGATCGATATCGTCAAGATCGACAAGTCGTTCGTCTCCAAGATCCACGAATCGGGAAGTGGCTCTCTCGGACCGGCGGTGATCCAATTGGCGACCTCGTTGGGATTGACCACCGTCGCCGAAGGTGTAGAGAACGTCTCGCAACTCCGGCGGCTCCGCGAGCTGAAATGTGATCTCGTGCAGGGCTTCTGGTTGCACCGTCCGCAGTCGGCGAGCCGTCTGACCGAACTGCTTGCAGAACCGGAGCGCGAGGCCCAGCGCCTTCACGTGGCCTAGCGCGGAGCGCCAAGGGCCGTCATTTCTGACACGATCCCCAGGCGCGTGCGAGACTCGCAGATAATGGACAAGCCCAAGGCACTTGTGACGGCACCGTTTCGTGGCCCGGGACTCGAACTGCTCGAGTCGTTGTGCTCCGAAGTTGTGATCGACCCGTGGATCGATCACCGGCCGCTACGCCTCTACAACTCGCAACAGCTTGCGGAACGAGCTGTGGATGAGGGGGCAACCCTGCTCGTCGTCGAGAGCGACAGCGTGAAGGGACCCGTCCTCGAACTCCCACTCGTTGCAATCGGTTCGTGCCGGGGCGACCCCACGAACGTGGATATTCCCGGCGCGACCGCCGCCGGGATCCCGGTGCTCCGCGCGCCAGGCCGCAACGCGGACGCCGTGGCCGAGATGACGATCGGGCTTCTGTTCGCAGTCAACCGCGGCATCGTGCGCGCCGACATGGATGTGCGCGAAGGACAGGTGTGGCGTGACGGCACCATTCCGTACCAGCGGTTCCGAGCGTGGGAACTCGACGGTCAAACCGTGGGGATCGTTGGATTGGGCGCCGTCGGACGTGCCACGAAATGGCGGTTTGAAGGGCTCGGGCTGAAAGTGATCACCTACGACCCGTACGCACCCGACGCGACCCATTCCCTTGAGCAACTCCTGGCCGAATCCGACATCGTCTCGCTGCACGCGGCCGTCACGCCCGAAACCGAAGGCATGATTGGCGCGGCACAGTTCGGAGCGATGAAGGAAGGGGCGATCTTCATCAACAGTGCCCGCGCGTTACTCCACGACACCGACGCGCTGGTCATGGCACTGCAATCGGGCACCCTCAGCGGAGCCGGCCTGGACCATTTCGTGGGTGAGCATCTCGCCGTCGACCACCCGCTCTGCTCCATGCCCAACGTGGTGCTGACTCCACACATCGGAGGAGCGACTTGGAATACCGAGACCCGCCACTCGCAACTGATTGCCGAGGGTCTCGCCACGCTCTTCGGTGGTGGGCAACCATCCAACCTCGTCAACCCCGAAGTCCTGGAGCGACAGCGGTGACCGAGTCTGCGAATGACACCCTGACCATCAAGAAGCAGGTCCTCTGGGCGGCCCAAGAGATGCTCCGTTCCGGGCTAGTGGAGGGAACTGCAGGCAACCTGGCGGCGCGGCTCCCCGACGGCAACGCCGTGTTGACTCCGAGCAGCCTCGACTATCTAGAGATGACACTCGACGATCTGGTGGTGTGCGACCGAGACGGCAACGTCGTGGATGGTCACCGCAGTCCCACCACTGAAAAGCAACTCCATCTCGCGGTGCTGAACGCGTACCCCGAAATCGGTGCCACCATGCATTGCCACGCCAAGCACGTCCAGATGTTTGCGATCACCCATCAGCTGATTCCCGCGGTGGTCGAAGAGTTCGATGTCTTTGTGGGTGGCGACGTCGAATGTTCCGACTACTGCGAGACCGGATCCCAGGAGCTCGCTGACGAAGTGGCGCGCCGCGTTGCCGATCGTGCCGCGGTCGTCATGGCCAACCACGGACTCTTCGCGTGCGGAAAGAGCCCGAAGGATGTTCTCCACATCGCGTCCCTAGTGGAACGCACGGCCCAGGTGGTCTGGGGGGCACGTGCCCTCGGACCGATTATTGGCATTCCCGCGGAAATCGGTGCGAAGTACGCGTCCTACTACCGCTACGGCCGTACGGGCAGCTTCTAGCGCGTTCGGGATCGGGCGCGGTCGCATCGTAGGACCGTGCGGGAACCGGTCAGTGAGCGCCCCGCCGCCGCAGTGCCTCGGCGGCCAGCACCTCGAGCGTGCCGCGCGCCGTTGCAGCCCAGGTGAACTGCGTGGCGTGATCCAGTGCGCCCGCGGCGAGGCGGCTTCTCAGCCGCTCATCAGACAGCACGCGGTGCAGCCCGTCGATCAACTCATCGCGACCGTTCGCGAGCAATCCGGACTTGCCCTCGGCGATCGCATCGGCGTGGCCGGCGATCCGCGTCACCACGGCCGGGGTCCCGCACGCGGCAGCTTCGGTGAGCGTCATCCCCCAACCCTCGCGCGCCGATGCACTCGACAGAATCCACGCTCGGCGGTACAGATCAATGATCGCTTCGTCACTGATATGGCCGGGCAGCGAGATGTACCGCTCTGCGCCGGCCTCATGAATCTGGGCTTCGAGCTGCTCGCGGCGGTAGCCCTCTCCCACGATCACTGCTTGCAGATCGGGATGGCGGGTGTGCAACGCCACGATGGCTTCGACGAACACTTCGAAGCGCTTGACCGGCACCAGACGACCAACCGCGACCACGAGTGGTGTGGGGGACTTCGTACCGCCCGGCGAGAACCGCGGATCGATTCCGGGCGGGACCACGTGCACCATCGAAGGTTTGAAATGAAGGTCGTCGACCAGCTCGTGCTTCGACGATTTCGACAGCGTCACTACCGGAGTCCGCCGATAGAACTTCGGCGCGATCGTGGACTCGAGCGTACGGCCCACTACCGCAAGCTTCGGTGGGAGCGTCATGTTCCACATGTCGGCGTGGACATGGTGGAGCCAGGTCACATGCGGGGTGCGGGCCCAGACCGGCGACATGAACGGCATGCCGTTCCAGATCTCGACCAAGCCGTCCTTGCCGCCGTGCCAGCCCATCATCTCCGAGAACGCCGCCCGCGGAAAGACCATGTACCGCCCGGCTTTGCGGATCACCCGGTAGCCGTCACGCCAGCTCATTTGAGGCTGCCCCGCCGCAAAGGACGTTCGCATCGTGACTTCGATACCGGCCTCGGCCCAGAGCCGAGCCACCGTTGATGCGTGCACCTCGGAACCCCCCGCTTCGGGATCGTCGAGATCACGCCACGCCAGCATCGAGACGCGATGGAGCCCGGCTTCTGCGGCCAAGTCCCCCAGTTTCGCAATATCGGCAGTCGATGCCAGACCTTCGAGATTTCCCACGTTGTGCATTTCCCCCACTGCACCGCATCTGCGGACTGCCCCGATATCCTACGCGCCCGGCGCCGAGGCCTTTTCCGGCTTCAGCGCTGGATGCAACCGCGGCCACAGCCGTGGCACCCTGACTGAATGCCGAGGACCGTACGGTGAAACTGACCGGCGAACGCCCCATGGAGGGCCGCACCCCCGATTCCCTGCTTGCCCTGCACGATGCCGGGTATCGAGAAGTCATCGCGCGACTCGGGACCGGGCGGATCCTCGACGTCGGCTGTGGAGTCGGGATGGAGACGGCTCGATTCTGTGGACCTGACCGCCAGGTGATCGGTGTCGACTACGACGCGGCGACCGCCGCATTGGCGAGTTCGGATTTTGGACCAGGTGGGTCACGCGGCACCGATGCCGAGTTCGTAGCAATGGACGGCGGGCGGCTCGGCTTTGCCTCCGGCAGCTTCGATGCGGTCTGCTCGTCACACATCATCGAACACTTCGTGATGCCCGAAACTCATTGCGCGGAACTGGCACGAGTGTGCGCCGACGATGGAGCCGCGTTCGTGATCACACCGAACCGGCCGGCCGACTTCGAGAACCCATTTCACGTCTACCTGTTCGAAGCAGCCGAGTTGGCGTCGATGTTGCGACTGTTCTTCGACGAAGTCGAGGTCATCGGACTCGAAGGCGACGATGTACTCAAAGCCGATTTTGCATCGCGTCGCACGAGCGGTGAGAAGTTGCTGAAACTCGACGTGCTCAAGCTGCGTAGCCGCATGCCGCGCTCGTGGTACGTGTGGTCGTACGAGCACGCGCTTCCGGTGGTGTACAAGGCGCTCGGTTCCAAGAACACCGGGATCGGTTCGGGGCTCGACGACTCGCATTTCTTCGCGACGTCCGAGATCGTGAGTACCACACCTGTCCTCTTCGCCACCGCCCGCAAACCGCGCCGCTTCCCCGAATGAAACCCATGAGTGAGGCTATGGGCAAGAGCGGAAGACCCGTTCATGAGTGAGTCACGTTCGTGAGCTTCGGCCGCCGACTGGCGATGATCTGCGGCTTGGCACTGTTCGTCCGTGTTCTGATCATCGTGTTGGTGGACCCGCGTGTCCCGGAACTCGGCGACGCCAGCGCCTATCACCTCCTCGCAAACCACCTTGCAGATGGGCGCGGGTACATCCGCCCGTTCGATCTTGTGAGATTCGACCTTGTGGTTCCTACGGCTGAATACCCGCCGCTTCACCCATTTGTCCTTTCGGTGTTTGCCCGCATCGGAATGCGCAGCGTCGAGGCTCAGCGGCTCGGCCTGGCCGGCATCGGGACCGCAACTGTTGCTCTGATCGGTATGGTCGGACGTCAGGTTTCCGGTGCCACTGTGGGTTTGGTCGCGGCCGGGCTCGCCGCTCTTTCGCCGATGATGTTCTTGCCCGAAGCCACGCTGATGAGCGAAGCGGTCTTCGTCTTCCTTGTGACCCTGGCGCTCTACCTCGCGGGTCGCATCCGCGTCTCGCCATCTCCGCTGCGCTTCGCGGCGCTCGGGTTGGTGCTCGGTCTCGCAACCATCACCCGCGCCGAGGCGGGCGTGCTAGCGGTGCTGATCATTTCCCCGCTCGCGATGGGCCTCGATCTCGGTCTGGCGCGGCGCGTTGGGATTGCGGCACTGGCATTCGGCATGGTTGCGCTCGCGGTCCTCCCGTGGACCATTCGGAACCAGGCAACGTTCCATTCCTTTGTGCCCGTCTCGAACAATCTGGGAACTGCGATCGCGGGCGCGAACTGTGGACCGACGTACTCGGGTGAGTCTCTCGGATCATGGCGATCCACGTTCGGGGCCGGCGACCCGTCGTCTGGTGAATGCTTCACGGGATTCGACGGTCGTCAGCCCAACTTCAACGAAGCGACGGCCTCCGCCGCGGCGCGGACCGGTGGCATCGACTTCATGCGAGACCATGTCTCGAGCCTGCCGAAGGTGGCAGCCGCTCGACTGCTGCGAACGTTCGGGTTGTTCCGACCCGACCAGCAAATCAACCTCGAAGCGCTCGAAGGCCGTCCCGAGAGGTGGGAACGGATTGGGACCTGGTTTGATTGGGTGCTGTATCCGTTCGCGGTGGGCGGGCTGATCCTGCTGATCCGCCGGCGTGCCCCAGTGTGGCCGTTGATCGCCGCAGTTCTGAGCGTGGTCGCCGCCACCTTGGTCACGTATGGAAACCAACGGTTCCGAATCGGCGCGGAACCCACGATCGTCATTGGTGCGGCCACCGGAGCGCTGGCGGTGCTGCACCGGCTGCGCCACGGTTCAGCCTCCGACCTCGAGAGAACCGTTCCTGGTCTCACTCGCCGGTAAGGTGACTCGTTCATGCTCTGGCTCGAACGACGTGTCGTGGCGGCTCTCGCCGGCCCCGACGATCAGCGGACCGGCGGGGCTATCAGTCAGTTTGTCCACACGTCGTTTACTGCGATGCCACAGCACCTGCGGCTCGGTGTTGCGGGCGAGTCAATCGGACTCGGAGCGTACGTTGTAGCTCGATACGGACGCGACCCGTCGAACGCACAGATCGAAGCCGCCCTCACGGCATGGGAGCGCAACCCGATTGGCGTGGTCCGCCAATACGCGAGGTTGCTCTCGTCGCTCGTGATCTTCGCCCAACAGGAACTCATCGACTCATGAGGCGAACCATCGATACCGAGGTGTTGATCATCGGCTCGGGTGCGGGTGGCGCAGTGACCGCAGCCCGACTCGCCGAAGCCGGCCGGTCGGTCCTCGTCGCCGAGGAAGGCCCGTGGTACGAACCTGACGCGCACGAGCCATCATCGCTCGACGAGTTCACGGCTCGGTACCGCCATCAGGGCGCCTGCGCTGCACTCGGCAGTCCCGGCATTGCCTTCGCCGAAGGACGGTGTGTGGGCGGTAGCACCGAGATCAACATGGGGCTCTACCACCGGCTGCCTTCTCGCTACGTCGACGAGTGGCGATCGAAGTACGCGATCACAGAGTTCGACGTGGAGTCCCTCGATCGGTACGCCACTGAGATCGAGCACACGGTGAAGGTTTCCCGTCTCCCGGGTCCCGCCCCGCGGTCCTCCGCAGTCCTGGAGCGCGGTTCCAACGAGCTCGGATGGCGCAACGTTGAGTTCGCGCGCGTCTTTGCCTACGACGACAAGGGTCGCGGCACCAAGCAGTCAATGTCGCGAACCATGATCCCCAAGGCGGTCGCCGCGGGCGCGGTCATCCAGCCCGACTGCACCGTGGCGAAGCTCTTGCGTTCGGGAACGCGTGTTACGGGAGCGACAGCACGGCTCACCCACCCCGATGGAACAACTGAAGTTGTGACGCTCCGAGCCGACGACATCTTCGTCTGTGGCGGCGCGATCCAGTCGCCGACGCTTCTGCAACGCAGCGGATTCCGCCACAACGTCGGGCCCGGTCTGAAGTTCCATCCGACGGTGAAAGTCGCGGCACGCTTCAACGAGGCGTACGACCATGACGAAGTGCCGGTGCACCGGGTGACCGAGTTCGACCCCTATCTCACTATCGGCGGCTCCGCGAGCCGCCGTGGGCATGTGGCCTTGGCCGTCGCCGACGCCGCGCCGAACGACCTCGACCGCGTACTTGCCGATTGGCAGAACGTCGTCGTCTATTACGCGGCGATTCGTAGCAACGGGAGCGGACGCGTGATTGCTCTCCCCGGCCTGCGCGCACCGTTGGTGACCTATTCGCTCACCGATGCCGACCTCAGTCGCCTCGCTCGTGGCCTCGTACACCTTGGAGAGGTACTCCTCGCGGCAGGCGCAGTCGAACTCTTCCCATCGATCGCCGGCGGCCCGCTCGTGCGTGATCGCGCCGGGCTATCCCAATGGTGGGACGCACTCACCCGTGCTCGCTCCAACCTCATGACTGTGCACCTCACCTCCACCATCCGCATGGGTGAAGCGCGTGAAGCCACCGGCGCCGATAGCTTCGGACGGGTCTGGGGGTGCGACAACCTGCGCGTCAACGATGCGTCGCTCCTGCCCGATGCGCCGGGCGTCAATCCTCAAGCGGCGGTCATGACCATCGCGGCACGGAACGCCGACGCGTTTCTGGCTTCCTAGAGCGGCAGCTTCTTCACGAGTTTCAGGAGCCCGAGCTTCGTGGGCGATTGATGGTGGGACTTGCCCGCACCCCCGAGGGTCGCGCGGTTGCGCAGGAACCACTCGTAGGACTCGATCACCGCCGACGCGTTGGAGTGCGTTGGCTGCCAGTCGAGTTCCGTCTCCGCCTTGCTTACGTCGAACCACAGCGACTCGCCATACAGGAGCCAGTGATACGGCGCGAAGGGAACGAGCGACGATTGCCCCAAGACTTTCATCGCGAGTTGCGCCGGCTTCGAGGGGAGCGACACGACCTTGGAACCGGTGGCGGCGTGATCCACCAGCGACTGCAGGGTCTCGCGCATCGTCCCGAAGTCACGACACCCGATGTTGTAGACGGCCGGGCCGCGGCGCAGTGCGGCGCGCAGGCACGCATCGGCCAGGTCCTCAGCATGCACGAACTGGTACGTGTTGTCGCCGGACCCCAGCACGAAGACGGGTGAGCCGTCGGCAACAAACTCGAAGAGAATCGCCATGATGCCGAGCCGACCGTGACCCAAGACCGTTCGCGGTCGCACGATCGAAACATCGAGGCCCGCGTCCACGGCATCGCGACACAAGAACTCTGCCTCGAGTTTGGCGTTGCCGTACGCCTCCAACGGCTTGGGCGCGGTCTCTTCGGTCACCGGATTCGTTTCAGGAATCCCAAAGATTGCGCTCGACGAGGTGTGGACCACCTTGGACACTCCCGCATCCCGCGCCGCAAGCAACACGTTCGCAGTGCCGACCACATTGACGGACCAAAAGAGTGAGCGGTCCTTCGCCAGCGGCACCTGCGCGACATTGTGGAGCACAACATCGATGTCCTGACACGCGGAACGTAAGGAATCGATGTCGCGGACATCGCCGATGACATGCTCGTCGCTCGGATCTTCCGGCGCGTTGAGATCAAAGACTCGAACGTCGTGGCCGTCAGCCCGCGCCCGGGTGGCGAGCACTGAACCGAAATAGCCAGCTCCTCCCGTAATCAGGATCCGACTCACAGGGTCTCTCCGTGCTCGAGGCAGTAGCGAATGCTGGCTCGCATGCCGTCGAGCAAGCTCGTGGTGGGGTCGTAGCCGAGTTCGTCCCTGGCACGACTGATGTCGCAGGCGATGGTGTCCTTGAGCTCACCGAGAACGTGCAGCGGCTGAACGTATTTGCCTCGACTCTGCAACAGTCCATCGGCCTTTTCGGCGATCACACCGACGAGCCGCGGCAGGCGCGGTTGGCCGCCGGAAACCGTTAATCCTTCAGCAGTGAGCGCGGCCCGGACCGTCTCCAGCACCGTGCGCAGTTCGTACGGCTCGGCATCAGCAATCCAGTACGCCCGACCACTCGCGTCCGGCGTGGCTTCAGCTCGGAGCAACCCCTGCACCAGGTGTTGGGTGAACACCATCGACCGCTGTTGCGTCCCATCGCCAATGAGCGGGAACCGGCCCTTCCGGAGTGCCCGGAACCACTGTGATTGGCGAGCTGGTTGGTACGGGCCGTAGAACCACGGTGCGCGCACGATGACAGCATCGACGTCGTCCCGTGCATGACCGCGACGAATGATCTCTTCGGCTTCGAGTTTCGACTCGCCGTACCCCATGTAGGGATCAAATGGGGAGTCCTCCACGAAGCGATCCGTCGGCGCCGCGTTCGCGCCGAACGGGGAGTTCGATGACACGTGTACCAGCCGCACGGCGTTCGAACGACGGGTCTGGTCGACGACCAACTCGGTGCCACCCACGTTGACGTCGAAGAACTCGCGCACCGTAGCGGGATGGATCACGGCCGCCACATGAAACACCGTCGGAGCATCCACGCCGGCGAACAGCGCATCGAGTGCCGCTGGGTCCCTCACGTCACCCACCACCGTGCTGACCTCAGGGCCAATCACTTCGAGCAGAGGGGCTTCGTCGGCACCTTGCACGAGAGCCCGCACCGGGCGGGACTGCGCGACCAGGGCACGCACAAGATTCTGGCCAAGCCACCCTGATGCCCCAGTCACGATGGCAGGACGGGACGGACTCGTGCGGTCGGACAGCTTCACAGACTCACCTTTTGAACGGGGGAAACGCGGATCGTAGGCGACGAACGCCTCGTTTCCTCACACCATCGCCCGTAGTATGCACAGCGATGGTGCGCACCAATGCTCCGGCCGCACCTCGGGCAGCCGAACCGCGTTTCCCCGGTTTCAATGGCCTCCGCGCCATCGCCGCACTTGCAGTGCTCCTCACCCATGTAGCCGATACCGGCGGGGCGAACGCCGCGAACCTCGGTGGCGTGTTCTTCGCCCGTATGGACGGCGGCGTCGCGATCTTCTTCGTACTGTCTGGCCTTCTGTTGTACCGACCGTTTGCGCGATCGCACCTGTTGGGTACCGATCGACCCGCGGTCGGGGCGTTCCTGTGGCGGCGGGGACTACGGATTTATCCCGCCTACTGGTTGGCGACCACCGTGATCGTCTACGGCTTCGGTGCGAAGGAAATTCCCTCCGCGAGCAACTGGTTCCTCGACTACTCGCTCCTGCACATCTACAGCCCGCGGCAGACCGATGTCTTCGCGCCGCTGGTCCAGGCCTGGACGCTGTCCACCGAGATCACGTTCTACGTCTTCCTGCCGATCTTCGCTCTCGCAATCAGTCGGTTCGTGCAGGGTTCACCCGGACGTCGCGTTCGGGCCGAGCTGATCGCGATCGGGAGTCTGATAGCCATCTCTGCGGCATGGAAGGCGTTCGTGCTCGGGAGCGGATTCTCCGACGGGCGCATCGGGCAACTGAAGATGTGGTTGCCGTGGTGGCTCGACCTCTTCGCCCTCGGTATGGCGATGGCAGTGCTGTCACTCGCAGTACAGCATTTCAACGTGAGAGTCCCGGCTCGCCTCGACGGTCGCCTCGCACCGCTCATCTGTTGGGTCGGCGCGTTCGCCGCGCTCTGGTGGGTCGCAGCCGGTGCCGGTCTGGGCCACACCGATGCGGCGATTCCGCACCATCTCCTCTGGGGCCAGCACTACCTGTATGGCGCGACCGCGGTTCTGCTGATTGTGCCATCAGTGTTCGGGCCCCAAAGTCCCGAGAGCAGCCGTATTCGCGGGTTTCTGCAGTCGCGGATCATGGTGTACCTCGGCACCATTTCCTACGGCATCTACCTGTGGCACGAAACCTGGATCGACGAGTACCTCCGCTGGACTGATATCCCGTTTCGTGGGGTCTATGCGTCCGACGTCCCGTTCCGTTGGCACACGAACTCGCTCTTCAGTGCGCCGTGGCTCGTCTTCGTGCTCGCGGTTGCTGCCCTCACCATCGCGTCGGCGGCGGTCTCGTGGCATGCGTTCGAACAGCCACTGTTGCGGTTCAAGGACCGCTTCGCCCCAATGCGACCCCCGCGCTGAGGCGCTTCGGCGGATAAATCCATCGGATCGATGTCGTCACTCGGCGAGCGTCGGCGGCCCGACGAACACCGCGGCCGGTTCTCCGATGTCGACCATCCGAATCAGATCACGTGATACGTCGGCAGGTAACCCCACCACGAACGTCGCGGTGAAGATATTCGCAGTGAGATTCGGCACGAGATCTCCTCGCCCGATTGCGCGCAGCCGCGGCCCCAAGGATCGCTGTAAGCGCCGGAATTCGCGCCGCTCCGCCGCCGGCCTCACATCGACGGTTGCGACGCGTACCGCACCCGGTATCGCGTTCCATACGGCGATGTCCGGGCCAACCGAGAAGTGCACCACTGCGGTGGCGTCGTTCTTGGTGACGACTCGCGAATCCCGCACAATCGCGTCGAAGATCTGAGGAAACCCGGCATGAATCCCGCTGCGCTCCAGCTCGGACAACAGTCCGTATCCAGGTCCATTGATGGTGACCGGATCCTTGATGGTCACCTGGTAACGACCAGCGCGCCCTCCACCGGGCACCCGACCGGCATCGATGGCGGCCACGGTGGGCCCCACGAGAGCATCGAGCGCTTCCGACAGACGAGGTGACGGTGACTCCAGCGTCGAAGCAGCATCGGAGAACCGGGCGAACGACACGACCGATACCGCCACCACGAGCAGCCATCCCATCCTGACCACGACGCGCGAATCGTTCCGTCGCGCACCGGTGGTCACGAACAAGCCGATCGCCCAGGCGGTCGTCAACAACATGAGCGCGCTGAGGCCCCACGCCCACAGCATCAGGTAATACCAAATGAAGCCAAAGATGTTGGCGATCGACATCAACCCGAGGACCAGACCCACCGCGATCACCGCGTTGAGCGCGATGAGACTGCCCACCCGTCGCCGTATCGCGATCATCGCACCCACGGCCCACGCCACCACGAAGGTCGCGCCCGGGAGAAGCGAGCCGGTGTTCGCATCCTGTCGTGCCAGCAGGCGCCATGGGTTCAGGTGGACGAGCAGCACCTCGAGGCCGGTGCGCTCTCCGATGGGCTCGTCGGGCGGATTGGTGAAGTGCTCCCAGATCAGCGTGAGGTTGCCGGGCTCGTGGGTCAGCTCCTGGATAATCGGCGGGATCGAAGTGGCAACCAGGATTCCGATCGCGATCATGATCCAGCGCCACGGATGGGCCCCCAAGGCCGGCCGACGGCACCACAGACTCCACGCAATCCACACGACCGCCAACATTCCGATTCCGCCGACCATCCCGAGATACGAGATGTGGGTGTGGAGGCAGAAGCACGCCGCAAACGTGGCGACCGGCAGCATCGCGAGGTCGTCACAGAGCACGGACCAGACACCGACGACGAAGAGAATGAACCACAGCACGGGCATGTAAGGGTTCCAACCCTGCGTCAACACATCCGGCCCGTAGAACACGATCAACGCCGCGAGTGCACCGGAGAATCCCAGAACCACGACCCGGCCACCGCGGCGCCGCACCACGAGCAGCGTGGCTCCAATCACCAGCGCATTGACGCACGCCGCGGCCACCTGGAGTGCCCACGCACTCGAACCGAACACTCGGTAGAACGGCGCCAGCACCCAAAAGCTCAGCGGGCCAGGGTGGCTGCCCTGCCGAGCCCCCAACGTGCCGATCCGGCCGGGAAGGCCGATGAAAGGCGGCTGCGCGCTGAAGACGTCGCGTACCCGCATCTCGGTCTGGGCCATATCGAGGATCGGATACCAGCGCGGATGGGCGACGGCTCCCAACGCGACCACGAATCCCACGACGAATCCAGCCCAGAGTGCAGCTACCAACCACAGCGGGGTCCGGGTTTCACTCCTGGTGCCCCGCTCGGCGAGGTCACTCGAGGCGGGCGCGTGCGACGGACCGATTTCCCTCGCCACCCTCTTCGACATCGGCGGCATTGTACGGCGCGGTGTCGCAACTCCTTGGGCATCCCGAGCCGGTTCGGTCCCACCTTGACCGAAGGGCGCGCTGCTACTCTCCGACCGATGCCCGAGCCGTCCGTGCAGTCCTGGCGTGCTGGGTTCTCGTCGGTGGATATTCGATGAACCGGCTCATAGTGACTGCCTCGACTCGAGTTGCGGCTTGGTCGCCCCGCACCAAACGCCTGATCACCTTCCTCATCATCGGATTGGCCTTTGCGCTACCGCTGCGGGGCCTGCTGCGCAGTCAGGGCCCGCCGATGGAAGAGGGCTTCATGCTCGTCTTCCCGGAGCGCGTGCTCCACGGTGATTTCCCGAACCTCGACTTCCTCCACCTGTATGGACCCGGCAGTCTCTGGGCGCTTGCCGGGTGGTTGAAAGTGTTCGGAGTCACGCTGGAGGCCGAACGCCTCTTTGCCTTGCTGCAGCAGATCGGTGTAGTGCTCGGGGTCTATTGGCTGGCGCGCCCGTGGGGCCGGCGACTCGCGCTCCCCTGTGCGCTGCTCTCCTTGCTCTTCATCGTTCCACCGCTCGGACTCACAGCCCTGGCGTGGATCGGGGGCGTCGCGCTCGGGTTGATCGGACTCGGACTGACCCTCGCGGGGCGTCGTCGCCTGGAAACCGCGCCGGCCGTTGCGTTGCGCTACGCGTTCTGGGCGGGCATCGTTGGCGCCGCCGCACTGCTGTTCCGGCTCGACTTGATCATCGCGGTGGGGTTGGGCGGGCTGGGAGCGACCGCTGGACTCACCGCCGCGTTCAAGAAACGCCTGCTCTTGGGTTTCGGCATCGGACTCAGCGCGTACCTCATCCAGATTGTGACGGCCGGGCCCTTCGCCACCTTCAAGGGCATGGTCCTCGATCCGGTCATCTACCTCCGCGGCGGGCGCAGCCTGCCCATCCCACCAACGTGGAATCACCTCGACGGGTTTCTCCAGCGATCCGGTGCCATCCAACCCCCCAAGTGGCCGCTTCCACACTTCGAGACGTCGCAGCAACTCTTTCTCTGGTTCTTCTTCTTGATTGCCGCGGTGCTGTTCCTCCCGTTGGTCGGCCGGATGGCTGTACGGCGCGAGCCGGGCCGCTTCCAGGCCCGCGTGCTTCTCGCGTCCGGCTTGTTCGGTCTGGGGATGCTGCCGCAAGGAATGCAGCGAGTCGACTCTGCCCACTTTTCGTGGGTCAGTTGCGTATCGGTTGCGTTGTTGCCAATCGCAGTCTTCGAACTGATACGGATTCGCCGGGGGGTCGCGCGTTCGGGACTTCGGCTCGGACTGTGCGCGCTCGCAATCCCCATGGTGATTGTGTTGGTGATTCCGCATTTCACGGGGTGGTCCTACGCCGACTTCGTGGCGCAGACATTCGGGCGGCATCGGCTGGCATTCGAGATCGAACGCAACGGTCGCCGCTTCTACTACGGCCGGGAGGACGTGGCGGTCGCAGCCCGACAGGTTCTCAAAGAGGTGCCCAAGGTTGCCCAACCGGGTGATCGACTGTTCGTCGGGCCCACGGACCTCCGCAAGACGCCGTATTCCGACGCGTACCTCTATTACCTGTTGCCCGAGTACCCACCAGGGACGTACTTCATAGAAATGGATCCGGGTGTCGCGAACCGCAAAGGGTCGCGCATGGCCTCAGACCTGGCACATTCACAAGTTGCGATTCTCTCCGGGGTGTGGAACGACTGGTCGGAACCCAACGACGCGTTGAAGTTCGGGAGCACCGCGTCCACCAAGGTGCTGCACCGCGATTTCTGTCTGGTCAAGAAGTTCGGCGAGCGACCGGCTGACCGCGAGCCGCTCTATGAGCTCTGGGTCAAGTGCAAGAAGAACGAATAGCCGCGACCCGATTGCGGATCCCCCACCAGCTCACCAATGCCATCTCTTCGACCATCACCGACATCGACATCTTCGAATTGCCGCGCACACGGTCGGTAAAGGTGATGGGCACCTCGGTGATCTTCCCGCCGTGTTCGGAGACCCGGTGGGCCAGCTCGATCTGGAAGCCGTATCCCTTGGCCCGGGTCGCCGCGTAGTCAATGTCGAGCAGCGTCTGAACCCGAAACGCCCGGTAGCCCGCGGTTGCGTCCTTCACACCCGTGCGCAACATGAAGCCCGTGTACGCGTTGCCGTACTTCGAGAGCGCCCGCCGGCGCCACGGCCAGTGCGGAATCGAACCACCGGGGACGTAGCGAGAGCCGATCGCCAAATCGGCGCCGTCGGCCAGGGCGGCCACGAGTTCCGGCAGCACCTCGGGATCGTGCGAGAGGTCGGCATCGATCTGGCAAATGATGTCGTACCCGCGGGCGATACCTACCGCGAACCCGGCCCGGTAGGCGTTACCCAGTCCTCGCTTCTCCGGTCGACGCAACACCTCGATCTGACCCAGCTCCGTACCCACGCGCTCCGCGATGTCGGCGGTGCCATCCGGGCTGTTGTCATCGAGCACCAGGATGTCGGCCCCAGGAATAGCGGCTCGAGCGCGACGTAGGAACTCCTCGATGTTGTCGGCCTCGATATAGGTAGGCGTGCACACCTGGATCCGCATCTAGCCCTCACCTTCACGACGACGTTGCGCCGCGGCCTCGATCGACTCCCGCGCCAAAACGGGCGCGTCGCGCCCGGTTCCGCCTTCGGACTCCTCGCCGAACTGCTCCTCGTGGTATTCGGATTCCACGTTGACCGTCCACACGTCGTGATGCGCGCCCAGGATGTTCTCGACTGAGAGCATCGCAGTCAGCATCGAATGATCTTGGTTGTTGTACTTGTGCATGCCGTTGCGGCCCGTAGGCATCACGTTCGGCGCCGTCGCTGCGATGTACTCGCGCAGCACGGACACGTTCGCTTGATAGTGCTCGTCGTACACCGGGTACGCCTTCGGCATCCGCACCACGTAACCCGCCTCAACCTTGGACGAATCAGCCAAGCCCAGTTGTTGCAACTCGCGCTTTGCCTGCACGATCAGGTCCCCGTCGGACTTCGTCCACATCTCATCGCCTTCGTTGACGAAGAACTCGAGGCCGAGACACGTGCGTCCCTCCTTCACGAGGTACGGCGACCACGACCCGAAGTTCTGAATGCGTCCGACCTTCACCGCGGGATCATGGATATAGATCCAATTGTCAGGGAACGAATACTCCTGCGGTACGACAAGCGCAACCGTCATGAAATCCCTGTAAGTGAGTCCGTCGGCGGCCGCCGTCACGAACTCCGGGGCCGGTGGATCCATCGCTCGGATCAGCGAACGGAACGGCATCGACGAGATCACATGGTCGCAGGGGTACACCCGGTCGGCACCGTCGACGCGGGCCGTGACTTCGTACGCCGCGCCATCGCGGTGTGCCACCCGCACCACTTTGGCCCGGAAGGTCAGTGACGATCCGCGTTCGGTGACAATGTCCGCGCAGCGTTCCCACATCTGACCCGGGCCGTACTTCGGATAGTTGAAGGACTCGATGAGCGATGTCACCTGCTCGCCCTTGCTTCGCCGAGCCTTGAGCCACTTGGGTGTGAGGCCATCGCCGATCGCGGTCATCAGCGACATACCCTTTGACCGTTGCGCACCGAAGTCGGCCGACATCTCGCGAGTCGGGACGCCCCACACCTTCTCGTTGTAGCGACGGAAGAAGTGCTCATAGAGCCGCCAGCCGAACTGACTGACGTAGAACCCCTCGAGATTGCTCGTGTCCTTCGGTGGTCGCACCTTCGCCCACCCGTAGGACCCGACGCACCGGACTGCCTCGATCGGGCCGAGGTTCCTGAGCGCGTTCAACGGTTTGATCGGATAGTCAAAGAGCTTGCCGCGATAGAGGATGCGCGACATCCGAGGTCGGGACAGGAACTCGTCTGCACCAAGGATCTCGAACCAAAGATCGTCGACATCGCGAACTTTGGTGAAGAAGCGATGGCCACCAATATCGAAGCGCCAGCCGTCGCGTTCAACCGTCCGACTGATACCGCCGACCACCGTGTCCGATTCCAGAATCGTGGAGGTGACGCCCTGTTTGCTCAACATGTACGCGGCCGTCAGACCGGCCGGACCGGCGCCAATGATCACCACCGATAGTGGATTCAGCGATTTCGCGTCGAATGACGACATCTTGTCCTCAGGGAGACCACGGCCAGGGCGAGCGCGGATGCTACCTGAGCATCGGCGCTCAGGGCCGCACACTCCGTCGATCCGCCGCCCCCACGAGCGCTTCCACGAGGCCATCCACCATCAGCAGCACCACGACCATCCACCCCAAGGTCCGGACTTCCGGGAAGAAGGTCGGCCATTCAAACGCGGCGGGAAACTTCGCATAGACCTGTTTGACCGCGATGAACGCACCGCAGGCCGCCAGCGCAATCGCCGGCGCGAGCCGCAGGGCGACCCGTCCGGCCGGCCACCGCAATGCGATGAGGGTGATGACCCCTGTCAGGAACCCGATCCTGGGTGAAACCATCAAAGCCGCACCTCCGCCCGCGACGAGAACACCGACGGCGAGAGCAAGTGTGCCGGGCCGCTTCGTCGAGCGCTGCCACGGCAGCACGAACCGCGGATCGGTTGATGCTGTCGACGCATTCGAGAACTCCGGTTGCTCCTGTTGACGAGACCGGCCGACAACGACCAGAAACAGGCACGCCAGCACTCCTGCCAGCGATATTCCCAACGCCAGGTTGACGGTGCGTTGGGGTGTCCAGTCGATTTGCACGGTGAGTGGGCCGGTGCCCGACGGCTCCACTCGCCATCCGTTGGCGAAACCATTCACGAGGGTCGATTCACCTAACTCCTTACCGTCGACCGTGGCGTGCCACCCGGAGTTCAAGCTCTGGCCCAGTATGAGCCAGAACGGTCGCGTGGCCCCGGTGACGACGGCTCGCATGTTGGATCGTCCACTTTCGGTGACCTCGACTCGCGGGCCGCGCAGTCCTGCGGTACCGGTCGGCCCGGTCGGTCCTGCTGTTGTGCCGGAACTTTGGCGTAGCGAGATGAGAGCACCGCCGCCGAGGGCGCGGGCGCGGCCGCGGCCGTCGCTCGCGAGCACCATCCGATCCACGTTCCATCCGGTCTGATCCCCTCGACTCGTTCTCACGACATGGGAACCGGCGCTGGCCTGCATCGTGGGCCGCGCAGAACCGCGGCAGGCTTGAACCTTCAGGGGTTGCAAGGACAACGCTGCGGTGGTCGAGCCCACCACTCGTGCGTTGACCGGTTTGCCATCGACTGAGATCAGATCCGTCCGACACTCAAGAGGAATCTCGGACGCCACCCGAACCGGCGCCAGCTCAGGGACACCGAGTTCCGCGATTCCGGCCGGCATGACCTGGTCGCATTCGCAATACCACTCGTGGGTCCGTACCGCTCGGATAGCCGAAATCCGTACCGTGAACGTCGATCCGCGCAAGGCCGGGAACGCGACCGGCGCGGCCACCGTGGCATTCCGTGTTGGCGTGTCCGCCACCGCGGGGATCTCCACTGTTCGCGTCTCGCCCGCCTCGTTGCCCACGACGACACGGGTCGGCACCGAATGGACACCATCCGCAACGAGTTGGAGATCGAGTCGGTCCAGCGTTCGCGGCTCGGGGAGCTTCACTGAGATGCTCTGACCGACCACCCGCTCGAAGGGAGTCACCCAGGCAGTGGACAGGTCGGCATCCAGGGCCGCCGACGCACGATGGCGGGGCGCGCCAGCAAGATGGTCAGACGCGAGCACTCGCACGTCGCCCCGGTAGCCAAGCAGGCGGTCGACGAGATCGTCGGGAGCCCACGACGACAATCGCACTTCCGCTCCGACGCCGAACTCGCGCCCGGTCGGCGTGGAAATCTGCCGGGTCATGGAGAGCTCCGGATCACGGCGCGGCGGCACAGGAATCACCCGCTCGCGACTCATCACGTAGGCCAGTGGATGCGCGGCAGATTCTGCTCCCACCGCTTCGGTCAAGTCGGTGGGAAGCACCGTGACTTCATCGATATGAATGGGTCGGCCAACGGCATCGTTCTGGAGTCGGATCTCGGAGAAACCCACGGGATCGACACCGCCGTAGTTACGGAGTGGGCCAAGGTTCGTGTCCAGGATCTCGATGGTGAAGGTGGAAAACTTACGCTTTGGAAACCGTATGGTCTGTCCGGCCGCGGTGCGTGACGCCGGGCCGAGCTCGACGGACGTGGCCGCACCGCCATCGAACCGCAGCACTGCCCTGGTAATCCAACGACCGCGTGGACGACGCATGACTTGCACAAGGTTCACCTGGCCAGCGGTGATCGGATGTTCAGCCTCCACCAGGATCCGTTCGCCCCGAACATCGTCGAACGCACCGGTACGCCACGCGGTCAGCACATCACCGTCGAATGCCCGTGCCGGACGATCCTCCGGGTTGTAGGTAATCGGATTGCCGTAGCTCGACGCTCCCACGCGCCGAGCGCCGTGCAACTGGACTGTGGTGGCGGCGGACTTGGGTGCGGAGGGGAACATGTCGAGGCGCGCGTCAGATTCGTCGAATGCGATTGGATGATTTCCCGGTCCCTCGGTGTATCCCACGGTGTCCGTGACGGTGCTCCAACGGCGTGCTCGGAGGCGGTTCGTGTCCGTCACCACCAGTGACGAACCTGGACGCACATGGTCGAGGATCCCGGCTCGATCGAACGCGGCCGAGTCCAGGATCGGCGTGTCCGACGCCAAGGCACCGATCGAGGCAAGGTCAACGATGCCGTCACCATCACCCGACATCACCATCGGTCGGTCCGACGCGGCCGCCCGCACGATCGGGCTGGGACGTTTCACCCGGTAGACGTCCACGGGCCGCGGGGTCGGCAGCCGAGCCACGGCGCCGAGTGCCTGCTCGTCGTTGAACGGGTACTGCGTGGTCTGAGCGGTGTCCGGCTTGCCAAAACTCGCGGCATGCTCGAGACCCTGTGGTGTCGGAGTGAAGAGCGCCTCGACGAACTCCGGCCTCAGCACGTGGTAGCGCTCGAACTGAATGTCGTTGCGCAAGACGTAGTCGCCAACGGCGCCCAACCTCGCCATCGGCGCGAGCGCGCGGGCGGGAAGATTTCGCTCCTGGATGCGCAAATCGAATGCGTTGAGGAGGTTCGCCGACGCGGGCGAGCCATACGGAATGAGTTCGCGCGCCACGTAGGGCCGATCAATCAGGCCGGGGGTAATGGGATCAACGGTGTTGCCCCATCGGTAGGACGCGAAGTCGGCTCCCGGCAGCTCCATCACACGTGTGGCACGAGGCTGCTGATCGAGATACCGGGTGGCATCGGTCCAATACTTGGGTATTGCCTCGCCCCGCTGCAGGTTCGCACCATAAAAGGTTCCATTCCAGAGCGCGGGAAGATTCACCACGATGAGGAGCCCCGCGGCTGCCGGGACTGCGACCCGCAACGGAATCGAGCGCCACCGCACTGCGCCGAATCGCGAGAGCACCGCATTCATTCCCGCGCCGAAGAGCGCGGCCATCCCGAGAATGACCAATGGTGTCGCACGTCCAGTGCTGCGCAGCGCAAATGCGATCGTGGAGGAATTGGCCGCCGCTTTGAACCAGCCTCCGATTGGCGTTGGGCTGTCGTACGGATGTGCGCCGACGGCAATCACCACGCCGAGCACGATCATGGCCACGAAGAAACTGCGGTACTTCCACGTCATGAACGCCGCACCCGCCAGCGCCAAGACCGGAATTCCGTAGCTCACGAGGATGATGACTGGCCGTTGGGAGTACGTCGGACTCGCTTCGATCCACGAACCCAACTTGTCCTTGCCGTAGAAGAACCAGTAGCCGAGACCGCGGAGCACCTCATTCGGCGTCGAGGTTCGGGATACGGCGCGCAGCGTCTCGGTGAACTTCAGAATGTTGATTCCGTAGGACCCCTGGGCCCACAATCCGGCCATCCACCAGGTGGACGCGGCGAAGGTCAACGTGGCGAACCGCACCACAGTTCCGACCGCACGTCGAAACCGAACTTCGCGGGTGACCGCGACCGAGTGCACGATCCATATGGCCGGAGCGAGGCCCACGAACACCAGCGCGGTCGCGTTCACACCACCAACGAACTGCACCGCGAGGGCAAACCAGGCGGCGTGCCACCAACCGCCGCGTCGCAGTCCGCGTATCACGATGCCGAGGAGCCAGGGCAACCCCGCCCACGGCAACAGGATCACGGAAATGCGCGCGGCGTAATCCAAGGAATACGGGCTCAACATGAACAGCAACGCACCGAGTACGGCGCCGACGCCGCGGACACTCAGCGTGCGAAAGAGGAACAGCATTCCCGTGGCCGCCGCGAACAGAATGGTGCCGAGCCATAGTCGTTGTGCCACCCAGTCGGGCACGCCAAGAGCTTGGAACGACCAGTAGAACGGACCCATCGGAAACAGATATCCGATGTTCTGGTGCGTGACGGTTCCCAACCCGATACTCGGATCCCACATCGACCACGCTCGACTGAGCAGCCGAGACGGATCGAGGTAGAGGTATTGCTTGGTGTCCGCGGCAACGCGTCCGGCCGAACTCGCCAACACCGGCAGGTAGGCGAGCGCCGCCAGCAGCACGAACCCGGCCCGCCGACGCACTCGCTCGCTGATCGTCCTCACCCGCTCGGAAACTGGCGAAGACCCATGAACTCGTAAATCGCTTGATCGGCCGCGATTCGGTCCGAGCCCGCGCCCCGCGTGGTGGCGATGGCATTGATCATTGCTTCGCACTGGCCAGCGAAGGTCTTGTACTGCGGTGCCCAGATCACCCAGATTTGGTGACCGTCGGCGCGGTCAACGACACGTTGTGCAAACTTCACTGGGTCGGCCGCGGCGTTTCGAGTCGCGTAGTCGACCCAGTTGACGAACGCCGGTCCCTCGAGCGTTGGGTACACCACTTCGTCGAGTCCGAGCCGACGATTGATCAGGCGGTGCGTGTCGGGACCGAGTTGATCGGGGCAGGCCACCACGACGTCACCCGGGCGGGATTCGGCGGTGATCACATCCACGACCTGGGACGCCTGCGTTCGATTCGTCATCGCGTTCCTTGCCGCGCCGACGAATCCGAATGCCACGATGAATGCGAGCAACGCGATCCGAATGCGCGTGTCACGGAAGACCAGCACACCTCCCGCAACCGCGAGCGCGAAGAAGGGATAGATCACCGCGGCATACCGCGATTGGAAGCCAGTCCCTCCGATATACGACAACGTAAGACCGGCACTAAGAGTCAGCGCCCCAACCAACCACTCCCAGCGGAACCCCGGAACCGTGCGGAGGTCAATCGCAAGGGTGCGCGGCCCGGTGGAGGTAGCGCACAACGCCAAGAGCGCGAGGATCACCACGACCAACACGAGCGACCAGCCCTCAACGGTCTTCCCGCCCGCGAAGTCGATAATGCCGAGCGCGGCGCCGGTGGGCGGGGTGGACGGAGTGTCCCATGGGGTGCCGGTGTGCTGCAGCTGGGACAAGAACGTTGGAACCCAGGGGATGAAGAGCAGCCCGCCCAACGCGACCGCCAACACGGCTTGACGGGCGCGCAGCAGTTCCAGCTCCGGAGCTCTCCAGGCACGTAACAACAAGATCGCACCGACGACCGCTAACAAGAAGATGGACCAGTACTGGGTGTACAGCAGACCAGCCGTGCAGAGCACCACTGCGGCGAAGCGGATAGCGGTAACTCCATCCTCGATCAACCGCATGAGCGCGAGATATCCGAGAAGCACGAGCACCATCGCCAGCATGTACATGCGCGCTTCGGTCGAGAACCGCACCGCGAAAGGGGAACTCGCAACCACGAGAACCGCCGACCACGCGGCCCACCGGTGTTCCATTTCCGTAGCACCGAACCGGCGGCCGGCCGCATAGGTGAGCCCGAGCATGACCACACCCAGCACACCCGAGAGTGAACGCACGGCAAGGTCACCGGTACCGAAGACCGTGATCCAACCATGCAACAGGACATAGAAGAGCGGCGGGGCCCCATCCCGCAGTAGGGCTTCACGGAGGTGGCTCAACGGCAACTTCGCGATGTTGACGGTCAGTGCCTCGTCGAGCCAGAGATCCGAGCTGGTAAGAAACCGCAGCACCAACGCAGCTGCGACCACGCCCACGACCAAGACTGGAAGCAGCCTGCCGACGGTGCCATCACGGCGAACGTGCGCCTCGGACGCGGGCGCGGGAGCATCAACCTTCATGGCGGAGCCGCATCGTACCGGGATCGACGCGAGGACCGGTGACATCGTGGGTCAGGGGTGCGGGCGGACCACTTTCAGGGGTGCAGGTTGGGAACCACCTCGGCTTGGAATCGCTCCATACTCTCGCTACTGGGAAAGTCTCGAAACCACAGCACGAACTCAGCGCATCCGGCATCCACGTAACCCTGAACCTTTTCGGTGACCTGCTCCACGGTTCCCACGAAGTTGTCGCGCACATACTCGTCCGGGTCGCCGCGGCCCCACAACGATCCACCACCCGGAGTCTCCAGCCAGGCGGAAAGGTCGGACTCGGTGTCGAAGAGTCGGCAATCGGGTCCGTGGGTGCGGGTGATCGACTCAAACTCTCGTCCGATATGCGCGCAGTGCTCGGCGAGGACCTCAGATTTGTGGATGAAGGCGTCGAGCCCTACCTGCCAGTTCGTGGCGTCCGCGTGCTGCGCGGCGATCCGTAACGTGACCTTCTCTCCCCCACCGCCGACCCAGATCGGGGGGCGCGGGTCGCGCACCGGCTTGGGATCACAGAACGCGCCGTCGAGCTTGACGTGGTGACCCGCGAACGTGACGGTCTCCTCTGACCACAGGCGCTTCACGACCTCAAGTGTTTCTTCCAGCACGCTCAGCCGAAGCCCCGCACGGAGATACTCGTAGTCGTACGCCTGGTACTCGCGCTCGTACCAGCCGGCGCCGATTCCAAGAATTACCCGACCGCCGGAGAACACGTCAACGCATGCCGCTTCCTTGGCCAGCAATCCGGGGTTCCGATAGCTCGCGCAGGTGACAAGTTGGCCGAGTTCAACATTCGTCGTGACCTGACTGAGTGCGGCGAGCATCGTGAATGCTTCGAAGCAGTGTGTTGCCTCACGGCGCGGCACCGTTTCAACATGGTCGTAGACCCAGAGGTGGTCATAGCCGACGTTGTCGGCGAGTTGGGCGAGCTCAACCGAACGCGCCCAGGCATCGGTTGCGCTCCAACCGGTGTATTCCAACTTCCAACCCTGGGGCACGAACGCGCCGAAACGAAGCCCAGTCACGCTGACGCCTTTCGGAAGTCCCACCATTGGATCTCCACCATCATCGGCAGGAGGTACCGCACATAGATCGATGTGATCGCCAGCCTGCCGTGGTCGTCGCACTTCTTGTCGATGATGTCGACCCGGCTGTCGCGCGCGTGCCAGTCCTTGGCCTTGGCGAGCACTGCATCGAGGTCAGCCTCAGTCTCCACGCTGAGACCGAAATGATCGAGTCGCGGACAGATCATGGGCGGATCCTCCGCGATGAGGAACACGAACTGTTCGATGGTGTGCACACCGAACACGAGCTTCTTGCCGTCGACTGTCTCGGTAGGTAACTCGTTCCAACCGAAGACATCGCCGTAGAACGCTGTGAGTTCGGCTCGACCCGACGGTTCGAGGAGCGCAGAGGGCACGCTCATTGCGACATGGTTGATCCGAGGGGCCCTGACCGCGCTCCCGCTCATGACGTCCTCCCTCGGGCCGGAGCAACCACGACCTTGGCGGGAACCTCCCCTGCGCCAAGGCGACCGATCGTCTCCCGCAACTCGTCGAGCCCCACATCATCGGGTTCGATCAGGACGTCGGAGGGAAAGTCTGCTTCCGCCAACATCGTCAGCGCATCATCGAATCCTCCGGCGTCGTAACAGAACGCTCCCGTGATCAGCAGCTCGTTCAATAAGATGCGGTTGGCATCGAACCTGGGGGCCTTGATGCCTGCTCCCACCAACACGAGGCGGCCGGTTCGGGCCAGCTGACCGAGACACTGCTCCATCGCCACCGCATGGCCAGAACATTCAAGGGCCACGTGAAACGGTTGGTTCACGATCGTGTCGGGCATGCCCGGTGTGCTCAACTCCTCCGGCTCAATCACCGTCGCACCCAGCCTCCGACATAAGTCGCGTCGGACGGGAGACGGTTCACTGACCACCACATCCGTGACCCCACGGTGGATCAGCGCAGCCGCGGTCAACGCGCCGATAGGTCCCCCGCCCGTGATCAGGACCCGCTCGCCGAGCACCACGTTCGCACGGGTGATTCCATGCAAGGCGACCGCGAGCGGCTCGGTGAGCGCTGCCTCGCGCAGAGTCACACCCGCCGGGAGACGGAGCAACTCGAGTTCGGGCACCTTCATGTACTCCGCGAACGCTCCTTGCCAATCGCCGCCGCTGACCGCACCTCGACCGCTGCACAGATTCGGTCGCCCACCTCGGCAGTACTCACACTCCCCGCACCGGACGGTGGGGCCACCGACGACCGAGTCTCCGACCTGCCAACTCGTCACGGCGGTACCGACCCTCACCACGGTGCCACTGAACTCATGGCCGTGCACCTTGTTCGGCGCCGACCACCCTTCGAGGACGAAATGGATGTCGGAACCACACACTCCGCAGTGGCTGATCTCGAGCAGTACGTCATGGGGACCCACCTGCGGAGTCGGATAGTCCTCCACCTCGATCGTCTGGTTGCCCTTGTAGACCGCGGCCCGCATTCGTTCTGGGATCATGGGCGAGAGCGTGGTCCCAACCTGACACGCACGTCAACTACCAGCCCACCCGGTCGCAAGACCCCGGGCCTCCTTCCTCCCCTCGTTCCGTTCACTTTCCCCTCACTACTTTGGCGCACTTTTCTTGCCGGGAGGATTTAAATGTGCGCCAAAGTCGGTTCTCTTCA
>JANPBJ010000039.1:0-2753 GCA_031430375.1 Acidimicrobiia bacterium
CTGGACCATCTCGGGTCGGGCGCTTGGATGGGATGTTCACCGGACCACTGCCTCGGCGGGATGTAGAACAGGTCCTGTGTGATTGTCACGTGTCGCGGGTGGTGATGGGACCCGATTCGAAGCCGTTGGATGTGGGCCGTCAAGGCCAGTCGTGGCCGCGTGCGATCCGCAGGGCGGCCATCGCCCGCGACGGTGGCTGCCAGTGGCCTGGTTGTGAGGTTCCCGCCGCGTGGTGCGATGTGCATCACGTGGTGCATTGGATCCACGGTGGACCCACCGCGCTGAGCAACGGATGCTTGTTGTGTCCGCGGCATCATCGGTTTCTCCATCGCCATCCGGATTGGGTGACCACGTTCGACGATCAGGTCCTGCGCGTGTTCCGCCCGAGCGGTCGTGAACTCCACCGATATCCGTGGAGTGAAGACGCTGAACCCGAGCCGCCCGATGTGCCACGCGGTGAGCCCCAACGCCCCGAACCGATGCTCGTCTGACCGAGCGGGTCACCGGCGCGCGCTTTTAGCCCGCACCGATTCCACCTCCGCCGCCACCACCGCCGCCGCCACCTGAGAACCCGCCGCCGCCACCCGAGCTGCTCGATGGCGGGCCGAACGAGCTGGTGGAGGTAGCGATACCGCTGGAGAAGTTGCCGATCGAGGAATAGCCCGCGCCGGGATGCATGCCTACGTACCACGGCGCGAAGTTGGCCTGCTCGTCGGGTGGGATCCGCGCCGCGAGTCCTTGCGCGAGTTCCTCACTCACACCGAGCGCGGCGGCGTACACGAGGTAGCGCTCCCACAGGATCAGGTGGCCCACGGGTGCATCGGCGAGCTGCGAGAAATCGTGCAGGTATTTCGCCACGCCCTTCCATTCCGAGAATCGCTGATGACCTTCCGCGCTGCGTTGGCGTAAGAGCGGAGTGAGCGCGAGTTGCAGGCCCGCCCCGGCAATGGCGATTCCACCCACGACCCAGAGTCGCAGTCCGAGCGCGCCGACCCCGGCCAGGCCCATAACCATCGCGGCGCCGATGTTGAGCAAGAACGGCTTCGACCGGTGGCCGTTGATGTACCTGCGATTGCGCAGACTCGTCGACGCGTCGGACTTGAAGGAGTTCCACCCCGCGAGCGCTTCACTCTGGTGCGCTCGCGCGTACTTCGAGATCTCGGACTGCAGCACCGGCGAGCCGGGCGCGAATACTTGCTCGAGCGCGGTGCGTTCGAACGCCTTGAGGGTTGCGCGATCTGCCTCGGTCGCGGTCATCTCGTAGTCGACGCGATCCGCGAGCAAGGCGCGATCGATGCGAACTTCCTTGACAGTGAGAAATCCTCGTTGCGCGAGGTCGAGCACCGTGGCCGAAAACGCGGCAGGGGAGACCGTGCCCCAGTGCATGAGCCCCACCACGACTGCCGGAGGATCGTCGGGAAGATCGCGCACGTACTCGCCCACGGGTTGCGGTGGTGTGGGCTCCTTGCCGAACTTCCGCCAGAGCAACCCGAACGAGATCGCGCCCAGCAACGTGAGTATGGGCGCGAGCACGGTGAGTGCGTCGCGGGCATCACGGGTCCGAGCCGCGTCTTGCGCGGCTTTGGCTCGCGTGTCGTTGGCCGTCCTGGCCCACGCGCTTTCCTCCGCGAGGATGCGTGCGAGCTGTGGCGGCGAGGTCGGTGCGAGTGCCGGCACGCGGCTCGCCGGGATCGTGACCCGCCCCTCCACGAAGGTGCCGGTCGGAACATCGGGCGCGCGCCACGTGACGGTGGCGGGGCCCACCTTCACGGTCCCGGTGAGCGGCCCGTGGCCCCAGGCCCGGAGCCGACCGTCGCCCGGAGGAACGTGCAGCGTCGCGGTCACCTGGCCGATCGTCGGGTGCTCGGTGCCGACCCATTTCCAGTACTCCGCGGCAACATCGGGCGCGCCCACGGCAGCGCCGGTCACGGTGTAGGCGATGTCGAACGTTCGCTGCTCGTTCTCCGCGGTGAAGTACCACTGCAGGTTGTACGGCGCACCGGTGCTCACGAGCGCGGCGCCGTGCTCGGACACGGTCATGTCGCTGATCGCGTAGGTACCGACCGGGATCGGCCGCGTGCCGTACGAGAACGAACCGGTGAAGTCGTAGGTGATGTGCTCGACCACATGCATGGTGCCGTCCGGGTCGAGCGTCGCCTCCACCCCCACGCGCGGGACGGTGAACGCCTTCGTCGGAATGAGGAACTTGGCCGCGAGGCCACCACCCACGAGGAGGACCAGGACGAGGACCGAACCCGCGATTCGGAACGCGCGGATCAAGCGGTGCCCGCGTCTCCGGGGCCATCACTCGGCGTTGGATCGGGGAGGGTTCCGCCGCCGGCGATCTCCACGTAGGCCAGGCGCAACTGGGCGATCACCTGACGCAGCGCCGCGGTGTTGGGTTCGAGGCGTTCGCCCAGGCTGTCGACGATTGCTCCCAGCGCATCGATCGCGATCGACGCCTGGGGGAGCGATTCGCGTTGTTCCTGGGAGATCCCGAGGTGCAGCACCGCGAGTTCTTGGAGCTGGACCGCGAACTGCGTCACGATCGCCTCGACCGGGGTGGAGGCCAGGCGGGCCAGCATTTCCTGCATCTGTTCGGGGCTGATCTCCTCGTCGTCGCCGCCGTCGGGCCCCCCGAACTCGTCCGGATACCCCCCACCAGGGCCACCCGGGGGAGAGCCCGGCGAGGGGGAAGAAGACGGGCCCGGTTGGTTGGGGCCGACGGGTTGTTCACCATGTGGAGTCCAGAG
>JANPBJ010000040.1:0-16233 GCA_031430375.1 Acidimicrobiia bacterium
GCCAACGCGGCCGACACCAGCGACCGAGCGACGGCGAGCAGGTTTCGTAGCTCGTGACCGGCAACGTCGCGAGCGACGACATCGGTGGCAACCAGCTCTGCCGCGCGAGTGAGGCTCGCGGCTTCGCGCAACACTCCCGCACCGTCCGTCATGGTCTGTTGCAATGCCACCAGCGTGGTGTCAGCAATGGGCGGTGGTGCCGCACCACCGACGACGACCTCCAAGGCCGCGCCGTGCAACACGCCGGTGGGTTCGGGACCATCCTTGCCCGCGGCGATCGATTCCACGATCCGCGGCGCGAACACCAACCCGTCGAGCAGCGAGTTGGACGCAAGCCGGTTCGCTCCATGAACCCCGGAACACGCGGCTTCGCCACAGGACCACAATCCGGGCATCGTCGAGGCGCCGTCAAGGTCGGTAGCTATCCCACCCGAGAGATAGTGAGCCGCCGGCGCGACCGGCAGAAACTCGGTGCGCGGATCCAACCCCGCGGCCTGGGCCGAGGCCCAGATGGTGGGGAACCGTTCCGGAAAATCGGAGATCGACGTGGCGTCGAGCCAGAGGTGATCGAGGTTGCGGTCGACCAATCGGCGAGCGATCGCTCGCGCCACCACATCGCGCGGCGCGAGATCGGCCAGAGGATGCTCGTCCATCATGAATCGGATGCCGTGCTCGTCACGCAGTACTGCGCCATCACCGCGCAACGCCTCGGAAAGCAGCGGCCGCGGCATGCTCGGGTGATGCATGGCCGTGGGATGGAACTGCATGAACTCCACATCGGCGACGGCGACTCCGGCGCGCAACGCCATGCCGATTCCATCACCGGTGGAGACTGGCGGATTCGTGGTGACCGCATAGAGCTGCCCGGCACCACCCGTGGCGAGCACGGTATTGGTGGCACGAATCTCGATCGCCGCCGCGGTTGCATCGAGCGCGTACACGCCGACACAGCGGCCGTGCTCCACGATGAGATCCACACTGAAGCACTGTTCACGGACGTCGATATTCGGCAAGGCACGGGCCGCGTCGGCGAGCGCGCGCTCGATTTCGGCACCCGTGGCATCGCCGCCGGCGTGCACGACACGCGGCAGAGAATGACCGCCCTCGATCGCGAGTTGGAGCACACCATCCTGCTGGTCGAACTGGGCACCGAGCTCAATAAGTTCGCGTACCCGCCGCGGACCTTCGGTCACGAGCACCTCGACGGCGTCCCGATCGCACAGACCCGCTCCGGCGGTGAGGGTGTCGATGAGGTGGAGCTCACTCGAATCCGGCGCACCCAACGCCGCGGCGACTCCGCCCTGCGCATACCGGGTGGCCGACGTTACGAGCGCGCCTTTCGTGACGACCCCGACCGTCCAGCCGCGCTGGGCCGCATGGATCGCCGCGGACAAGCCCGCGATCCCGCTCCCCAACACCAGAAGATCCATGGCGGCTGATGCTACGGGTTGGCGACGGGCTGAGGCCCGTCCGTGGTCGCGCGGACACCGGCGTCGACGGTCACTCCCGTCCCGGAGATGGTCACGACCACATTGTCGATGAGCCGAGTAAGGCCGAGCCGCGCCGCGACCGCGATGACGAAGGACCCCCGGAGTTCAGCCCCCGGGCCCTCCAACGAGCGGAGGGACTCCGCGTCGCGGACTTCTGCGTACTCCAACGCCATGACCGGCTGCATCGCAATGTTGGCCGCGATCTCGGCCACGACCGCCGCGGGGCGACGTTCACCCGCGACGATCACGTCGGCTGCGCTCACCAAAGCCGCGTGCAGAGCTGGCGCACCGGCGCGCTCGGTTGGGTTGAGGTACGCGTTACGGCTCGACATCGCGAGGCCGTCGGTTTCGCGAACCAACGGACACCCCACCACCGAGACGGGCAGATTCAGATCGGCGGCCATCTGCCGGACAACCGCGAGTTGTTGGAAGTCCTTCCGGCCGAAGAACGCCCGTGCCGGCCCGACGATCGAGAACAACTTCGCCACCACGGTGCACACACCGTCGAAGTGGGTAGGACGCGTCGTGCCACACATGCCGTCGGTCAGGCCCGCGACGTGCACGATGGTCTGGGGCGTTCCCGTTGGGTACATCGCCCCGACCGAGGGGCGGAACAGCACATCGACCCCAGCCTCCCTGGTGGTCGCGGCGTCACCGTCGTCGTCGCGGGGATACGCGCTCAGATCCTCAGTGGGGCCGAACTGGGTCGGGTTCACGAACACCGACACAACAACGAAGTCGGTCTCGGCGCGGGCCGCTGCTATCAACGAACGGTGCCCAGCATGGAACGATCCCATGGTGGGAACCAACCCCACGGTGAACCCTGTTCTGCGGGCGGCATCACAGTCGGCCCGCAGGCCCTCGATTGTTTCGATCACCCTCACGCCAACACCCTCACGCCAACACCCTCACTTGCGACACCGTCACTGTCCGACCCTCTCACGCCAGCGACCCGTCCAGATCCGGATCTCGACCACTGAGTATCGCGGCGCGACGGGCCAGCGCAACGTAGGCGGCGCGCTCGCTCGGGGGAATCGCCGCGAGGTGAGCGCGAACCGTTTCGACATCACCGCGGCTCACGGGTCCCGTCAGCGCGCGAGC
The DNA here is from genome assembly GCA_031430375.1 of Acidimicrobiia bacterium. GTDB lineage: Bacteria > Actinomycetota > Acidimicrobiia > IMCC26256 > JAENVU01 > JAENVU01. The sequence goes on from JANPBJ010000040.1 coordinate 2,592, forward strand.
AGGTCCGAGCGCACCAGTGTTCTCCACCGCGGCTCGCACAATGGGCAGGAACGCCTCTAGCGGGATCGGAGCACATTCCGCCACTGACGCGAGGAGCGCGGTGAGGTGGTTGCTCGCGATGCACGCGGCCGCGTGATACCGCGCTCGGTCAGCATCTGCCAGTGCAAACGGAAGCATCTCCAGCTCCCGCGCGATCGCTTCAACCTCGGGGTCACCCGCCACGGCACACCACGAACCCGCCAACCCCTCGCCGCTTCGCGACAGGCCTGGGCCCGACTCTGGCATGGTCTGCAAAGGATGCAGCGCACCGACCCGACACGACAACGCCCCGAGGACGTCGAGCCCAATAGAACCGGCGAGGTGGATCACCAACGTTGCGGGCACCACGACCGGCGCGAGCTCCACGGCCACGGCTGCGATCGCGCGGTCCGGGGTCGAGACGATCACCAAGTTCGCTCCGGCGACCACGGCGGCCACCGACCTCGCGGGTGCACCAAAGCGATCGGCGGCTTCCCGCACCGACGCTGAGGCCACATCACGGCCCGCAACCCCGGCGACCCGCCAGCCCACGCCCACCAATGCCGACACGACCGTGCATCCGGCCCGCCCCGGCCCGATGAGCGCCAACGATCGAGCGTCCGGCCCAATCACGGTGAAGCCCCCACGCTCAGCGAGTCGTCGGTTCGGTGCACTCCGACCCAGCCCCCAGCCGGCATCTCGACCAGGTTCGGATCAAGGTCGTGGAGTGGAGCGAGCACGAAGGCTCGGTCATACATCCACGGGTGGGGAATCACGAGCACCGGATCGTTGAGGCGAACTCCTTCGAACAAGAGCACGTCGACATCGAGCGTGCGGGGCCCCCAATGCTCGTCACGGACCCGCCGCGCGGATCGTTCCGCGGTCTGGGCCGCGAGCAGCACCGCATACGGGTCGAGGGTGGTATCGATCGCAATGACTGCGTTCAGGAAGTCGTCTTGCGCCGGACCGCCCACTGGGTTGGTCTCATAGACGGACGACACCGCGGCCACGGTGATCCCAGGAATGGTGACGAGAATGTCGACCGCGAGCTGAAGGAAGCCCAGGCGGTCACCCAGATTGGAACCGATCCCGAGATAGACGCGACTCACGCCGGCTCAAACGAAGACTGCTCCAACGAAGACTGCTCCAACGAAGACCGTGTGATCACGACGAGATGCGTACGCCGACGTGAGCAACCGATGCCGGGACCGGCGGCCGCAGCTTGCGCACAGTGACTGTGACTCCGGCGACGCGCTCATCCACGCGGCACACCTCGACGATCCGGGTCGCGAGCCGTTCGAGCAACTGGAACCGCTCGGTCTGCACCACCCGAACGGTCGCGTCGATGATCGCTCCGTAGTCGATGGTGTCGGCGAGATCGTCGCTCTGACCGGCCGGGCCGAGATCAACTTCGAGCTCAAGATCGATCCCGAACGGCTGGGCCCGCACCTGCTCCTCGGGCAACACCCCGTGGACCCCGAGGACCTCGAGCCCCGTGACGAGGATCGTGCCCATCTAGGCGCCGGACGCTCGCGGCGCGCCGGGCCGAACGATCTTGTCTTCGAGCGTGATCGCCACAATGGTCCGACCGACGGCTCCGAGCTCACGACCGGTCAACCGTTCGATCACCACGGTCGCGTGCGGGCCCTCCTCTACCAAGCCGGTGTACAACAGATACCCGGCGAGGACTCCGATGAGCCGATCGCCGAACTCCTCGTGGTGGACCAAGATCCGCTGCTCCGGGTCGTCGAGTCGGCGCGCAATCGACTCGTAGATCATCGGCAGCCGATCGGCCAACTCGTCGTGGCGACCAATCGGAACGTGCTCACACGCAATGCCGGCTTCGCCATACGCGTGCAGGTTGTGCGGCGAGTCGAGCAGTGAGATCACTCGGGTAAAGCCCTGCTGTGCCAACCAGATCAGCTCTTCCTGGCGCCGGATCTTCCGGTGATTCCGCGCGAATCCGCCGGGTCGTTCCGACGCGGCCAGCCGGTCCTTGATGATCCAGCAGAACATCCGTGGCTCAAGGCCCTGGGCCCATCGTCCCCGCAAGGTCGTCATCGCGACTCCACCACTTCCCGGCGCGCAACCGTGGCGCGCGCCAATGCTCCTAGGACCGCCGCGACCTGAACGGCCCCGCGTACATCGTGTACTCGCACCATTGCTGCGCCTCGTTCGAGCGCCCACACCACCGTGGCCAGCGTGGCGTCATCACGCGCCGCGGGCTCATCGACATCGATCAACCGACCAAGAAAACTCTTCCGCGAGGTCCCCACCAACACCGGGACCCCAACGCCAGCGATCAGCTCCGGCAAACTCGCGAGAAGCGCCAGATTCTGTTCGATGGTCTTGCCGAACCCGATGCCGGGATCCGCCATCAGCGCATCCTCGTGGATACCCGCGGCCCTGGCCGCATCCAGGCGCCCGGCCAGGAAATGAGTCACGTCGGTCACCACGTCTTGATACTGCGGGTCCCGCTGCATGGTGGCGGGTATCCCCAGCATGTGCATCGCCACGTATCCCGCCCCGGAGTCCGCGACCACCTCGAACATCGCCGGATCCGAACCCGCCGAGACATCGTTGACAATCGTCGCACCGGCCTCCAGGGCCGCAGCTGCCACCTCGGCCTTCCGGGTGTCGACACTGACCGGAACGCCCACGGCCTCGGCGAGTGCTTCGATCACGGGGATCACACGTGCGATTTCGGTTGCCGCATCCACCGGCTCGGCACCGGGACGGGTTGATTCGCCGCCGATATCCAGCACCGCCGCTCCGAGCCGCGCGAGCTCGGTGCCGTGCGCGATTGCCGAGTCGGACGCGAGGAAACGCCCACCGTCGGAAAAGGAGTCAGGGGTGACGTTCACCACACCCATGACCGGCCCTGCGATCGTCGCCCACCGGAACATCAGGCCAGGCAGCGTACAGGGCACCCCGAGGGTTCTCAGCTCCGTGAACGGGGCGGCCCGATCAAGGCCATCGCCTCGGCCCGGGTGGCCGGACTGTCTTTGAACATGCCGCGCACCGCGGAGGTCACGGTGAGTGATCCCGGCTTGCGGACGCCGCGCATCGACATACAGAGGTGTTCGCACTCCATCACCACGAACGCGCCCTTGGGATTGAGCATCGTCATCATGGCGTCGGCCACCTGGGTGGTGAGCCGCTCCTGGACTTGGGGTCGACGGGCGTACCCCTCCACCAGCCGGCCCAACTTCGACAAGCCGGTAATGCGCCCATCGTCACCAGGGATATAGGCCACATGGGCGACCCCGTGAAACGGCACCAGGTGGTGCTCACACACCGAATACAGCGGAATGTCTCGGACCATCACCATCTCGTCGTGACCCGCCTCGAAGGTCATGCTCAGGTGCTGCGCCGGATCCTCGCGGAGTCCGACAAAGATCTCTTCGTACATCCGAGCCACCCGCTCCGGGGTCCTGAGCAATCCGTCGCGGTCGGGGTCTTCGCCCACGGCGATCAGGATCTCGCGCACCGCGCGCGAAATCCGATCGAGGTCAATACCGTCAGTAGCGGCGGACTCGCTCATGCAACTCTCCTGGTGCGGTGGAGTTCAGGGACCGCGGCTGCGGGTGGTGCCTCAGGGTTCGTACTCGACGATCGACTCGAGGTTGCGATAGCGCTCCGCCACATCGAGGCCGTAGCCGATCACAAAGGTGGGCGGGATGGTGAAACCCACGTACCGAAGATCGAGCTCGGTCTTCTGCTGGCCCTCTTTGAGCAGCAGGGTGCAGACCTCGAGCGATGCCGGATCTCGCGTCGCGAGCGTGCGCCTGAGGTATGCGAGCGTCAGACCCGAATCGACGATGTCTTCCACGATGATCACGTGGCGATCGGTGAGTTCGATGTCGAGGTCCTTGATGATGCGCACCACACCAGAGGATCGGGTGGCCGATCCGTAGGACGACACCGCCATGAAATCGAACTCCACCGGCAGTTCGATGGAGCGAGAAAGGTCGCTCATGAACATGAACGCGCCTTTGAGGATCCCGAGCAACAACGGGGGTCGTCCCTGGTAATCCTCAGTGATCTGGGCCCCGAGTTCGGCCACTCTCGATCGCAATGCTTCGGTTGACACGATGGTCTGACCAACGTGCGGATCGAGCATGAGCGTCACGGTAGTTCCTGGGTCAGCCGGCCAGCCGACCGGCGCACCCGGCGGCCGCCTGCCAGTTCCGTACCCACGGCATCGCCGCGCGAAACGGCCAGTACGCGCTCCACCTCATCGGCCGACGGCGGCGGCATACCGAGCCAACGCCGAATCGCGCGACGTGCCACCGGCAGCGGCGCCGCGAGCAAGTCGCGCGCCCGAACTTCGCCGGCGCCAGGATTACCAGCACCTCCGATCGTCGCGGCGCGCAATACGTCGTCGCCGAGTTGGTCGAGAAGATCCGACTCTGCGCGCAGCACCTCGGCTTGGCGCACGAGAATGGGCACGAGATCGCGCTCCACGCCGCGGCTCAGCATCGGCAACGCCTCATGACGGATCCACGCGCGGCGCCAACGCACGTCGGCGTTCGTGGGGTCGTCCACAACCTGCAAGCCGCGGCCGAGCGCGACTGCGCGCACGTCGGCCCGACGAAGATGCAACAACGGACGAGCAAGATCGCCGCGACGCGCCGCCATCCCCGCAAGGCCCGCGCTCCCCGAGCCGCGCAGAAAGTTGAGCAGGACGGTCTCGGCCTGATCATCGGCAGTGTGGGCAACGAGAATCACGGTCGCGTGCAGTGCGCGACGCGCGGCGTGCAGTGCGGCGTACCGAGCGTCTCGGGCCCGGGCTTCGAGGTTCCCGCCATTGGCAACCACGACCGCAACCGACTGCCACCTCACCCCGAGCGCGTCGGCCCCCGCTGCCACCACGTGGGCGTCCGCGGCGCTATCGGGCCTCAGGCCATGGTCAATGTGGACCGCGACGGGCTCGAGGCCGGCTTCGGCGGCGAGCACAAGAAGGGCAATCGAGTCTGCGCCTCCCGAGCAAGCAACCACCACGGGCGCCGCCAGCCCCGAAAAGTCAGGCGTCACCGGGTGACGGTGGTGCCAACCCGAGCCAACCAGTCGGTCGGCACGGCGAGTTCCGCGAGCGTGGGCAGGAGCTCAGGACCGCGCCATGCGGCATCGAGCGCACGGAACCCCGCCTCCTCGGTGACTGCCTCCACAAACGCTTCGCCCACCTCGTACTGGCGCATCTTCATCTCGAGGCCCATCAGCCGGTGCAGCAGCGCGGTTGCGCCCCGGGCATTGCGCCGCGTCGACAGCACCTCGGCCATCCGCTCCTGACCATCGATCATCGAAGCGCCCAGTTGGTTCATCACCGCGTTTCCGTGACCTTCGAGCAGCGACATCAAGGCCTGCATCCGGTCCATCGCGGCCTGCTGATCGTGAGACGCGAACAGCCCCACCAACCCACGCTCATCCATCGGGCTTCGGCCGTGACGAATCGCATCGGCCGCGCGCCCGACCGCCGCGAAGACCATCCCGGGATCCGGTTCGAACCCGCCGACGAGTTCGTGTACCTGGTCGAGGAAGTACTGACGCAACCATGGGACACCGGTGAACTGAGCACGGTGCGTGACCTCATGGAGCGCGATCCACAAACGGAAATCCCGGGGGCGAAACGCATAACGCTTTTCGAGTCCGAGCACGTTGGCGCCTACGTAATAGACGCGGTCATCGGTGAAGCCACCGTCGTCATCGGGGACCAGCAGGTCGTACTGACCCAGCACCCGCTGCGCGACGTATCCAAGCAGCACGCCGAGTTCAGTGCCCGCCACGCGCCGACCGACCGAAGCCAAGGGACTCCGCTCCATCTTGGGACCCACCCGATCGCTGAGCGGTCGAAGCAAGGTACGCATCGAGCGAACGTTGGCCTGCACCCAGCCGTCACGGTCCACGACCGCGGCGACCGCACGCCCCGGCGAAATCAGACCGGTGTACTCCGCCACAGCCTGCTCCGCCTGGGCTGTGGCAGCATTGAAGTCCAGGTGCAGTGACGACGAAAGGTAGGAATCTGCGAAAGCATCCCGGCCGGCAACCCGCTTCGCAATTCGCTCGGCGAGGCGCCAATCGACCGGCTCGGGTCCGTGACCGTCACCTGCCGCTGCCACCATCGCGATCAGCGACCGCGGTGCTTCAGCCGATACACCTTGCGGTAGTACTTGAGGGGGAGCGACACGCACACCAGGAGCAAGACGCTGAAAGCGATCGCCGGTGCGATCCAGTAATGCCACGGCAGCGCCGCGTCCCCGCCGCAACCGGCGAGCACCAAGAGCACTGCGACGAGCGTCGCGCTGCGGATCGACGAGGTCAACTTGGTCACGCGTGCACTCCTGACGGTTTCGTGGGCCCGGCCCATCGTAGAGGCCTCCGGACCGGGCGCTACAACTCCGGCCTGCCTACTCCAGGCCGAGGGCTTGGCCGATCCGATGGCGCAATGCCGCCGGTGCTTCTTCGGAACAGGACACCGCAATCACCCGGCGGATCTCGATCTCGAAATCGAACCCCTCCGCACACGGCGGACAGTCGTCGAGGTGGCGTTTGATGGCGCGCCGCTTCCAGACCGTCATCTCTCCGTCCAGGTAGTGGTACACCCGGTGTATCGCTCCGTCGCAGTCCATCGTCTCGATACCGGTTCCTATTTCTCGGCGGGCGATGACCCGATTGGGACCAGCCCTCGTTCGATCGCAAGATCCCACAACCGTCGCTGCAACTGCTTTCTTCCCCGATGCAGCCGACTCATCACCGTACCGATCGGAACGTCCATGATGTCGGCAATCTCCTTGTACGAGAATCCTTCGACATCAGCGAGCAGGACCGCCATCCGAAACTGCTCTGGGAGTTCCTCAATGGCCTGGGTGATGGTGGTGTCCGGGATCGAATCCAACACCTCGGCCTCCGGACCACGATTGGCATCGACGGCCTCGAGACCACCGATGCGACGGTACAGGTAGAAGTCCTCCACATCGTCCAAGGTCTCCTGCTGCGGCCGACGTTTCTTCGCCCGGTAGATGTTGATGAAGGTATTGGTGAGGATGCGGTAGAGCCACGCCTTGAGGTTCGTGCCCTCTTGGAATCCACCAAAGCCGCGGTACGCACGGAGATAGGTCTCTTGGACGAGATCCTCGGCATCGCTCGGATTGCGCGTCATACGCAACGCGGCCGCGTATAAGCCCGACATGAAGGGCATCGCGAGATCGGCAAACTCTGCCTGGTCGGCCACGTGCCGACACTACCCACAACGAGTCCCGCTATCTGGTGCCATACGCCGACGGTGACGGGTTCGTGACCGGCGTCAGGTCGGCGTCAGGTCGGCCTGACCCTCAGAATCACGTCGCCACCCGGCCGGTTGTCGGTGGTCACGTACAGATTGCCGTCCGGCCCTTGTACCGGCGTGCGCAGACGAACTCCGGTCGCGAGACGCGTGACCGACGCGCGCACCGAGCCGTCGGCCCGCATCAAGAAGATCCGCAGGTGTGACCCCCGGAGCACACCGACCGCGAGCGCACCGCGCCACGACCGCCACCGGGCACCGCTGAGAAACGCTGCCCCCGACGGCGCGATGGTGGGATTGCCCGACGACCACACCGCCGAAATCGCGGTCGGGAATTTTGCGAGATCGGTCATCGGCACCGCCTCGTTGTATCCAGGAATCGGATCCCACCCGAAGTTGCCCGGTACCAACCGGTTGGCTTCGTCATCGATGCCGGGGCCGTGTTCGACCGAGATGCCATGCCAACCCGGACGGGCGGGTGAGAATGCCAGCCCCTGCACATTGCGATGGCCGTAGCTAAAGATCCGCGGATCAGCGAACAGGGCATAGAACGGATTGTCAGGTGCCCCAACACCATTGGTGTCGATACGCACGACCTTGCCACCCAGTGAGTGCAGATCTTGTGGGACAGTGCCAACCGCGGCGTCGCCGGTACCGACCCACAGATAGCCATCGGGGCCGAAGCGCGGTCGACACCCTGAATGGCGACCGAGCTGACCCACGGGATTGATCGGTACGCCGGTCATGAGATCTCGACGTCCGGTCAGCCCGGTCCAGGTGGCATTCACCGCGAAGCGTGCGAGGCGCACATCGTCTCCGCGGCCGACCGCGCGCGACGCGAAACACACGTACACGCGCCGGTTCACCGCGAAGTTGGGGTCAAGCGCAAGACCCATCGCGCCCGCCTCGGACGCCACGAGCAGGTCCGACGGTCGGAGCAATCGCCGGTTTCCGGTCCCATCCGCGCGCACCGCGAAGATCCCGTAGGGCCGTTGGGTGTAGATGATCCACCCGTCGGGACTGAAGGCGAGGTCCCACGGATTGGTAAGGCCACTCAGAAATGTGGAGACGTTGAGCTGGGGAACGCCATTGCCCAGCGCGAACCCGTGCAGCCCGCCGAAACCGTCGAGCACGAGTCCGCCGGATCGGTCCGGCAACAGCGCGATCCCCCGCGCGATATCCCAACCCGGCCACGACGGCACACGGCCGATCGGGACAACACTCGGGACCCCGAGATGATGCAGCGCGCCCACACCGTCGAGCACAAACCCGCCGCTGCCATCCGAGAGGACGGCGATATCCGCGGCGTTTGGAACCGACAAGGGAGTCGACAGGGTGAGTCGCGGCGGCGCCGGCGCGCCACCCAGACCAACGCGCACAACACCACCAGCGCGGTCCACCACATACGCACCAGTTCCGTTCGGGCTCAGCGCGATCCCACGCGTGGTGTCTTGGCCCGGGTGGTAGGGCAACGCCACGGTGGCGGCGGGTGCACCACCGAATGGGTGAAGACCACCGAACGCGTCAATGACGTATCCACTCGACGCATTGCGCAGCGCAAGTCCGCGCGCAACATCCCAACCCCGCCAGTACGGAGCGTTCGACGGCACCCGTGGTGGCGCGTGCCCACCGATTCCGAAGCCGTGCAGGCCGCCGAAACCATCGAGGACGAACCCGACCGTGGCATCAGGCGCGATCGCAACGGCACGCGCAATGTCCCAGCCCGGCCAATACGGGCTGCCGGTCGGGGAGGGGGGAACCACCGCCGTGGGCGACACAGCCGACCCGGCGGCCACACCCACAATCGAGTGCAACGTCAGACCGAGGGTGAGGACGACGACACCAATTCGACGCATCCCCCATGTTGGCGCAGAAGTCATGCGCGCCCAGCCCACCCAACCCGACTTTGGCGCAGAAGTCATGCCTCTGGGCATGCAAACTGCGCCAAAGTCGGGCCAGAGACGGGCCAGAGTCGGGCCAGAGACGGCCGAACGCTCGCTTCATCGAAACCGTCGGCCTGTCGCGTACCGCGCGCGCGAGAGACTGGGGAAATGGTGCGGGGCATTCGGTTAACTGATGGCGTTGTCGAACTCCGTCCGCCACGCGCCGCAGATGCGAGCGAGCTGCACGCCGCGGTACGCGAGTCGCTCCCGGAACTTCGGCCATGGATGGCCTGGGCGCACCCCGAGTACAGCGAGGTCGATGCAACGGAATGGGTCCGACGGGCCGCACGTGCGTTCAGCGAGGGTCAGGAGTTCCATTTCGTGGTCCGAGAAGTCGAGTCGGATTCCGTGCTCGGGGTCGTGGGCATGAACGGGATCGATCGCCTGAACCGATGGGCCAACCTCGGGTACTGGGTGCGTTCCCCGCGAACCGGGTGTGGATTCGCGACTCGTTCCACCCGGCTGGTGAGCGGATTCGGACTCGGCGAGCTCAGACTGGGCCGGGTCGAAATCCTGGCCGCGGTCGGAAACACGCCGAGTCAAGCCGTGGCCGAGCGGGCCGGCGCGATCCGGGAGGGCGTCCTGCGGCGCCGGTTGCGCGTGGGTGATCACATCCAGGATGCGGTGGTCTTCTCCATCGTTGGGTAACGCGTCACGCGGCTCCATGATCCAGTTCGGTCCCGATGACGAAGTACAAGGCTCGACCCGCAACCCTTCGGCCAGTCGACCGGTCAAGCTCCAGGTTGACCCGGGATAAGCACCGTCATCAGCAGGTGGCGCATCTAGCGTCGGGGGATGTCCACCACCAAGTCCGCCAAGGGTCCAGGGCTGCTGATCTCCATCGCAGTTCTCGTGCTTGGCATCATCGTTGCCGTTGCCGGAATCATCGGATTCGCCACCCGCTTCGTCGATTTCCTCGACAGCCCTGCGTACACAGTCCCGGGGACCGCCCAGATCAAACTCGAGAAGGGCACCTACCTCGTCTACGACCTCGCTCCGGTCGGCCTCGACCCGAGCGAACTGACGGTCACCGACCCCGACGGCCGCGACATTCGCGTCAAGAGCACCAGCCCCAACGAGACCATCACGAACAACAGCGGCGGCAACTACCGGAGCACCGTTGAGTTTGAAGTTCCCCGACCGGGTCGTTACACGTTGCGATTCGACACTGCGCAACGCACCCGGGTGATCGTCCAGCACCCACTCGAAGACATCTTCCTCGACAACGTCGGATGGCTCCTTGCGATCGTGGCCGGCGGACTGCTTGGGGTGGCGGGGATCATTCTGCTCATCGTCGGCATCGTGCGTCGGAGCAAGGACAAACGAACCCGGGCGATGCTCCCCACGGGCGGAGTTGGCGCAGCCGTCATGACGCCGGCTGTTCCCGGTCCGGCCGTCCCCGGTCCGGCGGTTGTGGCTCCCGTTGTGCCTGCACCGGCTGCGGCACCCACAAGCCTCCCGGCGGCCGCGTGGTTCCCGGATCCCCACGGCCAACATCGTCTCCGGTACTGGGATGGCCAAGCCTGGACCGACCACACGTCCGACTGAGCGGTCGGACTGAGGGTCGAACTCCGGCGGTCGAACTCAAGCGGCCGGAACCGTCCGCCGTCGGGAACCCGCCGGCTGACCGATCTGTCAGCTCTGTTGGTGCAACCACGGGGTCTCGGTGAGTCCGATCAGCAAGCCTTCCGGTCCGAGCAGTCGGGCGAGCGTCTGTCCCCATGGCTCGGTCCGTTTGTCGTGGATCAGCTCGTAGCCGGAGTCGACAAGCTCGGCGGCCGCGGCGGCAACGTCGGCTACCTCGAACTCGATGGTGGCCTGCGGGACCGGAACGTCGCTCGGCCATTCGGTCGTACCGAAGCACGACATTGCGGCATCGGCAAGTGGCCAGACGCCGAGGTGCTTCGTGCCGGCGAAACCGTCCACCGCGATGTAGTCGCCGGACACGACCTCGAGTGGCAGTCCCAGAGCATCCCGGTAGAAGGCCTTCCCCGCTTCGGGGTCGGCCACAATCGGAGCGAAACCGGCGACGAACAGAATCTCCACCCGACGATTCTGCTCGATCCACGGTCGACCCGCCAGCGCAGGGCGACACCCGACACGGCAGGTCGGACACGAGCGTCGGCGCAAGAGTTATCTCCCGCAGAGTTGCGAGGACTTCGAGCGGGCACATCGTGTTGCGTCGGAGTGCTGCGCCAGTACAAGGATGGGCAGCGTGTACAAGGACCTCCGAATGTCGGGACACCGCGAAATCTGGATCGCCGTTGATACAGACGTTGCGTACGCCGCCGTGACGGATCTCCCCAAGATGGGGCAATGGAGCTCGGAGCACCTCGGCGGCGAGTGGATCGGCTCGGTTCGTCACGCTGCGGTCGGTGCGATCTTTCGCGGGCAGAACCGGGATTCGGAAGGCGAATGGGAAACGGAGCTCACGGTCATCGAGGCCGACCCTCGGAAACGATTCTCGTTCTGCGTGGCCCCTCCCGGCGAAGTAGGCACGGTATGGACGTTCACGTTCCACGCCGAACGAGGAGGAACGATCGTCACTGAGGCGTTCGAGTGGCACTGGACGCCGGGTGACGGCTTTCGAGGCCGCGTCGGTGAGATGCCACTCGACGAGGCAGCGGCCGCAGTCGCCGATCGGGAACATCACCTCTGCGCGCAGATCCGGGGGACGCTCGCGGCCTTGAAGCGTGCACTGGAGGACTCACCACGTGTGAAGGAACAACGGACACAATGACTGACGCGGCTCCGCGCGACCTGGGCCTGGGGTTCAATCGCGATCTGGGTCGGGTGTTCAATGAGGTGCCCGACGTGTACGACCGGGTTCGCCCGACGTACCCCGATGAGCTATTCGCGGATCTGGTCGCGATCACCGGCGTGGACCATCGAAGCGCCATCCTCGAAGTGGGTTGCGGTACTGGCCAGGCGACACGATCGCTCGCGGCGCTCGGTTGTTCGGTCACGGCAGTCGAGCCGGGCGACGCCCTCGCAGCACTCGCTCGCCAACAGCTGGAGACCTTCCGGAACGTCGAGATTGAGACCACAACGTTCGAATCATGGGACGACCGTGACCGATGCTTTGACCTCCTCGTGGCCGCCTCGTCGTGGCATTGGGTCGACCCATCGATCGGGTGGCGCCGAGCGCACGACGTCCTTCTCCCCGGCGGATGGCTGGCACTCCTCGGCAACGTCGTGGTCCGCCTCCCCGGCGAACTCGAGGTGTACGCCGAGACCGCAGACCTTCACGAGCGGTTCTGTCCCGGCAACTCCGACTGTGGTGATCCACCCCTCGAGGATGAAGTGCTGGCGACAAATGAAGGCTGGGGACCACCGAACGAAGACCGCGATGGTCTCTTCGAACCGACAGTCGTGCGGTGGTACCCGGTCGTCCAGTGGTTCGATGGCGAAGGGTTCGCTGACCTGCTGCGCTCAACGTCGCTGTATCGGAAGATCGATGCCGACGTACGCGAGCCGCTGCTCGCTGCGATCGCCGAACGCATCCGCTCGCAGATGGGCGACCGGGCACCGAGGCGCTACCTGAGCATGCTGCGCGCCGGCCGGCGCCGACCAGACGAGCGCGCCACACCATCGTCAGTTCCGGTGTGACGCACCATCTCCTATCGCCGGCTGATTGGCAGGTCCGTTGAGCTTGCGGGACGCCCGGGCGAGTCGTGGTCGAGGATCAACGCCATGACGACCGCGTCCCACAGGGCGCCGCTCTTCCGCCGGTAGTGACGCTTGAGGTAGCCCTCATCTGCGAACCCGGCGCTCTCGTACAGCCGGCGGGCGCGGGTGTTGTGGGGCCACACTTCGAGGGTCACCTTGTAGCAACCGCGATCGCGCGCCCAGCCCACCGCTGCGTTCAATAGCGAGCGACCGAGTCCGGTTCCCCGATTGCTCTCGAGGACGGCCATCCCAAGGTGAGCGACACCATGCGTGTCCTGGACGAAGACGCCACCGACGACGTGCCCTCCCACCTCGGCGACGAACCAGGGCGATTCAGGGACGGTGAGCGCGGCCCGGAAACGATCACCCCATCCGGCGCGAAGCGGGAGCTCGGTACCGATCCATTCGCCCTCTGCGGCAACGGCGGCCCACACCGCCTGGACGTCGTCTGCATCGGCAGGACCTGCGTCTCGCACGGTAGCCATCACGAGAGTCTCGCCGACGAAGCACCGAAGCCGCCTGTCGATTCGCGGCGGCGCGTACGCGCCGCGGCTCCGGGTCCGAACCGACCATTCACGAGTGATCCAGGAGCAAGCCCACGACGTCCGATTCGGAATACCGGCCAATCAGGTCCAAGGGTGTGCGGCGCGCATCCCCCATCGCCGGTATCTAGGAGTTCTTCTGCCAGACCGAGATGTGGGAGCGGCTCTCACCCGTGAACGGGGGCCGG
>JANPBJ010000041.1:0-16156 GCA_031430375.1 Acidimicrobiia bacterium
TTGTGATCGGCGTCGGGATCTGCGTAGAACCCGCGCTCGAAGTTCGTCATCACCAGGACCCACCGGGCGAACACCAACATCGTGACTACTCGCCGTCGGGCCAGCGCGTCGGCCGCCGCGTCCACTGCGTTCGGAGCGATCGCAAGTACTTGTCGGAGCCATCCCGGATCGAGGGTGAGGCGTCCGAACAACATCGCGATGCCCTCGGTGGTGAGGGGATGCATCGTCCGCAGACTCCACGGGAGTTCCGGGTCAACCCCGGCGTCATACACCCCGTGCCCAAACTCGTGCAGCATCGTTTCCGCCCAATAAGTCCCAGGGACGTTGTTGCAGAGCACCCGTACATCTTGGCCGCGATTGATGTTGATACAGAACGCGTGTTGACTCTTGCCTTCCCGAGATTCCAGGTCGCTGCGGGCCAGGATCGGATCGACGTCGAGCCCGATCCCGGCGTAGGTCGTGCGGGTCAGCTCAACCAGATCGGCGTTGCGAAACCACGTGTCGAGATCCAACTCGTCCGTGGTGGGGGCTGCTTGGAAAAACGGATCGTCGTAGTGCCACGGTCGGAGCTCCGTGACTGAGCACCCGAACCGATCGGCCCTCTGTGCATCGCCCGCGGCCTTCCACTCCTCAAAGTGTCCCCGGGTTGCCTCGTCCACCGCGTCGAGCGTTGCCATGAGTCGCGTTTCATCGAGTTCGGCGGTTGCAAGCGAGAGTGCGAAGAAGTCGCGCGCCCCTACTTCGCGAGCTGCCTGATTCCGAAGATGCGCGAGCGCGCGCACGCGGTCGACGACGGCCGCACCGACCTGTTTGGACGCCTCCCACGTGCGGCGCCGCTGGACGGGGTCGTCCGAAGTGCGGAGTACTGCAGCAATGGCGTTGTCATCGCAGACCTCGCCGTCGACGTCGGCGCGGAAACGGTTGAAGGTGGCGTCCAGATCTGCTTCCAGCCGAGTGATCGCCTCGCGGGTGTTCATCGACACTTGATGCGGGAGCATGCGGTCGTGCAAGACCGTTGCTTCTCGAAGGAGTTGGGTATCGCCGGACGCCCGGATGGCCGCCAGCCGCTCGAACGAGGCGGTGTCGCCGAGTGCGGTCCGGAGCGCGAGATCGGCGGCAACTCTTTGCGCTTCGTGTTCCTTAGAGACTGCGGTACTCGCGTCCCACCATGCCCGGTTTGCCGCCTGGTCCAACGGTTCGAGGCGCGCCGTTACACCATCGATGAACTCGCGGGCTGTGGGCATCGGTCGAGTGTACGGCTGGTCCCGATTGCGGTGAAGTTTCGGGTATTTCGCTCGCTGATCAGCGGAACCAGATGCGCTGGTACTCGCGACTCATCGGGTGGACCAACAACACCACCAACATCACCGCGAATGCCACCGAGATGATCTGCGGGAACCCGAGGACATCAGCTCCGTAGAGGCGGAGCCAGATCGCAACCTGGAGCACCGCGCCGCCCACTGCGAGTGCGTAGCCCCATTTCTTCTCATTCGCGATCCCGTAACCACCGGCCCCGAGACCCGCCGCAACAATGACGAAGGGTGCGTATCCGCTGATCAGGGCGAACACTGCCTCGATGTAGCAAATAATCGTGGCGTTCACGAGTGTCTGGGGCTGGGTCTGATTGAGAAAGCGGTGCTGATTCACGTGGCCATTCTTGTCGACGGGTCAGGCAGTCCAACGGTCGCGCGATTTCGCAGCTGTCCGCAGGCGGCATCGATGTCGGTACCGCGATTGCGTCGGACCGTGGCATTCACGCCTTCCTCCGCGAGCGCTTCCGCAAACTGGCGGACCCGAGTCATCAACGGGGCCTTACCTTCGAAGTCTGCGGTCGGATTGAGCGGGATGATATTTACATGGGCGCCGAGTGGACCAAGTGGTCGCAACAACTCTGCCAATTCCCTGGCGTGGACCGGCTGATCGTTCACGTCGTCGATGCAGGCGTATTCAAAGGTGACCCGCCGTCCGCGTGTCCTGGCGTACTCATGCGCGGCATCGACCAGTTCGGTGAGTGGATAGCGCCGATTGATCGGGATCATGGTGGTGCGGAGATGGTCGTTGGCCGCGTGGAGCGACACCGCCAGGGTGATCGGAATGTTCTCGCGAGCAAGACGGCGTATACCGGGCACGATCCCTACGGTGGAGATCGTGATGCGACGCGCCGAGATCCCAAGGTCGCCGTGGATACGTTCGACCGCCGCCCAGGTGGCGTCGTAGTTCGCGAGCGGTTCACCCATCCCCATGAACACCACGTTGGTCACCGGCGTCGGCGAGGCATGCGCAGCGAGCAGCACCTGCTCGACGATTTCCTCGGCGTGGAGGTGGCGCACGAAACCGGCTTGGCCGGTCGCACAAAATGTGCAGCCCATCGCACAACCGGCTTGCGATGAAACGCACACGGTCGCGCGATTCGGCGAAACCATGAGCACGGTCTCGACCTGCGCGCCGTCGGCGGTGCCATGCAACCATTTGATGGTGGTGTCGTGGTCGCCCCGCAGTTCCAGGAGCGGGGTCAGTGAGAGTGGAAACGCGGCCGCCAACTCGTCGCGCAGCGAGGCGGGGAGATTGGTGGCCGATTCAAGTGGACGACGTTGGCCGTAGAGCGCGTCCCACACCTGATCGACCCGATAGCGAGGTTGGCCCGTTGCAACCAGGAATGCCTCGAACACAGATCGGTCGGCGCCATATCGAGCGGTCATCCTGCATCCTTTTCGGATCGCACCACGGCAGTATCAGTTCGGTGCACCACGAAACCCAGCGAGTGGTACAACCCGACGGCTGCGGCGTTTCCTGCGGCTACGTAGAGGACCCCAGTGTCGCAGTCGCGCGCCTTCGCCAGGTACTCGAGCCCACCGACCACCAGCGCACGCCCAAGCCCCAGCCCCTGCGAATCCGGGTCAACCCCAACAACGAATATCTCCCCGTGCCGATGCCTCGTTCGCTCGCCCTGATGGCTCGTTCGCTCGGATGTCGAGAGCGTCGTGTGGCTCGGGACGCTGCCTCGCTGCTCACCTCGGCTCGTTCCTCGCTTCGGTTCGGAGTGTTCGACATCGGCCACGACTTTGGTCCAGCAGAAGCCGAGGAGGGTGGTGTCGGCCCATGCGAGGAGGAAGCCGTTCGGATCGAACCAGGGCTCTTCCATGCGGCGTTGCAAGGTGCGTTCGATCCATGCGCCCTGGTCCGGGTGATTGGCGAACGCTCGGTTGTTGACGTGAAGCCAAGCGGGCTCATCAACTCCGGGGCGAAAGGCTCGAACCGTTATCGAATCGGGCCATGCTGCCGGCTCGGCAAGGGGGAGCGGAACTCGCATCTGGTGTTGCTCGCGGTCGACGGCAAATCCCTGGTCAAGCAGCGCGTGCAGGATCCTCGGGTCCGATCCGGGAAGCCAAGCCGACGCGCCACGCCCACCGTCGATCCCATTGATGCCCATGGCGATCGTGATGGCCAGTTGCTCGGAGCTCGCCGTTGCCA
Source organism: Acidimicrobiia bacterium (assembly GCA_031430375.1). GTDB lineage: Bacteria > Actinomycetota > Acidimicrobiia > IMCC26256 > JAENVU01 > JAENVU01. Next base: position 3,472 of record JANPBJ010000041.1, read on the forward strand.
GCGCTCCGACGGCAAGCTGTTGACGCGAGGGCGAGAAGGTGTCTGAAGGGAACGCCACCACGCCGACATCGCCAGCCGGACTCAGCGCGATGCGGCATCTGTCTGGATCACGGTTTAGGGCGAGCCATAACCCGTCGGGAAAGGCTTCATGGCCGGCATCTCGAGTGGTTGCGGCATCGATCGTGCGCAACCCAAGCACGGCTGCGGCCGCCCCGATTTCACTATCTCGAAGGGCAGCCATCGTCCGAGACGCTACCTTCCGGCGATGGCCAGACCCCGAGGCGCGAAATCACGCGCGGCGATAGTGACCGAACGGCTCGCCTCGGAGTACCCGGGCAGTGCGGACGAACTCTGCGCGCTCCGTCATGACTCGCCGTTCCAACTCCTGGCCGCCACCATCCTCTCGGCCCAGTGCACCGACGAGATGGTCAACTCCGTCACCCCGGCGCTCTTTGCGCAGTTTCCAACTCCCGATGCGCTTGCCGTTGCTGATCCCTCGGCGGTGGAGGAACTGGTCCACGCCACTGGGTTCTTCCGCCAAAAGACGAAGAGCCTGATCGGCATGGCCACCGCAGTCCGAGACCGGTTCGACGGTGAAGTGCCCTTCGAACTCGACGATCTCGTCACACTGCCGGGCGTCGGCCGCAAGACCGGCAACGTGCTGAGGTCGGTGGCCTTCGAACTTCCCGGGCTCCCCGTGGATACGCACGTCCTCCGTCTTTCAAAACGCCTGCGCCTCACCAACGAGACTGATCCGGTGAAGGTGGAGCTCGATCTCAACGGCATCCTGGCGCCGGATGATCGAGGCGCCATGTCGTTGCGCCTAATTCTGCACGGTCGCCGGGTCTGTAACGCTCGGAAGCCCCGCTGCGACGACTGCCTGCTCGACGACATCTGCCCGTCAGCAGGAAGAGTGTGAGCGAGGCGTATGAACCAAAGCACCTGGCCCGCGCTCGCCGAGCGGGGCCCGACCGGCCCGGCCCGCAGGGCCAAGAGGGGAAATCGTGAGCGAGGCGTGTGACGCGAAGCACCTGGCCCGCGCTCGCCGAGCGAGGGAGCAGTGAGCGCGTTCGAGATTCGTGAGATCGATGACAACGACCTCGATGCGTACTTCGATATCCGATCCCAAGCGTTCGGTCGTCCTGAGGCCGATCGGATCAGTTGGACGACACGGGTCAGAGATGATGCGTTCGCGGTCGGTGCATTCGATGGCGGGCGTCTCGTGGGTGGGGCGCGTGTCTTACCTGCCGCACAGTGGACAGTAGGCCGATCGGTGCCGATGGGCGGAGTCGCCGGGGTGGTGGTGCGCCCGGAAGATCGCGGTCGCGGCGTGTGCCGAACGCTCATGGAGCACGCGCTCCAGTGGATGCGCGACCACGAAATCTCGGTGAGCACTCTGCACCCGGCGTCCACCCGTGTGTATCGCAGCGGTGGATGGGAGATCGCCGGCGGTCAAGGTGGCTTCCGGGTGCCGTCGCGGAGCTTGGCTGCAATTCGGTTCGGCTCAGACCTCGAAGTCGGGCGGCTGACGGCCCAGGATTGGCCCGCAGTGCGGAGTTGCTATGAGCAGGTCGCGCCGTCCCACCATGGATACGTGGACCGCTCGGAGACGTTCTGGGCGATGCGCGAACCGGCTGCCGACGCCCACGGAGCCTTCACCTACGGCGTGCGAGACCGCAGTGATCCCGGTCAGCTGCTTGGGTACATCCGCTACCGCCAAGCACTCGGACGGGATGGGTGGGGCTACGAACTCACTGTGGATGAGTGCATCGGACGCGACCTCGCCACCACCGCGACTCTCTGGCGCTTCATCGGCGCGAACTCGATGCAGGTAGAGCACACCGAGGTGGCCATTCCGCACGAAGACGAACTGCTTCTGTTACTCGACGAGCAAGATCTCCGCCCTGGCCTCTTCAACCGCTGGATGCATCGGATCGTGGATCTCCCCAACGCAATTTCGCGGCGCGGCTTCCTCGTCGATGCCAATGGGGAGATCGCTCTGCAGATTCAGGACCCGTGGGCCGGTGGTACGGGCGGGACCTGGACGATCACCGTCGTAGACGGAGTGGGTATGGCTCGCCCCAGCCCCGGCGTCGAACCTGAGGTCGCGTTGGATATCGGCGCACTCAGCGCCCTGTACATCGGGAGATTCTCGGCCGCCAGCTTGGTGGGCGCGGGCCGGGCCACCGGTGACCAGGCGGCCGTGGAGCGGCTCGGACGATTACTCGCAGCACCGAACCCGGTGATGGCCGACGACTTCTGACTCGCGGCCCCGCTTACGCCTGTGGTTTGAGTGAGCGGAGCGCCCGATCGAGCGCCCGGCGAGCGGATGCCAGCCCTCGTTCCGCGCCGTCGAGATCACCCGCGACTCCCGACTGATCGGTACTGCGATAGCGGTCCGCGACCGCCACGATGCGCTCGATTGCCTCGTCAAGCGACGATCGCAGGGTGCTGAGTTCGGCATGATCGGATCCTGAAGTCACCGCGGGAGCCTGGCCACCCCGACGACCCGATGCAAACCGCTCCCGGGCGCGAGCGGGCTCCGGATACCATGGCGCGTGCTTGCCCGCCTCGATGTGCGCGACGCGCGCGGCGACCTCCGGGGTTGCTTGGGCCTCGGCACCGAACCTGACCTCGACAACCTCACGGTGACCGCGACCGTGGCCTCCATCATCGAAGATGTCCGGGCTCGTGGCGACCTCGCCCTGCGTGAACTCACCCTGCGCTTCGATGCCGCCGCCATCGATACGTTGCGAGTCTCGGCTGAGGAATGCCGAGCCGCGGTGGAGAGCACTCCCGTGGTTGTGCGCGATGCACTCGAACTCGCGGCGGATCGCATCCAGGACTACCACAAGGTGCAGGGCGCACGTTCCGCTGCGAAGTACACCGCCGACGGTGTCACGGTGACGGATGCCATTCGACCCGTCGACCGAGCTGGGCTCTACGTTCCGGGAGGACGCGCCGCCTATCCGTCGACGGTCCTGATGACGGCGATCCCCGCCGCGGTTGCCGGTGTTCCGGAACGGGTGCTCTGCGTTCCTCCTGATTCGTCCGGCCGCGTTTCGGCAGTCACCTTGGCGGCCGCATTCCTGACCGGGGTAACCGAGATCTACCGCGTGGGGGGCGCACAGGCGATTGCGGCGATGGCCTACGGCACCGATTCAATCCCCGCCGTCGATGTGATCGTCGGGCCGGGAAACGCCTATGTCGACGCGGCGAAGCGGCTCGTCGCCGGGGCCGGAGTCGTGGGGATCGATGGCCCGGCCGGACCGTCGGAACTCGTGGTGATCGCGGATCGCACGGCAAATCCCCGCCACATCGCGATGGACCTCGCCGCCCAAGCCGAACATGGACCGGGCGGCACCGCACTCATCGTGGCTTGGGAACCCGATGTGCTGGACAATGTCATTGATGCGTTGACCGGGTACGTCGGTTCCGCTGACCGTTCAGAAGACATGCAGTCGACGTTCACCGCTGGCGGCAAGGCGGTCCTGGTGCGTGACGCGGAACAGGCCGTGGCCGTCGCGAACGCGGTTGCGCCGGAGCACCTGGAACTATTAGTGGCCAACGCCGACGAAATGGTGGCTGCGGTCCGAAATGCCGGCGCAGTATTTCTGAATCTCCCGACCGCAATCGGCGACTACGTCTCCGGTGCCAACCACGTCCTCCCCACCGGTGGCTCGGCGCGATTTGCGAGCGCGCTACGGGTCGACGACTTTCGTACGCACATGCACGTGGTGAGTGCGACCACCGACGGCTTGCACACGGTCGGCCCTGCGGCAATCACATTGGCCCATGCCGAAGGACTGACGGCGCACGCCGATTCGGTCGCGATTCGGCTGAAACCGTGACCCGCCCGCTCCCACGCGACGACCTCCTCGCGCTGTCGGGCTATCACTCGCCGCAGCTTGACGTCACCGTTCGCCTCAATACCAATGAGAGTCCGTTCGCCCCACCCCCCGAGTTCGTCGACGCGTGGCTTGGGGAACTTCGTGATACCGCACTGCACCGCTACCCGGATCGGGCAGCCACCGCGCTCCGAGTGGCCATCGCCGCCCACGTGGGACAACCTGCGGATCGAGTGTTCGCGGCGAATGGATCGAACGAAGTACTCCAGACCCTGCTGCTCGCCTACGGCGGTCCGGGCCGACGCGCATTGGTGTTCGAACCCACCTATGCGTTGCACGCGCACATCGCTCGCATCACCGCAACGGAGATCGTCTCCGGTCACCGCGGCGACGACTTCCGAATCGATCGCACCAACGCGCTTGAACTCATCGGCCGCGTGCGACCGGACATTGTGTTCGTTTGCAGTCCGAACAATCCTTCCGGCACCGTTGAGCCGGCAGATGTCGTCGCGGCCATCGCCGACGCGGCACCAGGGCTCGTCATCGTCGACGAGGCCTACGGCGAGTTCGCGGCGGATTCTGCGCTCTCCCTGATCAACGACGATCGCGCGTTGGTGGTGAGCCGCACGTTCTCCAAGGTGTGGTCCCTTGCCGCGCTCCGATTGGGGTTCGCGGTTGCACCTGCGTGGCTGGTGGAACAGCTCGACAAAGTAGTGCTGCCGTATCACCTCGATGTCGCAACCCAGGCGGCCGGTCGACTCGCGTTGGACTTCGTTCCCGAGATGGAACGCCGGATCCGATACCTCGTGGAGGAACGAGAGCGTCTCTTCGTTGCCCTGGATGAGCAGCCCGGCGTCGAGGTCTTCGAATCCGGCGCGAACTTCTTGCTGTTCCGCTGCGCAGGCCGGGCCCACGCGGTGTGGGAGGGATTGGTCGCCCAGGGAATCTTGGTCCGGGATTTCTCGTCATGGCCCGGAGTCGAAGACTGTTTGCGGATCACCGTAGGGACGCGTGAGGAAAACGATGCGTTCCAGTCGGCTCTCGCCGCGGTCTTGCGCGAGAGTGGTGGGTCATGACCCGTCATCACCACGAACTGCGTACCACCAACGAGACCAGCGTCGAGGTCGACCTGGCGATCGATGGCACCGGCCAGGCTCGAGCCACGACCGGCATTCCGTTCTTTGATCACATGCTCGAACAACTCGGCAAACATGGCGGATTCGATCTCACGATCGATGCCACTGGCGACCTCGAGGTCGACACGCACCACACGATCGAAGATACGGGCATCGTTCTCGGCACCTCGTTCAAGCGGGCGCTCGGCGACAAACTCGGCGTCCGGCGCTTCGCTTCCGGTCTCTTCCCACTCGATGAAGCGCTGGTACAGGTTGCTCTCGACCTCTCCGGGCGACCCTATGTGGCCTACGACGTGGAACCAGTTGCGGAGTGGATCGGTACGTTCGATCCGCAGCTCGCCGAGGAGTTCTGGCGGGCGTTCGCGGTGGCGGCTGGCATCACGTTGCACGTGACGTCGCTGTCCGGTCGCAACGGGCATCACGTGATCGAAGCTTCGTTTAAAGGCGTGGCGCGGTGTCTGCGTGACGCGGTTCGAGTGGAGAGCACGGAGCTGCCCAGCACCAAGGGCGCGCTATAGAGCTCTATCCCGCGATCGATCTCCGCGGTGGGAACGCCGTGCGGCTCTTGCGAGGCGACTTCACGGCCGAGACGGTGTACGACGCTGATCCGGTGAGTGTGGCGAGAGGTTTTGAAGCGGACGGTGCCACCTGGATCCACGTGGTGGATCTTGATGCCGCACGCACGGGAACGGCGTCCAACCTGACGGCAATCGAGGCGATCTGCGCGAGTGTTGACTGCTCGGTGCAGTCGGGTGGCGGCGTACGTTCGGTCGAAGCCGCATCGGATCTTTGGGGAGCGGGCGTCGATCGCGTCGTGGTGGGGACTGCGGCCGTCGAGCAACCGGAACTCGTCGAGACGTTGTGCACTCTCCATCCAGGTCGGGTCGCAGTGGGGCTCGACGCGCACGGACGCGAGGTCGCGGTCCGGGGCTGGATCGAGGGGAGCGGTCAGGACCTGGTCGCATTGGCGCAGCGGTTTGCCGGAGTAGGGGTGAGCGCGCTGGTGGTCACCGAGATTGGTCGCGATGGCACGTTGGAGGGTCCGGATCTCGATCAGCTGGGCGCAGTGCTGGCAGCAACCGACATTCCACTCATCGCGAGCGGCGGTGTCGGAACCCTGGGGGATCTGGCCGCATTGGGCGCGCTTGTCGATTCCTCGGGACGCCGCCTCAGTGGTGCGATCGCGGGGCGGGCGATCTACGAGCGACGCTTTTCCGTGGAGCAAGGCATCGAGACCTGCCGAATCGCCAGCGGTCCACTGAGCGGGTGATCCGAACGAGATCGATCAGAACCGATCGGTGACCCAGCCGATGATGCACTGGGCCAGGGCATCGGTGCGACCGACGAAGAAGTGCGACGTCCCGCCGATCACCGCGGTGTCGGACCCGTGCCACCCCGCAATTTCGGCGACGACCTCGGATGAGGCACGGAACTCGTCGTGCTCGGCCATGACCATGAGCTTGGGACGCGGGTCGCTCGCCACCCGTTCAAGGTCGTGCGCGAAGCGCAGCGGCGCCGCGATCCCTATCCATGCGGCGATCAACGGATCCGTAACCGACAGCGCGAGGTCTGCGCCGAAGGACCAACCGCCGAGCACGGTGGGCAGCGGAGGGTCATGCACGGACTGCAGCGCGGCGCCGACGTCGAGGCGTTCCGCGTCGCCATGGTCATAGGTTCCGGCACTCGCACCCACCCCGCGGAAGTTGAAGCGCAGCACCGAGAGGCCCGCCTTCGGCAACGCTGCGAACAGCTCAGAAATCACCAGGGATCGCATCGTTCCGCCGTGTTGCGGGTGGGGATGACACAACACGAGATTCGCTCTCGGTGTCGTCGCCGCCGCATATTCCGCCTCCAACGTGATCCCATCGGCGGCCGTGAGGGTTCGAGGTCCGGTTGTTCGATGATTCGGCGGGCGAGGTTCCTGCATGCGCGTCGAGCGTAGGCTGCCGCGCCGATGACCTCCCCGTTTGATGAAGAGACCGCGGTCCGCGCGATCGGCGAAGGGCGTTACGTCGCCACGATGGCGCAATCCTGGTGGGTGATGCGTGGTCCGAATGGTGGCTACCTCGCTGCGGTCATCTTGCGGGCCCTGACGAACGCGGTCGACGATCCGTCCCGCACCCCACGTTCTCTCACGGTTCACTACCTGAGTGCCGCAGGCGCAGGCGACGTGGAGATCGCCACGGCGCGCGAACGTGTCGGCCGGTCGATGACCACGTGCACCGCGCGCCTCACGCAGGATGGGCGGCTGGTCGCCATTGCGATCGCCGCCTTCTCGTCACCGCGGCCCGGCCCCGAGTTCTGCGACAGCGTGATGCCCCAAGTCCCGGGGCCTGAGTTCTACCGCGAGGTTCGCCGCGATGTGGCCGGGCTGCCTGCCATCGCGACTCGATGGGATACACGGTGGGCGATCGGCCACCCTCCGAGTCCCGGAGTACCGCGCGGTTCACGCGCGGTAGCAGGTGGCTGGATCCGCCTTCCAGAGTTGCAGGTAGTGGATGCGCTCGTGGCCGCTGCGATTACCGATGCCTGGGTGCCACCCACCTTCAGCCGGATGGAGGAACCATTCGTGGTTCCCACCGTGGATCTCACCATTCACTTCCGCACGGAGTTGCCCCATCCCGGGTTGGCGGCCGACGACTTCGTCTTGGCGTCGTTTCGCACCACGGTGGCCGCGGGAGGGTTCCTCGAAGAGGACGGCGAGGTGTGGGCACCGGATGGGACTCTGCTCGCCCAATCCCGCCAACTGGCCACGCTCCTCCCGCTCAATCGGTGAGGACGGGGCCGATCCCAAGACTCAGTTCGTGAGCCCCCGCAACGCATCAGCGCCGTAGATCGGCTCCACCAGCGACCGGTAATCCGGACCGCGGGTGAGGAGATGCCCGCCGTCGACATTGATGAGTTGACCCGTCACCCACGTGGACTCGGGACCGATGAGGAATCGGGCCATTGCCGCGATGTCACCGACGGTACCGACGCGCGAAATCGGCATGCACGCGAGATAGTCGTCCAGCACGGGTCCGCCCGCGGTGACGAAACCGACGAGGTCCGTGTCCACGAGCCCGGGTCGAATCGCGTTCACGCGCACACCGCTGGCTCCCAATTCCACTGCGGCGAGCTGACACACGTGGTCGATACCCGCCTTGCCGGGTCCGTACGCGCCGAACCAGGGGTGAACATTGGAACTGGCAATCGACGAGATCCCCACGATGGAGCCGGTGCCGGCGCGCGCCATGATCGGCGCCGCGTGTTTGATCGTGAGCATGGTTCCGGTGATGTTGAGATCTATCGTTCGTCTCCAGGCCTCGACGTCCATCTGCGTGATCGGTCCGAGCGTCTCGGACCCTCCCGCACAGGCCACCACGCCATCGAGCGTTCCCGTGATGTCCGCGGCGTTGGCAACTGCGGTCGCCAACTGGTCTTCTATCGTGACGTCGGCGACCACGTACTGGATCGTGGCCTCCGGGGCCGCCGCCGTCCGCAGTTGTTCGACCGCGGCTACGAGCCGACCCTCGGTCCGCCCACAGATCGTTACGTGGGCGCCGTCGCGCGCGAATCGCGTGGCGCACCCCAAGCCAATGCCGGTACCTCCACCGGTGACGAAGGTGGAAGCGCCGTCGAGCCCTCCAACGGGTACGTGCATTGTCATGCGAATCCTCCGGTCAGTTCCGTGATCAAGAAGGCAAGGACCATGGCCTCATCGCGCCAGACGTCGTACCGTCCGGATGGTCCACCGTGGCCTGCGCCCATTTCGGTCTTGAGAATGAGAGACCGCTGGTCGGTCTTGGTCGCTCGAAGTTTGGCCACCCATTTCGCAGGCTCCCAATAGGAAACCCGCGGGTCGTTGAGCCCGGCCGTTGCCAACAGCGCGGGATAGTCCTTGGGTTCCACGTTGTCGTACGGCGAGTACGAGAGCATGTATTCGTAGTCGACAGGATCGTCGAGCGGATTGCCCCACTCCTCCCACTCCGTGACGGTGAGCGGGAGGTCCACATCCTGCATGGTCGTGACCACATCGACGAACGGGACTTCGGCAATCACGGCACGAAACAGCTCGGGACGGAGGTTCATCACCGCTCCCATCAGCAATCCGCCCGCGCTCCCACCGCGTGCGCCCAAGCGATCGGCCGCGGTGTAGCCCACCGCGCAGAGGTGCTCGGCGCACGCGATGAAGTCGGTGAACGTGTTGCGCTTCGTGAGGAGGCGACCCTGCTCATACCACGAACGGCCCAGCTCGCCACCGCCGCGGATGTGGGCGATCGCAAAGACGAACCCGCGGTCGAGCAGGCTCACGCGAATCGCGGAGAAGGTGGGATCCACGGAGGACTCATAGCTTCCGTAGCCGTACAGCAGGGCGGGTGCAGTTCCATCGAGGGCGACATCCCGACGATGCACTACCGACATCGGCACGAGGGTTCCGTCCGGAGTCGGTGCCCAGAGCCGCTCGGAGGTGTAGTTCGCCGGGTCGTATCCACCCAGGACCGGCGTGCGCTTCACGAGCGTGCGGGTGCCGGACTCGAACGGTTCGTCGTAGGCGGTGGGCGGAACGACGAGGGATGTGTAGCCGAACCGCAGATGATCAGGGTCGAACTCCAGGTTGTCACCGAGCCACGCGCTGTAGACGGGATCGTCCATCTCCACCAACCGGTCATACGATGTGTCGCCCAGCCCGATCACCCGCACCTGTTCCAGACCGGCGCACCGTTCGGAGATGACGAGCGCGCTCGCGAACGCGTCGATGTCGTCCACCTTGACGTCGGCCCGATGCGGGACGAACTCAGTCCAGTTCGACCGTCCGGGTGAGTCAATCGGCGCGGTCATGACCTTGAAGTTGGTTGCGTGATCCGCGTTGGTCACGATGAAGAGCCGTTCCACGCCGTCACGATCAACGTGATGCTCCACGCCGTATTCGAGCCCGTCGGAACGCGGCTCCACCACGCGCAACGCGGCCCCGGGATCGTCGGGATCCGCGAGATGAACTTCACTCGTAAGCTTCGACTCGGTCGACACCTGAATCATGCGACCGCTGCGCGTCCGGCCCACCGAAACGAAGTACCGCTCATCAGGTTCGTGAAACACCAGTACATCGTCGGGATCACCGAGGGTGTGTCGCCATACCTGGAACGGCCGCATCGCTTCGTCGGGACGCACGTAGTAGATCGTTTGGTTGTCGTTCGCCCAGGCCAACCCGTAATAGGTGCCCTCGATCACGTCGGGGAGGTCGGTTCCCTGGGCGAGACGGCGGAACCGCAACGAGTGGCGCTCGCCGCCGTCGTTGTCGAAGGAGTAGGCCAGGATCTCGTGATTCGGCGTGACGGTGAGGCCGCCGAGCGAAAAGTAATCCAACCCGGACGCGAGGTCGTTCTCGTCGAGGATGACCGTCTCCTCATCACCTTCCGGTGTCCCCGCGGGTCGACGGCCGTGCCACGCATATTGCGCGCCTTCGAACGTACGAGTGAAGTAGTCCCATGGTCCCTTGCGGGCCGGCGGGGAAACGTCGGTCTCCTGGACCCGGTTTCGGATCTCCTCAAAGAGCTCGGCTTGGAGCGCAACGGTGGGCGCGAGCACGGCATCGGTGTAGCTGTTCTCGGCTTCGAGGTAGGCGATCACGGCCGGATCATCACGATCGCGCAGCCAGTACCAGGGATCGACGCGCACGTCGCCATGGCGCGTGAGTTCGACGGGGCGCGCCACGGCGCGTGGGGGAGTGAGGGTCACGAGCGTGAGTTTGTCATTCGGATGGGCGTGAGAGGAACCGGCCGTAGAGGGTGAGCGGATAGGGCGTGCCCGTTGGGAAACAGTCCGTATGAGAGCTGAACCCGGCGGTACGCTCGCCCGCATGCCTGCCACGACTCCGATCTCGTACAGCGAGGCCGAGATCGAAAACCTCGCCTTCGACGAGTCGGGCCTGGTCCCCGCGATCATCCAGGAAGAAGCCACCGGCCAGGTATTGATGATGGCGTGGATGAACGAAGACGCGGTGCGCAAGACGCTTGAGACCGGTCGCACCTGGTTCTGGAGTCGCAGCCGGCAAGAGTATTGGTGCAAAGGCGAGACCTCCGGTGACCGGCAGTTCGTGCGCAGCGCGGCCTACGACTGCGACGCCGATGTGCTGCTCGTGACAGTGGAGCAAGAGGGCAACGGTGCGTGCCACACCGGCGAGCGGTCGTGCTTCTTTCGCGGATTCGGTTCCGGCGCCGAACCAGTACATCTATGACCGCCCGACCAACGCTCGACGAGTTTCAGGCGTTCGCCCGCGACTACACCGTGGTACCGGTCTGGCGCGAAGTACTCGCAGATCTGGAGACGCCGGTCTCGGCGTTTCTCAAGCTTGTCGGTGACGGCGAAGGGTTCCTGCTGGAGTCGGTTGAACACGCCGAACACTGGGGTCGCTTCTCGTTCATCGGTCGGGATCCGGTGGTCACGCTGGTAGCGCACGGGCGCGAGATTGAGGTCACCGGCTCGTTGCCTCCAGGCGTGCCCCTGGACCAGGGTGCGTTGGCTGCCCTCGAAGCGCTCTTGGCAGCACACCGCGCGCCCCAGCTCGATGAGCTCCCACCGTTCCACGGAGGGGTGGTTGGTTATCTCAGTTACGACGTCGTGCGCGAAATCGAACACCTTCCCAACATCCCCCCGGATCCGATTGGTTGGCCCGACGCGGTGCTGGCGTTGACCGGCCATGTCACCGCGTTCGACCACTACAAACAAAGGCTCTTCCTCATTGAGAATGTCTTTCTGACCGCCGACATGAGCGACGAGAACGTCGAATCCGCGTACACCCGGGCCTGCGAGCGGCTCGATGCGCTCGTCGACGAACTGGCGCGCCCCTTGCCGTATACGCCGTCAGCCCCGCCGGCCGACTCCCTCGACGAACTTCCGCCGTTCAGTCGGTCGATGTCGGACGCGCAGTACTGCCGCGCGGTCGAAGTTGCCCGTGAGCACATCTTCGCGGGTGACGTCTTCCAGGTGGTCCTCGCGCAGCGGTTCGATCTCGAAGGCATCTACGAACCGTTCGACGTCTACCGAGTGCTCCGCCAGGTGAACCCGTCGCCGTACATGTACTTCGTGCGCCATTCCGAAGCCACCATTGTGGGATCGTCGCCCGAACCCATGGTGCAAATCACCGACGGGCGCGTCATCAGCCGTCCGATCGCGGGAACACGATTCCGAGGCAGGAGTGACGAGCACGACCGGCGGCTCGCGGCGGAACTGAGTGAAGATCCGAAGGAGCGGGCCGAGCACGTGATGCTGGTGGACCTCGCGCGCAACGACATCGGCCGGGTGGTGACGTTTGGCACCGAGCAGGTGGATGAACTGATGCTGTTGGAGCGTTACTCCCACGTGATGCACCTCACCTCGCAAGTATCCGGCGTGTTGGAACCCGGCCGCACCGCGGTCGACGTCCTGCGCGCCACGTTCCCGGCGGGGACGGTAAGCGGCGCGCCCAAGGTACGGGCCATGGAACTCATTGACGAACTCGAACCGGTGAAGCGTGGCCCCTACGCCGGCATCGTCGGCTATCTGGATTTCTCCGGCAACCTGGATACTGCGATCACCATTCGCACGATGGTGTGGCGCGGCGATCAGGCGAGCGTGCAGGCGGGCGTCGAGTACTACCTGCCCTTGTTCTTCGATTCCCTGGACACCGCCATCGATCGCGCCGGAAACGTCGTGGTGCAGGACCAGGGTCGAGGTTTCCGG
>JANPBJ010000042.1:0-18197 GCA_031430375.1 Acidimicrobiia bacterium
ACATCAGTTGGTTCAGATCACGCGGACGTTCTGGGCCTCTTCGCCCTTGCGGCCGGGGGCCACGTCGAACTCGACCTTCTGGCCTTCATCGAGTGACTTGTAGCCATCACCCTGGATGTTCGAGAAGTGAACAAACACATCCTCGCCGCCATCCCGTGAGATGAAACCAAAGCCCTTTTCGGCGTTGAAAAACTTAACTGTTCCTGTCGTCAAAGCAACTCTCATTCGTCATTGGACGAGCCCTTCTGGCCGCGATCCAGTCGCCAGTATTACCCGCGCACCGTGGTCCATGTCCGAATGGACGATAGGCACCACTGCATTCTGAAGCGGGCCGCGCGAGGCCCTGAACGCCATACCGCCCGTGATTCCAGGCGCGTTCGACGCTGCGGCTGGCTGAAATTGACTCTGAGAACCGCCGGAAGAAATCCCCAAGCCCTCTCAAATCAGCCAGCCCAGCTCCGAAACGGCGCCTCGCCTACGTTGAATCACCGACCAACACCGCGCGACTGAGGGCATGCACCAATGGGTGACCACCGGAGAACGACGGCGCACGGGCGCCTCGAGCTTCGCTACGAAAGCCTCAAGCACTCACGGCGCACCGCGCCACTGGTGGCGACCTGCGAGCGCTTCATCGAGATCGGCGGCGTGACCCAAGGTGCGCTCATTGCGATCGAGCTGTTCACAACGATGATTCCTCTGATGATTATCGGGTTCAGCTACTTCACCGACTTCGCGGACACCGCGAGCGTTGGCGACCTCTTCATCCGTCGGCTCGGGCTCGAGCATCCACTCGACGACCGCGTGCGGGATGCGTTCGGTACATCCTCGGGCCTCAAGGGGTTGCAGTCGTTCTTCGGTCTCGCGGGCTTCCTCGTGTGGGGAATCCCGATGTCGATCACCGTCGCGACGATGTTCGCTCGGGCCTGGCGCAGGGAGCAGTTTCGGTTCGGGACGCGCCTCTGGCGCGGGGCGGCATGGTTTGTGCTCTATCTCGCGATCATGATCGTGCGGCAACGGATCGGCTTCGCGGGCTCGGTTCATAGCGGGTTTCGCTACGTGCTCCTCGCGGTCGCAGTCATTCCGATCTGGGCCTTCTGGTCGATCTCACCCCGGCTCTTGGTACGCGACGGCGGTCGCGGCGGCTGGAGGCCGCTCCTCCTCGCCGGCGCCATCGGTGCCGCGCTCGACGGGATCCTGTTACCAATCGCGGCGCGGGTCGTGATCCCAATCCTCTTGGCCGGCTGGGAGGGCTTCGGCCCGATCGGCGTCGCGATGACGCTGATGACCTGGTGCGGTGTCATGGGCGTCGGCTGGGCCGTCACGGCGTGCGCAGGCGCCGTGGTGTGGGAGCGGACCGCTCCGGCCCGGACCGTCATCGAAACGCAAGTGGACACCCACAACCTCCGCGCGGGTCCGGCCGCGCCGCCGGCGTGACCTCGGCTCCGCCCTGAGTGGCTACCAATCGGTGGGGCGGTAGTCCTTCAAGAACTGGCCGTAGCCATGGACGCCGGTATTCACACCGGAGATGATCGGATCGACGATCCGCGCCGCGCCGTCCACGATGTCGAGCGGCGGATGGAACCGATGCTCCGCGGCTTTGGCCGCGGCGATCTCCACCGGGTCTTCGTCGCTCACCCACCCGGTGTCCACGCTGTTCATGTGAACTCCGTCCGCGAAGAACTCCGTCGCGGAGGTGCGCGTCATCATGTTGAGCGCAGCCTTCGCCATGTTGGTATGCGGATGCTTGGTGGTCTTGAACCGCCGGTAGAACTGACCTTCCACAGCCGAGACGTTCACGATGTGCTTGTCCCGATCCGGGGTACGGGCCATCAACGGCTTCAGCCGCGCGTTCAACACGAACGGCGCCACGGCGTTCACGATTTGGGTTTCGAGCAGCTCCGCCGTGGAGACCTCGGCGAGGGTCAGCCGCCAAGAGTTCCGCCCGCGGAGGTCCACCTGTTGGAGATCCTGATCCAGCCGACCCTCGGGAAAGAGTTGGCCCGGCGTTGCGTCGTCGGGGAGCAACACCGCCTGCGAGAGCTCGGCCGCTCGTGTGAGTCCAGGAATCGCGGAGGGGACGGTCTCGCCCGGCCCAGTTCTCACCAACGCGGTCGGGGCCGCGGCCAACAAGTCGTAGCCGCGAAGTCCCTCGTACTCGCCAAGCAGTGCTCGTGCTGGTTCGGGCAACTCCGCGTGTGCCGTGGTCTCGAGTTCCATCATGTGGCGGTAAAACTCGGGCGGGCGGCGCACGGTCTGGCAGGCGTTGTTCACGATGAAGTCGAGCCGGGTGCGGGTCGCATTGATATGGGAACAGAAGGCCTCCACACTCGGCGTGTGGCGTAGGTCGAGCCCGTAAATTTCCAGTCGATCTCCCCAGTCGGCAAAATCCGTTTCGTTCGCGTAACGGACCGCTGAGTCACGCGGGAAACGCGTGGTCACGATGAGGCTGGCGCCCGCGCGGAGCAGCTTGATACCGGCTTGGTATCCGATCTTCACGCGCCCGCCGGTGAGCAACGCGACCCGGCCGCGCAGATCCGCGGTCTCACTCCGTTTGGCGAAGTTGAAGTCCGCGCACTCCGGGCAGAGCTGGTCATAGAAGAAGTGGACGGCGGTGTACTTCTTCTTGCACACGTAGCAGTGCTGACGGTCTTCGACGGCAGTGAACTCGGGAACCGCTTCGGCCTCGCCCTCCACATCGGCGGGCACAAAGCCCTCCGGGGCAAAGACGTTCGGCGTGGTGAACACGGGCTTGGCGCGCAACGTGCGGATACCGGTCTGGTTCAACGCCGCTTCGTCACGCGCGAGCTTCTCGGCGCGCTCCCGGCGCTTGCGGGCGCGCACCCGTTGGCGGCGCAACTCCACGTCGGGCGCGAACACATCTCCCGCCGCGTTCCGCAGTCTGATGCGTTCGGCCTTCGACAATTGCTCGAGGACCGATGGGTCCTGCGCTACCGCCTCGAGCACCTCGGTCGCGGCCCGCACTTGGTCGGCTCGTTCTTGTTCATCTGCGGACACTGCACACTCGTGATCGTTGCCGGCGTGACTCGCCAGGTTGCCAGAACTCCGCGCGGCGGCTCGGGCCGTAGCCTCTTGTGGATGGAACGAGGGGAGCTGTCGTTCTGTCGGATCTATGCCGCGGCGTGCGGGATTGTCGTCTCGATTGAGGCCGAGAAGGTGGTCAGGGTCCGCGGGGACGCCGACCACCCGGTGTCTCGTGGGTATACCTACAGCAAAGGCCGGGGGATCCCCGAGTGGCATCACCGTGCGACCCGGCTCGACCGACCCCGACCGCGCGGGGTGGACACCGGCTGGTCGGCGATCCTCGATGACCTTGGCGCGAGCCTGCAGACCACCATCGCCGCGAGCGGCCCCGATGCGATCGCGCTGTACCTCGCGACTGGACTCGCGCGCGACAGCGCGGGCCAGGTCGCGGCCGCGCAGTGGACGTCATGGAGAACGAACTTTGCGACCTCGCGACCCACGTGTTGCCTGCCACTGGCTCGCCGCCGACGATGTGTTTGATGCGGGCCCGCGCGGCATCGACGTGCCCGTGGAATACGGCTGGGTCCGCGACACGCTCTTGCCCCAAGCATCAGGGGTACCGGTCACGCTGGGAGCCACACCACCAATTGCCGAACCCCTCGAGTCGGCGTAGATTCGGCAGTTCTCGACCTAGATCGCCAGACAGGGGCTCTTGTGCGCATATCCCAGCGACTTCTTGTCATCGCCGTCCTCGGAGCAGCCCTGATGGCTCCAACGGGCTCAGCCGTTGGAGCGGCCGGGTATGACAATTCGAACCCCGCGTCCACCGGCTGTGTCACCAAGGGTCCGCTCACCTACCCGGCCACGACCCGCACGTACGGGATCTGGAGCATCAGCCTTCGGCGCAGCACCGGGTGCAACACGGTATGGGCACACATCACTCGAACCGACACCAAGCGGTGTCTGACATCGGGGCAGTACTGCGCAAGAATCCGCGTCACTCGGGTGCTGAGCAACGGCACGAAAACTCTCACCACGATCCGCACGATGCCTCACGGCACGAAAGCCGTCCTGTCGTTTCAGCTCAATGGCACGAAAGGATCGGTCTTCACCGGGAACGCCTCCACCACCAGTGGCCGGGCGATTGGTGCGAGCGGCCGCCTGGCGGTCGACGCCAACGGCAACTGGACCTCCTCCTAGAACTCAGGAGCTCGTGCTGGGTTCCGACCACGCCGGGGTCTCTGCACCCGCACCCTGAATCGGGCGCTCTCCCGTTAGGGCGCAGTCGTGTCGTGGTGCAACCAGGCGACCAGCTCGGGTGCCGCGAACGCGCCGATCGCGTCGGCGTAACGCTGTTGCGCGTCGGCGTCGAGCACCGATCGCCAACGGCCGCTCGTGCCCTGGTGGAAGAACTGGTCGGTATCCACCCACAGTCCGTGCGAGCTGTCGGGCACGAGCTGGGCCGATCGGGACTTCATCGACGCAAACGTTGCCGCCTCCACCAACTCGGGCCAGCGCACCTCGGGAACTTCGATCTCCAGCGTCGTCGCGAGCCGGCGCATGTTGCCGCCGAGGTCGGATTGCAGATCGTCATAGTGCATGAGATGCACGTTCGGATCGTCGCGCACTGGCCAGACGGTGTTCATGTGATGCACCAGTGACCGGAGCGACGAGCCGGACACGGTGACGTCGGCCGG
This sequence comes from Acidimicrobiia bacterium, assembly GCA_031430375.1. Taxonomy (GTDB): domain Bacteria; phylum Actinomycetota; class Acidimicrobiia; order IMCC26256; family JAENVU01; genus JAENVU01. The sequence continues at coordinate 4,680 of JANPBJ010000042.1, forward strand.
GTTGTCGACCCAACCCCACACGGCATCGAGCTCGGACGCTGGCTCGGGTGGTGGTCCGGCCGCGAGAAGTTCGGCGACGTCGTCAAGGCCCACAGCTTTGTTCCGCGCGTCGAGCAGCGAGCCGAAATCCATGTTCGAACGGTGGTTGAGCATCGACAGCACAACGTCGCGCGGGTCGCGTCCCACACTCAAGTACGTGACCCCGTCCGCGATCGGGATGCCGTCGAGCGGAGTGTGGGTCATGATGAAGCGACGGTGCGTCTGCGCCCCGAGTTGCGCGAACACTTCGTCATCGGAACGCGTCAGCATGTCGAGCCACGGCGAGTAGGTATCCAGCGCGAGCTCGAGCTCAGGCGTCTGGAAGATCAGCAGCGCGCACATCATTTGGGTCCACGTGGTGCCGCACTTGGCCGGAGTGGAGATGACGATGTCGGTGGGGCGCAGCTCGAACCGCTCCCACCGCGCGCTGTCGGAGATCAGGGACTGGTAACGAACCGACGGTGACCGGGGCGCGAGCACGACGAGGAAGCTAGCGCTCCACCCAACGTTTGTTTTCCCGAGTCGGAACAAAAAACCCATCCGCGCGCCCCACTGCCTCCGAATGACCTCGTACTAACCGTCATACAGGAGGAACCCATGCGCAAGTTGCTCACGGGGGCTGGAGTACTCGCCGTCGTTGCCGCACTCTCGGGCACGACGTCGATCGCTTTCGCCGCCGACCATCTCGATGCACCCGCCGTCAAGGCCGACGGACGCACCGACATCAACGACGTCTACGCCTTCAAGTCACCGACCAATACGTCGAACACGGTGCTCATCATGACCGTGAACCCCCTCGCGGGAACTCAGAACGGCACGACCTTCCATCCCGACGCCAAGTACCAGTTTGTGATCGACAACAACGGGGATGCCAAGTCCGACGGCTACATCACGGTGAACTTCGATGGGCCGAGCAGCAGCGGTCGCCAGAACCTCGAGGTGGAGCTCGATCTCGATTCCGACCGTGAAGTATCCGGCCGCACCGGCCGCGAGATCGCGCTCGGAAGCGGCGGCAAGGCCTGGGCCGGAGTTTTCGACGACCCGTTCTTCTTCGATCTCCAGGCGTTCAAGGACCAGGTCGGGGGCGAAGGTGGAAGCCGGACATTCTGTGACTCCGGTGCGACGAACTTCTTCCAGGGTCTGAATGTCAACGCGATTGCCGTCGAGGTACCGAGCCGGTGGCTCGGCGGAAGGAACATCGGGGTGTGGAGTCGCACTCGGATCGACCGTGCGACCATCGACCGCATGGGCCGTCCGGCGATCAACACCGTGTTCATCAGCGCCGCCGACAAGGATGCGTTCAACGCAACGAAGCCCGACGCGGACCGCGCCCGGTGGCGCGCCAGCGTTGTGGCCAAGTTGCTAGCGCTGAGCGGGCTCGACGGCAGTGGGTACGACGCGGCGACCGCTGGTCAGATTGCTGACCTTCTGTTGCCCGACCAGCTCACCATCGACACCCGGTCCGGAAAGGGATTCCCCGACCTGAACGGTCGGCGTCTGAGGGACGACGTGATCGATACCGAACTCAACATCGTGACCGGTGGTCTCGGTGTCGGTGCGGTGCTGACGTCCGACTGTGTGGCGAACGACTCGAACTTCCGGTCGTCGTTCCCATACCTGGCCGTCCGTAACTAACGCCTTGGAGTTGCGGCAGATGGGGGCGGAGTCCGACTCCGCCCCCATTCCGCAACCCAGATGACCCCGAGGTCTTTCTGTGCTGATGCAACCTTCCGTCACCGCTCCCGCTCGCCGCGTCAGTGGCCTGGCGTGGGTCGCGTTGCTCCTCTTCACTTCGCTTGCGCTGATCGTGACTGGAGTGCTCACCCGCCCTGAGTCCGGGAATCGATCCTCGGACGCGGATCTTCCCAATCCCCGAGTGATGGCGCGAGCCGCGCTCGGGATCCAACCCATCACGGCGACCGTCGCCTTCTGGCAAACACGCGTTGACCAAGCGCCGAATGACCTGCCCTCCCGTCGGCTGCTCGCCGGCGCACTCATGACCCAGGCTCGCGAAACGGGCAACCTCGCTGGCTACGAGACCGCGGAAGCCGAGTACCGGGCGGCAGTCGCGATCAGTCCGACGAGCGCGGATGCGCAACTCGGGCTCGCAGGAGCGCGGGCCGCCCAACACGATTTCAGTACCGCGGCCGACCTCGCCCGCCAGGTACTCGCCCGGGATCCGAAGTCGGTCGCGGCGCTGATCAGCCTCGGCGACGCGCAGTTCGAACTCGGCCGGTACACCGCCGCGCGCGCCACGCTTTCCCAGCTCGCGACGCTATTACCCGACGCGGCGGCGACTCTGAGTCGGTTGGCGCGGTTTTCAGTGTTGAACGGTCAGCCGGATCGCGCGGTTGCTCAGGTCCGGGGCGCGCTCAACCGAGTGGGCGACCTCGACCAACGTCGGTCCGACGGGGCGTTCTTCTGGTTTCAGCTCGCCTCCCACGAACTCAGCGCCGGCCAACCGGAGCTCGCGGCACGACACCTCGAGCAAGGGCTCCTCGTCGACCCGGTTCATCTCCCATCGCGTGAACTGCTCGCACGGGCGCGCGCCGAATCCGGCGACCTCGCCTCGGCGCGATCGCTCTATCTACAACTCACACGCGAGACCCCGGCAGCCGATCTCTTCGGCGACCTCGCCAAGGTCGAGCGGGCCATGGGCAAGCGCGCCGCGGCCCGCGCCCACCGGGCCGAGGGCCTGGCCTTGGGCCAGAGCCAACTCGGTCGGTTCGCCTCGGAACGCCGACACCTCGCCGCCTTCTTCGCGGACGCCGACCCGTCGACCGGGCTCACGGCGGCCGAGCAGGACTACGCCGATCGCCAGGACATCCAATCCGCCGGTGCCCTGGCGTGGGCGGAGTACCGCACGGGCGCGTACGACTCCGCGAGCCGCCACTCCCGTGAGGCCCTGCGGTTCGGCACCCAGGACGCGGTCCTCCAAGCACAGGGCGGGCTCATAGCCGCCGAACAGGGCGAACGAGCGCGGGCAGTTCGACTGTTGACCGCGGCGCTCGATCGGCGACCGAACTATGACCTCCAGTGGGCCCCGGTCGCCCGCGCCGAACTCGATCGGCTTCGCGCAGCTTCGTAGGCGTCACGGTGAGCGCCGCCGATCGAGCGTCGAACTGTCGCGGTTCGCGCGAATCCGAATGACGGAGCCGGCGGCGGCGAGTGCGGGGTCTACGCGGCTTTGCGCACCGGCGTGGCGTGGAACACAGGCGGCGATGCCACGTCTGCAGCTCGGTCCGCTGCGATGGTGCTGCCACTGAGCCGATCTGTGATTGCCAGCACGAACCAGGCTGCTGCGTAGACCGCCATGGCGATCATGATGAAGGTCATCGGTCTCTCTCCAAGGTTGCGGTTCGATTCCACGGCCGCCGCGTTCACTCGTTGGCTCTGGCGCCGACCTCGTCGTTCTATCGGCATCGCAACGTCGGGACTGAAGCGCCGGCGGCCCTCAGATGCTACCGGCGGCGGTCGGGTGATCCGGTGATCCGGTGATGCGGCCGTCGAGGTCCTCGACTGTCGTTCGGAGGAACTCGCTTCGACCGGATGCAGGAGGTACGATCCGCTACGCTACGTAGCGTAGCGGTTGCTCCGGTGATGCGCCGTCACGTTCACCTGCAGCCTCGATCGCCCGCGGAGCCCCACGGGCGCGGATGCCGTCGACCAGCGGGGAACGAGATTGCGAATGAACTCCACTCCGATGAGCGCGCCGGCGTTGCCCTCCCACGCGACCCCCGACCGACGGGTCGTCCGCACACGTGCAGCCGTCCTCGCCGCCGGACGCGGACTCATGACGGAGCGGGGGGTGCGGGGCATCACCGTCGAGGAGATCACCAAGCGAACCGGCATCGCCAAGACCACGATCTACCGGCACTGGAAGTCCCGGGAAGGCCTCGTGCTGGCGATCATCGCCGAGGCCGGGGCCGAGATCCCCGCGCCTCACACGAACGTTCCACTGAGCGATATCCGCTCCGTCCTCACGGCGACATGGGAGGCGATGGTGGACCCAATCCGACGGAGCGCCTTCGCGAGCATGATCGACTCCACCGCGGCGAACCCCGAGCTGGCGTCGCTCCATCGGGAGTTCCTCTCCGCCGTCGGCGGACCGCTCGCCGACGCCGTGGCCCGAGCCGTCGCCGCAGGCCAGGCCCGCGCGGGCCTCGATCCGGAGATCGGGGCCGAGCTGCTCGCCGCCCCAATCGTCGTCCGCGCGTTTATCCGTGCCGATCCCCTCGACCGGCGCTACATCGACCGCCTCATGGACGAAGTCCTCGGCACGCGGCCCCGGAGTGAGCATCCGAATTCGGTGCCCACTGGAGCAAGGAGTTGAGCATGCATTCGGGTACCCCACGACACGACCAGCCCAACGACCCGTCGACCGACGCGGCTGGCCGCAGCAACCATCGGCCTCTTGGCAGTGTTCGCTGCCGGCTGCTCGAGTTCGAGCTCGGCGACGAAAAGCCGGTCACCGACGCCCGATCTACCAAGACGACGAGCCCCGACGGTGCGAAACAAGGAACCGCCGTCGATTCCTACCTCGAGCCGAACGAGGCGGCAGTGGGCGCGGTGATCGATTGGATGGGTTCTTGAAGAAGGTGGGCGCGAAGCGGATCTTGCTCGCCGAGGGCGGGCCCATGTTGATCGGTCCCGCGGGCGAGCGACGGGACCTGGTGCAGATGGTCGAGTATCCGTCGAAACAGTCGTTCATCGAACTGGGCCTCATGGTCAGGGACGATGTTCCCGAGCGCGCAGTAATGCTCTCGGTCTCCCGTGTCATGCCCATGCACGACGTACCCCTCGACGCGGTCGAAAGCGTGGGCTGAGCGAGGCTGCCCCTGACGCCCTCGGTAGGGCGGACGGCGGCGACCGACGGCGAGCAGGCCGTGCGGAGCGCGCAGCAGCGCTCTGACCAGGTCTTTTTGGGTGGAGACGATGGGACTCGAACCCACGACTTCCTGCTTGCAAACTCTCCAGGGGCGATTTCGCTACCAGGGCGTTTCGGGGTCTGCGCTGGTCAGAGTGGTCAACGAGTACCAACGAGTGACCGCAGGTACCCCTGAGTAACCGTCCGTAGTGGCACGGAAGTGGCACGGAAAACAGCCGACGTCGCGCAACCGCACTCGCGATGCGCATAGCCGGTTGTACCGACTGCCGACACCACGGAGCCACGCATGCACGACGACGACCAGCACCACCCACGCGCATTCGCGCGCCAAACACCCTCCCGCTCGCGTACTGAGTCCGATGACGGCTCCACGCGCAACTTCCCCGACCCTGTCATTTCTTCACACAGACTTGCCGGTGCCGGTAGCGGCACTGGCGGAAGCAACGGAAACGCGTTCGTCGACAGCGCGGAGACCGCGTTCGATCGGCTGGCCGAAGCGCAACGACTGCTGCGCGACGACGAACCGGTCGACTGGAGCAACGTCGAGCAGTTGACCGACCGCACGCGACAGCTGCGAGACAACCTCGATGCCGTCGCCGAACTCGAGTACGCGGTCCTGGAGTATCGGAACACGCTCTACGCAGCCGGAGTCCTCGAACGGCGCATGGCACGACGGGAGGGCCGACTCCGCCGCGAGGTAGAGGTCGAGAAGCTCCGCATCGACGGCACGCTGTACCGCGAGGAGAAGCGAACGCAGAACCGACCCGCGCACATCGATGTCGATCCGAACGCGTGGAACACCGTCAAGCGTGACGCGCTCAAGAGATACGAGACCGTCGGTGGTCGGGTGGGTGAGCTCGTGGTGCAGTTCACCGGTAAGGCCTTACCCCCTCCACACTCATCTGTCCGCACGTCTGAACATCGCTTCGCGCGCCTTACCGTGCCTGACGAATCGTGGGCTGCGTTCCGCGGGCTCGCGGTTGACGCGCACGTGACAACTGCGCGCCTCGTTGGCCTCGTGGCTGAGACCGAGGCGGTGCGGCTCGGGTGGCGTTCGACCGGAGACCCACGGTGAGCGGCCGGCGTCGGTTCGGCGCGGTGCGCAAGCTCCCGTCGGGCCGGTTCCAAGTTCGGTATCGAGACCCGGAGACGAACCGGTACCGCAACGCGGAGCGGACGTTCGCGACCAAGGGCGACGCGGGGCGGTGGTTGTCGATCCTCGAGGCGGACCTCACCCGTGGGGTGTGGCACGACCCTCAGCGCGGTGAGATGCTCCTCGGTGAGATCGCGGAGACGTGGTACTCGACCAAAGCTCATCTGCGCGAGACCACGAAGCACGTCTACCGCTCCACCCTTGACGCGCACATCCTTCCCGCGTTCGGTGAACGGCCGATCGGCTCCATCACCACACTCGACGTTCAGGTCTGGATCGCGCGTCTGCACCAGAACCCTCGTTGTGGTGCAAACACCGTGGCCAAGACGTACAAGCAACTCCGCATGGTGATGGAGTGTGCACTTGATGCCGGGCTCATCATTCGCAACCCATGCCGCATCAAAGGCGCCGGCACGGAGCGGTTGCCGGAGATGCGCGCGGCGACCGTCGACGAGGTGACCGCGCTCGCGCAGGCGGTCGAGCCGCAGTGGCAAGCGTTGATCCTGCTCGCGGCGTACTCGGGTCTGCGCTGGGGTGAGCTCGCGGGTCTGCGGCGTCGGTATCTGGATCCGTTGCACAAGACCGTGCGCGTGGTGGAGCAGTGCACCGAGGTTGGCGGCGTCTTCGTCTGGGGACCGCCGAGGACCGCTGCTGGTACCCGCACCGTCGCGTTGCCGTCGTTCATCTGCGACGTGATGGTCGACCACGTCGCGCGTTGGAGCGAGCCCGGCATCGACGGCCTCGTGTTCGTGATGCCCGATGGTGGACCGCTGCGTCGAGCGAACTTCCGTGCGCGGGTGTGGTTCCCGGGGTGTCGTGACGCCAACATCGAGGGTCGCCTCCGCTTCCACGACCTGCGCCATACGAACGCCACCCTCGCCGCGGCAAGCGGCGCACCACTGCGTGCGGTCATGCACCGCCTCGGTCACGCCTCGGCGGCCGCCGCGCTTCGGTACCAGCACCGTATGGACGGTCAGGATGAGTCCATTGCTGAGTACTTGGAGATCGCTCAGCGCGGAGGGAACGCTCGGTGCGGCTCTCGGCTGGGAGACTTGTCGGAATGACGACTTGGCGGGACTACGAGGAGGAGGCTGCCCAGTTCTTCCGTGATCTCGGGATGCGCGCGGAGATGGACGAGGAAGTCGAAGGAGTCCGGGGCAAGCACAGCGTGGACGTGCTCGTGACCTTCGAACGGATCGGAATCACGCAGACCTGGATCGTTGAATGCAAGTGCTGGGACCGACCAGTCGACAAGCTTCATGTGTTGGCACTTGCGGCGATCGTGCAGGACACGGGAGCAGATCGGGGTTTCCTGCTCAGCGAAACGGGATTCCAATCTGGGGCGCTCCGGGCCGCCACAAGGAGCAACGTCACACTCACCGGGCTTGAAGACCTCCGGGCGACCGCCACCGAGGAACTCGCGGACCTCGGTCTTCGTGACGCTCGAAATCGGGTCGCGCAACTACGCGAACGCCTCGCCATTGCCGACGATCGCGATCACGCGACGACGCCGGGCAGCGGTTTCTGGGTTGCATCGGACGAGAACATCTCGTTGTACGGCCGCCTCAGCTTCGCCGAGCGGGCTCTCTCCGATGTGCATTTGGGCCGTTGGCCCCTGCTGTACGGCGTCGACCTCTCTCACGATCGCGGTATGCGGGCACGGGACATCCCGGAACTGGCCGACGGATTGGGCTCGGTGCTGGATCTATTGGAAGCCGAGGTTGTCGGGATCGAGGAAGTCCTGCGCGCCCGCGAGCACCGCACACAGGACTAACCGCTGCGGCGACCTCGTTCGCATCGCTAGCCGAACCGCTCGGCGATCTCCTTGCGCGTCATCGTGCGGACGCTCGCGTGGTGCGAGATCTGGTTGAGGTTCCGCCTGTGCGGCTCGATGAACTCGTCGAATTCCTTCGTCCGGATATCACGTTGTTCCAACCACGCCTCCGCATCGTCCGGTACGGAAGCCTCGATCCATTCTTCGAACAGCTCCGCTTCGGTGAGCAGTCCCGCGGTGTGCTCGAACAGGCTCTCCGTCTCGACCACGTGACGCGTGAAGTGGTGAGCCTGCCGCTGTTGCAGGAGGAGAACGCCGCGATCGTCAAGGCACGCGACGCGGCGACGCACGTCGAGGTCGGTCGCCTTTACAAGGCCCGCCTCGTCGAAGAACGCTGCGTAGCTGTCTGTCGATCCTTCGAGCAGGTTCGGGAGCGGGAGAACCTTGAACTCGCGGTACCAGGGCAGCGTGACCTCACGGTACGACTTGACGCGGCCAGCCGTCAGGATCGGTCGGAGTGCTGAGTACTTACCGCGCATCGTGCACGGGTGCGTCAGCACGATCGCGAGCCCGGGACCGTCGTCAAGACCGGGGATCTCAATATCCTCGAAGACGTCGCCCTGAAAGACTGGGCGAGCGATACAGGTTTCGCTACCTCGGTAGCGATACAGCTCGTCCGGGTTCTGAGGACTCTCGAGATCCGCCACGCAACGTCACCGGTGGCGGATCGAGAGTTGCCCGTCCTCCGCCTCGAACACCTCGTGTTCGCGGAGAAGGGAGACACGCCAGGTGGGTTCGGTCTCGTCGAGAGCGGCTTCGGGGGTCATCCTGAGTCCGGCGAGATCAAGAAGAACATCGGCATGTCCGGCTCGATAGAGGTCCAGGTTGCGAGGTTTGTAGCCATCAACCACAGGCATTTCGAGCCAACTCGCCGGGTCCTGGATCGGCACCTGCTCAAGGAGATCTACAAGGGCCGCGAGCCGGGCAACCGCGAGTCGGTTCTCGCCGGTCGGCGACTCGCCGCGCCGCCATTTGCGCATCGCTTGAACACTGACGCCGACGAGACGCGCAATCTCGCTCCACCCGAGACCGCGGTCTCGTGACAACTCGTCGAGTAGAGACCGAACGTCTTGCTGGGCACGCGCTCGAGCGCGGTGCTCAAGGGCGAGCACCTGCGCGGAGCGGTGGCCATCCCCGGCGCGCTCGTCGAGCACAGTCGTCTCGTCACGAAGTAACCCGTAGTCGCGCACGAGCGACGAGATCGTGCCAACCGGCAGCGCAGGCTGTTACACCTCCGGCGGGTTCGAACGCTTCGCTTGCCACGCAGTCATCTCGGTGACCGTCGCCTCGGTGGTAGTCACAGTCGGCGGTGCCGTGATGCCCGAGGATCTCGTCGATTCGGTTGTGGAGATCGGACTCGTGAGTGTCATGGCGTCCTCCGAAGGACCTCGTCGCGTAGGCGATCCGTGATCGCGCGTTCGAACAGTTCGCCCACGGGCGCATGGAGCCGCTCCGCGATTGCAAGAGCGACGCCCAGATCAAACTCATCCTGCCGTTCGGGTGGTCGCACCCAGTAGCTGTCGATGTCGACCGAAAAGAAAGGCCCTTGGCCGGGCGGCGTCGGAAGCCGGAGCGGCCCCGTGTCGGCGACGATGTGTCCTTCGAGGGTGCCATAACGCATGACGAGCTCGGAGTTCTCGTCGGTACCGAGCTGTAGAACTCCCTGCATGGCCCTGAGTTCTTGGCCGCCCGAGATCTGGGCAGGAGCGAGGAGTCTCTCGTCGACGTACGGCGTCCACTTTTGCGCGAGTGGCGCCTCGCCTGGAACACGGATCTCATCGATATACCGGAGACCGACACGATCGATCGCAACAATCGCGCCGAGCTGGACTCCGACAACGTCGAGGGTCCAGCCGATCAAGTCGCGGAACGATTCCCACCTCTCGTAGACCGTCGTTTCGATGGCAATGCGACCAGCTTGGACTGTTACCGCCGTCATCCGGTCACGGGTGAGGAACCGATAACCGAGCTCGGGCGACGGCACCAGCTGAGGTTGCGGCGAGAGCGACGAAAGCTCGATCGTCTGGCCGGCAGGTTCAGGGATGGGAAGACGTTCGGCCACCAGTGGCACGAGGGCGTTAAGCGATTCCGAGCCGGCGAGCCGGGGTGAGAACGGAAACCGAAACTCCGCTGTGACCAGGCGCAGGCTCGCGTTCGGATACACCTCTCGAGTTGGCTCTTCGGCCATTGTCCTCCTCCACTACAACTGATTCAGCAACTGAATCGACAACCTAGAGCGTAGCTTGAGCCGAGATGAAAGAGCAATCGGGTTGTTGGCGCTGCGGAATGGACGAATCGCGCCGTCCAGGCCTCGCTGACGCAACGCTCCGCCGCCCGTATCCCTGTCAACTTCACATTGACATTTGGGTTAGCGCAACCTACAGTTGACGGGTGACTACGACTCTCAACACCCTGATCCACCAAGTGCGGGGCGAGTCGGACGACTCCCTTCTGCAACTCGAGATCGCAGTCACGCGGGCGGGCCAGATGAGCGATTTAGCCGACACGCTCGTCACATACTTCGTTGACCGATGCCGCCGTTCGGGTCATACCTGGGCGGAGATCGGAACGCATCTCGGCGTCACTCGACAAGCAGCTCAGAAACGATTCGTCGACTCCGTCGGCGATGGGGTCACTTTCGAACGGTTCACGATGCGAGCACGCAACGCTCTCGATCAGGCACAGGTAGTCGCCGAATCGCTCGGCCACAACTACGTCGGGACTGAGCACCAGCTCCTCGCGCTCTTCGATGTCCCCGGGGCGCTCGCTGGACGCGTCTTAGGCCATCTCGGTATCCAGCGCGATGCCGTAGAGCGTGAAGTCCTTGCCAGGGGAGTCCGCGGACCCGCACCTACCGGCGGACCCCTACCGTTCACGCCGAGAGCACGGAAGGTTCTCGAGGAGTCGGTGAACTCGGCAGTGGATCTCGGCCACAACTACGTCGGAACCGAACACCTGCTACTCGGGCTGTACCGCGGACAAGACGGGCTCGCGATGCAAATACTCGAGCAGCTCGGTGCGGGTCGAGATGCCGCGCAAGCGAAGGTTGTAGAGCTTCTTTCCGGCTTCTCCACTTGACCAAGCGCGCACACGTTCCCGCAGCCGCTACCCTCATCCCCGTGACACGGAAGTGGCACGCGGATGGCACGACGGCCGCCGAGAAAGTCGGATCAAGCGCAGCGCAGCGCTCTGACCAGGTCTTTTTGGGTGGAGACGATGGGACTCGAACCCACGACTTCCTGCTTGCAAAGCAGGTGCTCTAGCCAACTGAGCTACGTCCCCGAGGGACCTCCATCGTAGGGGACCCGCGGGGCCGGGACCGTTTCCAAACCCTCAAGGTGCCCGAACACCGGGTCGATCTACGCGTCATGACCAACGCCCGTGATGAAGTCGAGCTGATCGCCGCGGCCCAGCAGGTGGTCGGTGATGCTGAGATCGTCCTCGCCGCGGGGGTCTTCGGCCCCCAAGATGCGATGAGGCCCATGGTTCGCGGGCAGATCGTCGGCGCCATGTTGGGCGGGCCGCTCGGCGTGATGGTGGGCGGCGAGGCCGCGCGCGAGAGCTATACCGAAGAACACAACATCACCGTGAAGCTGAACGTGGCGGTCACCGCCACCAAGATCTACGTCATCACCGAGGCCGACGATGCGCCCTCCCGGATCTACGAAACGTTCGATCGAGCGACGACCACCGTGGGGATCAAGCGCTTCGGCGTGTCGCGCATCGTGACCCTCGAAGACTCCGCCGCCGGGACCAGCATCCGGTTGCACGGGGCAGTGGCCCGGTACCTCGCCCAGTCAGGCCCGGACAGAGACGTGATCACCGAACTCACGAAGACCACGTAGCCAGCCGAGCCGTCAACCCATCGTTGCGGCCATCTCTGCCAACCGGGTGACCGTGCGCCAATTGCGCGTGGTCCCGTGAAGTCCGAGCTTGCGAATCAGCGGCTCGGCCGCGATCTTCGACCGGCCCAACCCGTTCGGGGTGTGTAAGTACGCATGCGCGCCGATCACCGCCACCTCGTCCGGCGCGTAGAGCTGCGCATCGACCGCGTCCAACATCGGCGTGCTGCCCCGGTACAGGAACGTGACGTGCAGCATCTTCTCGTCGGCACCGCGCGCGAGGAACGGGTTATCAATCACAACCCTCGGCAGCTCGGCGGCGGTTCGCAACACCACGCGGGAATCCACGCCGGTCGCCGCGAGGATCGCGTCATGCAACGTGGTCTCCACCTTCGCTGCGCCGAGGGGTGACCTGAACACCGCGTTGCCGCTCTGGATATAGGTCTCTACATCACCGAAGCCACACCCGGTCGCGACGGCGCGCAGCGTCGCCATCGGCAACTTGTTACGGCCCCCCACGTTGACGCCGCGCAGCAACGCTACGTAGACCGTCATCTAAACCTCGGCGTCGGCCCGACCAAGGTCTATCGACTTACTTGTACCCGACCATGATGTGTTCGATCCACGCTTGCGGCGCAGCAGACAGGAGCGTGTTGAGGTCGAGGTAGTCGTGCCAGCGCGTGATCATGCCGTCCTTGATCTCATGCACCGAACAGAACGGCAGGTCGACGTGCTCGCCGCTCTCCCAGAACCATTCCTCGTGATGTTCGGTGATCACCATGTCGCCGTCGGCCACGATCGGCCCGTCATGCAGCACGTACTTGGCGAGCGGCGCGATGCCGAGCCGCAACCGGGCCGCAATCTCGGCGGGGCCGAATGCGCCCTCCTCGGGCGCAGGCACGTCGGTGTAGTGGCCATCGGGGGTGAAGTACGCGCCAACGGCATCGAAATCCCGTCGGCCCAGATCGCTCCAGAACCGCTCGATCAACGCCTTGTTCTCAGTTGGTGTGGTCACGGCCCAGACAATACGGGGCGACGACATTCCCCGAAACTCGGCGATATCCGCCAGAGGCCGTCAAGCGCGGCGGTGCTCCAGCCGACAAACTGAAAGATGATGCGGACCGACACGCGCCCGAACGCCGACCTCTCGATCGCCCACCGGCTCGCCGAGACCCTGCATCACGGCTTGAGCGGCGTGCTGCGCGGCAAGCCTGAGCCGGTTCGCCTCTCGCTCATCGGCCTCCTCTCGGGCGGTCACGTGCTCGTCGACGACGTCCCCGGCGTCGGCAAGACGCTGCTCGCCAAGGCCATGGCGCGCGCCGTTGGCGGGTCCTTCCGCCGCGTCCAGGGCACGCCCGACCTCCTCCCCTCCGAACTCACCGGCGTCTCGATCTTCCACCTCGCGGGCAACGAGTGGGAGTTCCGTCCCGGCCCGCTCTTTGCCAACGTTGTGTTGGTGGACGAGCTCAACCGTGCTACTCCTCGCACGCAATCGGCGTTGCTCGAAGCGATGGAGGAACGCCAAGTCACGGTCGACGGTGTGACCCGTGCCCTTCCCCAGCCGTTCTTTTTGGTTGCCACCCAGAATCCGTTCGAGACCGCCGGCACGTTCCCGCTCGTTGAAGGCCAGCTCGACCGGTTCACCATCGTGATCGCGATCGGGCCACCCGACGCCACCACCGAACGCGAGCTCCTGCTCGGTACTGGCGGTGAGCCCGCCCTCGAGATCCTGGAACCCCTCACCGACCCGAGCGAGCTGGCG
>JANPBJ010000043.1:0-1755 GCA_031430375.1 Acidimicrobiia bacterium
GGCTCCGAGCGCGGCCGGAAACAAAAAGAACACCGTCGCCGCGGCTATCTCGCCGATGTTGTTGACGGCGCCGGATCCGTTGGGAAGGTGACCGATGAGCATGATCGCGAGGCCGGTCACGCATTGGCGACCCGAGCCCCAACGAAAGAGCGAGTACGGCAACAGGATGAGCCATGCGGTGCTGTACAGCATCGCCGAGTGGGGAGCACCGAAGATCGTCACGGCCTCGCTCGCCGCATGGGCGCCGAAGACGATCGCAACCGCCAGGAGCGGGTTCGTGCGTCGCCACAACAACATCAGGACCGGCGCGGCACCGAGAACGAGGGCGACCGGTCTCCACCCCAGCTCCGTGCGGACGATCGCTTCGAGGATCGCGGCCGGCATCAGCACGCTCACGAGCACCCAGTCGCGCCACACCCACCTCGGCGGATTCGCCACTCGGGGCTCGGCCCAGAGTTGCCGCACCGCGTCGATCACCACGAAACCAGCATAGAGAAGGGCACCGAACGACGAATCGGCCAAAAGTACGGTCGCGCCCTCGGCCGAAGCGCCGTCGACATCGGACCGATCGGTCGATGTGGAAACGCACGCAACTCGCCACGATGGATTCCTGACTTCGCCCGACGCTGGTCGGTCGCGGTCTGCATCCGGTCGATTCATCGGGATCGCCACTTCGAGGAGGAACGTTCGATGTCGCAACGCTTGTATCGCCTGGGCCGGTTCGCGGCGCGTCGCCCATGGGCATTCATCGCGACATGGGCGATCGTGGCCGTCCTCGTGGTCGGCGCATCAGCTGGCTTCGGTCGCGAACTCGAGGACGCGTTCGAAGCCCCGGGCCTCGACTCGACCGCCGCGCTCGACCTGCTCACGGCGGCCGAGTCGGACGCGGCCGGTCCGACCGCCCAGGGGGTGCTGACCCCGCTCGCCGACGGCGCGACGTTCTTCGACTCAGCCGACGCGCGGGCCGAACTGGCCAAGGTCCAGGCCGCGACCGCGAACTTGCCCAACGTGCTCGATACCGGCGATCCGGCGGGTGGGCTGGCCGTCGGCCCCGAGTTCGCGACGGCGAGCGGTTCCGTATCGCCCGACGGGCGGGTCGCCCTGATCCGAGTTCAGTATCGGCTGATCGAACAACTGACAAGCGACGACCTCCAGAATCTCAAAGCGCTCGCGGTCCGAGCTCGCCAGGACTCTCCGCTGCAGATCGAGTTGAGCGGCGACCTCTTCTTCTCGTTCGAAGAGTCTCAGACAGGTGTGGGCGAGATGATCGGCCTGATCGCCGCGGTCGTCATTCTGCTGCTGGCTTTCGGATCGCTCATCGCGATGGGTCTCCCGATCGGGTTGGCACTGTTCGGTCTCGCACTCGGCATCAGTTCGATGTCGCTCATCACGTACCTCATCGAGGTTCCGAGTTGGGCGCCGCAGATAGCCAGCATGGTCGGCCTCGGGGTCGGCATTGACTACGCCCTGTTCGTTGTCACCCGCCATCGCGAGTTCTTGGCCCGCGGCATGACCGTCGAAGAATCGGTCGGGAGAGCCATTGCGACCGCGGGCCAGGCGGTGATCTTTGCCGGTGGCACCGTCGTCATCGCGATCCTTGGTCTCGCGGTCGCCGGGGTTCCGTTCATGACGTCTGCCGGTGTCGCCATTTCGGTCATCGTCTTGCTCATGGTGGTCGCCTCGATCACGTTGCTTCCAGCATTTCTCGGCCTGGCCGGACATCGGATCAATCGCTTCGGAATCCGAGGGCGTCGG
>JANPBJ010000044.1:0-29955 GCA_031430375.1 Acidimicrobiia bacterium
GGTGATCAACAAGTCGCTGGCCTCGTCCCAGGGAATGCCCGGAATGGGCGGAATGGGCGGAGGACCGGGCGGGCCCGGTGGACAGGCCGGGGCCCCGCCCGCGCAGTGAACCGCCACTTCGCCGGTCCCGTCGTTCGGTGCGTCAGTCCTTGAAATCCGGCTTGCGATCCTCGCGCCGGGCCTTGACCGCTTCTTCGAAGTTCTGAGTCGTCATCCGCACGAAGAGTTGGGTATGACTCTCCAACTCGATCGCGGCCCGCAGGCTCGACGTTTCGAGTCCGGCCCACATCATGCGCTTGGTCAACGCGACTCCCTGGGCACTCCAGCCGTTGATCTGGTCCGCGAGGTCGAGCGCAGCCGTGAGAAGTTTCGCGTCGGGGACCACCCGTGAGACCAGACCGATCGCGGCTGCCTCCTGCGCATCGACATCACGCCCGGACAACATGATCTCGAACGCTCGCGACGACCCGATCGCACGAGGCAGGAGAAAGCTCAGGCCGAGT
The DNA here is from genome assembly GCA_031430375.1 of Acidimicrobiia bacterium. Taxonomy (GTDB): domain Bacteria; phylum Actinomycetota; class Acidimicrobiia; order IMCC26256; family JAENVU01; genus JAENVU01. The sequence goes on from JANPBJ010000044.1 coordinate 504, forward strand.
TCCGTCGCAGTCAGACCATTGTTGATCCCCGCGGCGCGAAAGTACGCCGACTCGCTCGCGATTCTGATGTCGGCGCCGAGCGTGAGACAGAGCCCCCCGCCGATCGCGGCACCGTTGATCGCACAAATAACGGGTTGCGGCATTCGCTGCATGGCGGGAACGAGGTCCGCCAGGATTGACATCGCACGAGTGGCGATACGCGTCAACGTCATCCCGTCAATGTTCGGCGGAGGTTCGGAGTGTCCGGTGTCGGCACCGGAGCAGAACCCCCGGCCCTCACCCGTGAGCACCACACAGGTCGTGTCGTTGTCTTGGGCCACGCGGGCGAACGCGTCGTGGAGCGGCACCATCAACTCGAACGCCATCGAGTTCATCCGCTCGGGCCGGGCCATCGTGATGACCGTGGTGTGAAGCCGAGGTTTCTCGACCCGCACCAACTCCCTGGGGTCGTCAGTTTCCGTGCTCGCGTTCGCCATACGAGAAATCACACTAGATGCGTCTCAGCACTTCGAATCGGCCGCCGGTCCGATCGTGGTGCGCAGCTCACTCCTGCCCACGCGGCTCGGCCTCCGCGTACTCTTCTCGGAGCTGCTCACGACCGTCCCGAAAGGCATCGATCACCTCCCATGGCCTTCAACCTGGCAGACCTTGCTGAACACACCACGGATGTTGTCCCGGAACGCATCGCGCTGATCTGTGGCGATCGCACCGTGACGTTCGCCGAGTTGGACGGGCGGGCAAATCAGCTGGCCCATCACCTCGCGGCCAACGGAATCGGCGAAGGCGATCACATTGCGATCTATTCCTACAACAGCATCGAATACGTCGAATCGATGCTCGCGGCCTACAAGCTGCGGGCGGTCCCGATCAACGTGAACTACCGCTACGTCACCGACGAACTCGTCTACCTGTTCGACAACGCCGACATCGTGGCCGCGATCTACCAGGCGTCGTTCTCGGCCCACATCGCCGAGGTCACCGATCGACTCCCCCAGCTCCGCCACTTGGTGGAGATCGACGATGGAACCGGCGAGCCCACGGCGACCGGCGCCGTCCGTTATGAGGAAGCATTGGCCGCGTTCGGTCCGGAGCGCGACTTCGAGCCCCGCGACGACGGCGACCTCTACATCCTCTATACCGGCGGGACCACGGGGATGCCCAAGGGCGTGATGTGGCGCCATGAGGATGTGTTTCGCGCGCTTGGCGGCGGGATCGACTTCATCACCGGCGAGCGGATCACCGACGAGTTCCAGTTGGCACGACTCGCCGGCGAGTCCGAACCGACACCGGGACTCGTGCTGGCACCGCTGATGCACGGCGCGGCCCAATGGGGAACGCTCGGCGGTCTGTTCAAAGGCGTCACGAACGTGCTGCTCCCCCGCTTCGACCCGCACCTGGTGTGGCGGGCAATCGAACAGCACCGCATCGCGGTCATCAGCATCACCGGTGACGCGATGGCGCGTCCGCTGATCGACGCCCTGACCGAGGGCTCGTACGACACGTCGTCGCTGATCGCGATCGCGTCCACCGCCGCCGTGTTCTCACCGGTCGTCAAGGCTCAGATCTTCGACCTCCTGCCGAATCTGATCATCAGCGAGGCGGTCGGCTCGTCCGAAGGCGGGTTCAACGGCATGCGAGCGGCGGCCAAGGGCGATGCCCCACCCACGATCACCGACGGCGGCGGACTCCTCAACGTGCCGCTCGGTCCCGACTCCAAGATCATCGGTGACGACAACACGCCGGTGCAGCCCGGTGAGATCGGTCGACTGGCACGGGGCGGCAACGTCCCCATCGGCTACTACAAGGACCCGGTGAAGACCGCCGCGACGTTCATCGACGTCGAGGGCATCCGGCACTCGGTCCCCGGAGACCTGGCCCGTTTGGAACTCGACGGCACCATGACGCTCCTCGGCCGCGGATCGCAATGCATCAACTCCGGCGGCGAGAAGATCTACCCCGAAGAGGTCGAGTCGGCACTCAAGGGCCATCCGGCGGTCTTCGATGCGCTCGTACTTGGCGTCGACGACGAACGATGGGGCCAGAAGGTGGTGGCGGTCGTACAAGTACGTGCCGGTGAGACCCTCACCTTGGAGGAACTCGCCGCGTTCTGCCAGACGAAACTCGCGCGCTACAAGGCGCCGCGGGAGCTCCACCTCGTCAGCGAGATGCCCCGCCAGCCGAGCGGCAAACCCGACTACCAACGTGCACGCTCACTGATCGAAGCGCCTCCCGAATGAACGACCGGGAAAGGCGTGGTGACGCGCATCGGCCTTCTTCACCGCAACTGCGTGAGGAACCAACACCTACCATCCGATGCAACGAACCGGACGAGGAGCATGCAGTGGACACAGCGTTCGAATGGGGCCAGATACAAGGCCGCCTGATCACGTTCCCGATGGAGGTCCGCGCGTTCAATGCCATCACCATGGGATTCAGCGTCGCGTCGTCCGCCGCACTACCGCTCCTCCCTGGAGATGCATTCGAGCTCGTCGAAGTCGGTGACGGGATCGCACAGTTCATCGTGAGTATCTGCGACTACCGAGACAACCCGTGGGGTGACTACAACGAAGTCAACCTGGGGCTCCTGGTCCGCCCGGCGGGCGCGCCCCCTGAGGTGATCGGCTCCTTCGTCTATCGAATGCCAGTGGACCAAGCCTTCACGTGCGAAGCCGGGAACGCTGTGATGGGCTTCCCCAAGACCGTCGAACGGATCGACGTCAGCTACGAAGACGGCGCCGTACGCGCGCAACTCTGGCAGAACACCACCATCGCGCTCACCGTCGAAATCCCCCGAGTCCCAGCAGCGGGCCCCCGCAGTCGCATGGAGGCCGTGAGCTACTCCTACCTGGAGACCGTTCCGTACGGCACGCCGCTCGACATCGAACTGGGTCGCGGCGTCGTCGATCCGAAGGACGTCCGCTTTGAGGTGGGAGCGGGCACGATCGCGGACGAGCTCCGCTCGCTCGGTCTCCCAACCGCCCCCGACTTCTGTAGCTGGGGCGAAGATCTTTCCGCCACGTTCTTGCTCGGCCAACCCGTGGAGCGGAGTGCACATCCGGAGGTCGAGCTGCGAGATGTGAGTCCCAGCAGCCGAACGCCCGCCAAGCGGCTGTGAAGATGGTCAGGTGCGGCCGCCAACTGCCGGCGGCGGTGACCACGTGGGTCCCAATCCTTTGCGGATCACCGCCAGCGGGATTCCCGACAGGTACATGTACAAGCAGTACGCGTGTTGCGCGCTCGCTTCGTGCTCCCATGCCCAGGGCCGCGAGACGTTGTACAGCGCTCCGTCGTAGGTCTGCGGCCGATCGGTCGGGGCGTACTCGATATCGTGCGCGTGCATGTCGAGTTCGGCGCCGTCGATCACCAGTTTGACGTAGTCGGGACAGGCCACCACGGGGTCCCACACCGTCTTCAGCTTCGGGAGTTCGGCGTATGCCAGTGGGACGATGTCCAGCCGGTTGACGTACCGCGTCGGCCACTGCGGAAACGCATTGCTGTACCACGTGGCGAACTCATGATTGCCCGGCGATTGCCCGGCGAACGGGAACGGCTACACGTCGACGCCGGGGAACTCGTGCTTCATCCACATCGCCATGATCGGCGCTGTAGCACCGCCGAGACTGTGCCCGATCACGTTGACCTTGAGGTCGGGTTCCGATTGCAGGACTCCGCTCAGGAATTGGTACCCCGTGAGGTTGGTGGAACCGTCGACCGCGGCCAGCAGGTTCGAGAACTCCGTCGCGAACCCTCGCGAGACCTTCACTCCCGCGGGGGCGGCGGGATCCTCGAACGGGAGCGGATCCAACCACAGCTCAAAGTCGAGCCTCAAACTCTCGAAGCGGCTCATCTGCGTTCCTCGGATCACCACCGCGAGCGCGGGGGCGCCGCTCGCATCGCTCCCGGATGCGGCGTACCAGAGGCTGCGCGTCGCTTCGTGCTCCGCGGGCCCCCAGGCAAGGGCCCATTCGCCGCGCGTCGGGAGGTCGGGTTGCCCGAGTGCCGCCGACATCTTCGTGCGCTTCTCGTCGTTCGTAGCGGACTCGCCGAGGTATCCGATGCTCGCCAATGTGATCGCGACCTGTTCGTCGACCTCGAGCGTTTCCGGGATTGGCGACATGGCGTTCTCCTGCTCTCACCGCGTGACGTAAAGAAATGTGACTTGACCGAGGAAGACACGCGCCGAAGAGGCGCGCAACTCAGTCGAACACCCACTGAAACTGGACCGTGTGCACCTACACTTTGCTCTGTGCTCACGGTCGACCTCGGCGTCGTGAGAAAGAAACCGTGATCCCTCCTCGCGCATTCATGGCCCTCCTCGTAGCGTGTGTCGTTGGCGCATGCTCGTCAGCCGACCCGGTGTCTACCGCGCGTCACGACGGCGTCGCCACCACGGCAACGGTGGTCACCAACGCCGAGGTCTACACCGTGAATGCGGAGCGATCCTGGGCCGAAGCGTTCGCCTACGACAACGGCGGAACGATCACCGCGGTTGGCAGTGAGGCCGAGGTGATGGCCCGCGCGGGCAAGCACCCGCGGGTCATCGACGCCGGAGGCCACATGGTGCTTCCGGGATTTCAGGACCCTCATCTTCATGTTCCCGAAGCCGGCATCAACGAAGCCCCGTGCTTCATGGATCCCGATCAGACGCTCGCCGAGTACGAGAAACGGGCCGCCGAGTGTGCGAACGATCAGCCCGGTTCTGGTTGGGTCCGAGCGGCGGGGGCATCGCTGTTCAACCTCCGAGACGCGACGGAGCTGCCGATCGGCACCATTGAACGCGCGGTCACACGTGAGACCGAGGCAGTTCCCGACGTGGCAGCCGCTATCGAACTGGTGACCATCAACGCGGCTTACGCACTCGGTCACGATGACAACACCGGATCAATCGAAGTCGGCAAGTTCGCCGACTACATCATCGTCAATCAGAACCTGCTCGACATCGACCTTGAGGACATCCACACGACGAAAGTGCTGCTCACGGTGCTTGCCGGCAAGCAGACGCATCGATCGCCGCGGTTTACCGGCGTGAACGACTAAAGAATCGAGATCGGATGGCGCCGGGTCGTCCTGCGTTCACCCGGACCTTCGGTGCCGACCCCCGACTACGGAATACGCACGCCCGAGATGGCTCGAGCGATCACGAGGCGTTGGAGTCGCAACACCGCCGATCAGCAGGTAATCAACGTTGTGCACAGCGAAGACGCGAACGATCCGTTCGATGTCGAGCTGCGGTTCGCCAGCCTGGTCAGTCATCTTCTGATTCGTCGGCTCGATTTATCCTCATCGCAGCGAAGAACTCGACGACGCTTTCGGGGGTGTCCAGTCGGCGGCCGTCGAGAGTCAGCGATACGTCGTCGCGTGTCGGTCGGTCCGCGCCTGCGAACACCTCGGACGCTTCGTAGGATTCTTTCAATCGCGCCATCTGCCCACGGTAGTTCCGGGATCCATGCACTCAGACCCTCCGGCCTCTGCCGTCGCGTCCGTCGATCGCGAACGGGACTTCGTCCGATTCCGATCGTGCGCCGACCCAGTGACTCTGCGATTCGCGTGCACAGCGTCGCGGTCTCATCCCGCCGACCCCTGACTACGGAATACGCACGCCAGAGATGGCTCTGGCGATCACGAGGCGCTGGATCTCGGAGGTGCCTTCAAAGATCGTGTAGATCTTCGAGTCGCGGTGCCACTTCTCCACCGGGTAGTCGCGCACGTAGCCGTAGCCACCGAGGATCTGGATCGCCTGCTCGGTGACCCAGACCGCAACCTCGCCCGCCTTGAGCTTCGACATCGAACCCTCGCCGGCCGCGAACTCCTTGCCGTTGCGGCCCATCCAGCATGCGCGGTGCACGAGCAATCGAGCCGCGTCGATTTCCATCTTCATGTCGGCGAGCTTGAACGCGATCCCCTGGTTCTCGATGATCGGCTTGCCGAAGGCCTTGCGCTCTTTCGCGTAATCGAGTGAGTACTCGTACGCCGCCCGAGCAATACCCAGTGCCTGCGCGCCCACCAGCGGACGGCTCGACTCGAAGGTACTCATGGCGGCCTGGACCCGGCTGGACTGACCTTCACGGGCGCGCGCCATGCGGGCGTCGAGCTTCTCTTTGCCGCCGAGCAAACAGCTGCCCGGTACCCGCACATCATCGAGCACGACCTCGGCTGTATGGCTGGCGCGAATACCCATCTTCTTGAACTTCTGGCCCATCGACAGACCGCGCGTGAAGGGTGGGACAACGAAGCTGGCCTGACCGCGGCCCTTGAGTTCCGGGTCCACCGACGCGACCACCACGTGGACGTTCGGGACCTTGTCGATACCGCCGTTGGTGATCCAGGTCTTGGTGCCGTTGATGACCCACTCGTCCTTGGCCTCGTCGTACACCGCGCGCGTGCGCAGATTGGAGACGTCGGACCCCGCATCGGGTTCGGAGACGGCGAAGGCCGCGACGTGAATCTTCTCGGGTGTGCCGAAACACTGCGGGACCCACTCGGCGATTTGGTCGGGGGTGCCGCTCCCCAGAATCCCGGAGACGCCGAGCGTGGTGCCGAGGATCGCCAAACCAATGCCGGCACAACCCCAGGCCAGCTCTTCGCTGATGAGAGCGAAGGTGATGCCGGTGGGGTCGTTGAAGAACGAGGAGATCGCTTCCACTGAGTACAGGCCGATGTTGGCCGCCTCCTGGATGATTTCCCACGGGGTCTCTTCACGCTCGTCCCACTCCGGCGCGGCCGGGCGGATCACGTTCTCCGCGAAGTCGTGGACCCACTTCTGCATTTGCAGCTGGTCCTCGTTGAAATCGAGGCTGTAATCGGCCATTCGAGTCGCTCCTCGCTCAGCCCGGACGTGGTCACGGGCCCCGTAAGTTACCGATGAGTAACCCCATGGTAGCCGCGTGGGTCCGGGTTTGCCGCTCGAAGATATTGGGAATGGATCCCAGGTCGACGCCTCGGAAGTGCGACCATGGTTCCCATGCTGCAGGTCCGAGGTTTGGGTGTTGAGATCGGCGGCAAGATTCGGCTCGCGAACGCGTCGTTCAGCCTGCACCGCGGCGACACGGTCGGCTTGGTCGGGCGCAACGGGACCGGAAAGACCAGCATGCTCAAGGTCATCGCCGGTGAGGCTCCGGCCGCGGCGGGCATGGTGTCTCGTCCGACCGCCGTTGGCTACCTCCCCCAGAACCCGCATCCGCGAGGCGCGGGTGTGGAATCGACCGGGCTTTCGCACGTCCTTTCCGGGCGCGGCCTCGACGAAATGGCGTTGCGAATGGAGAAGCTGCGCCTACAAATGGAGGAGACCGCCACCGAGCGCGACGTCGCCCGCTTCACCCGCGCCGAAGAACAGTTTGGCAACGCCGGCGGGTACCGAGCCGAGTCCGAAGTCCGCACGATCGCGGCGGGATTGGGCCTCGGCCACGACCGCCTCGACCTGCCCCTTGCCGCGCTCTCCGGTGGTGAACGCCGACGGGTCGAACTCGCGCGCATCCTGTTTGCCGGCAGTGATCTTCTTCTGCTCGACGAACCCACTAACCATCTCGACAACGACGCGAAGCAATGGCTCATGGGGTTCCTTCGCTCGTACCGCGGCGCGCTCCTCGTGATCAGCCATGACCTCGAACTCCTCGACGCGTCGATCACCCGCGTGTTGCACCTCGACAATGGCGAGCTCCACGAATACCGCGGCACGTACTCCCAGTATCAAGTTGCCCGCGTCGCCGACGAAGCCCGCCTCGGCAAACTCGCGCAGCGCCAGAAGCTCGAGATCGACCGTCTTTCGAAACTCGCCGACGGCATGCGCGGCCAGACCGAGAAGCGCGCCAAAACCGCGAAGTCCATCGACACCCGTGTCTCCAAGCTGGTACGCGACCAAGTGAGCGGACCGAAGCGTGAACAGCGTGTGGCAGTGCGCTTCCCCGACCCGCCACGGCCGGGGCGCGTAGTACTCGAGGCCGACGGACTCACCAAGGGGTACGGCGGCCCGAGCGTGTTCGACGACGTCACCTTCGGACTCGAGCGCGGCGAGCGGCTCGTGGTCATGGGTCTGAACGGTGCCGGGAAAACCAGCCTGATGCGAATTCTCGCCGGGCAGACCGACGCCGACTCAGGAACCTGGACGCTCGGTCACGGCGTGTCTGCGGGCTATTACGCACAGGAACATGAGGGCATCATTGCGGGCAAGACGGTGATGGACCATCTGCGAAACGTGCCCCTCCCCGAGTCCCAGCTCCGCACGCTGCTCGGTACGTTCGGTCTCACGGGCGACGTCGCCTTCCAGGACGCCGGCACACTCTCCGGCGGCGAGAAGACCAAGCTCGCGCTCGCACAACTCGTGACCGGCAAGCACAACCTGTTGCTGCTCGACGAACCCACCAACAACCTGGATCCGCAGTCGCGTGATGCCATCGGCGCGGCACTGGCCGACTGGCCCGGCTCCGTCATCCTCGTGAGCCACGATCCCGAGTTCGTGGGCCGCCTCGCGCCGAACCGAGTGTTGATGATGCCCGAGGGTGACCTCGACTACTGGTCCGACGGCCTGCTCGACCTCGTCGCCCTGGCGTAACGCGCGAGCAGTCCGCTATGTCGTTGTCGTGGTCGTCGTCTCCGGCGGCTCGGTCGTTGTCGTGGTCGTCGTCTCCGGCGGCTCGGTCGTTGTCGTGGTCGTCGTCTCCGGCGGCTCGGTCGTTGTCGTCGTCTCCGGCGGCTCGGTCGTTGTCGTCGTCGATGTCGTGCTCGAACTCGACGTGCTGGTGGTCGTCGGCGTGGTCTGCTTCGTCTCGGTCACTTTGCCAATGGTGACGCCGATACCGGCGCCCGCGAGCAACAGCACGAACGCGATGCCCCACACTCCCGCCGGCCTCATGCGGACGCCATTTCCATGAAGGCGCGCAGCTCGCGCTCGATGTCGGGCCCACACGGTTGATAGAGGACTTCAGTGGTTCCCGCCGCGGCGCTGGCGTCGAGTCGGGCGCGCAGTACGTCGGCCTCGGCGGTCCAGGTGAACGCAGTGAGACCTTCACCCGAGAGCAGGGGTCGGTCACGTTCGGACACGCTCACCAGATGGCCCTCGTGGGTTGCGAGATGACGGAGATGCTCAGGGATGCGTTCCAGTTCGGCCCTCCACTCCGGGCCACCCGGCAAGCCGTCGACCGACGCCGGGTCGCCCTCGTACATGCCGTGATACACGACGGTGAGTGCCGGACCCGCAGCCAACAACGCACGCTCCGAACCCGGCGATTCGCCGGGTTCCAACACCGTCCCAAAGGCGAGCAGCGCGCACCATGGGAACTCCGGATAACTGCCAAAGATCGACATCACCCCGTCACCAAGTTCGCGAGCCACCGCGAAGCCCTTCGGCCCGTTCGCGGCAACGAGGATCGGCACCGGCGCCACGTCGAGGTAGCCCGCGGGCGGAATCAACTTCACCACCGCGCCGTCGACCACCATTGCCTCACCTGCGAGCAAGCCTTTGACCGTCGCGATGTAGGTGCGGGTGGTGGCCCAACTGAGCGGACGTTGACCAAACGTCATTCGCGCGGTGAACCCGGTGCCGATCGCGACCGCGAGCCGCCCGGGTGCGAGCGCCGAGACAGTGGCGATCGCACTGGCTTGGGTGACGGGATGGCGAAGGTTGGGCACGAGCACTCCCGGACCAATGCCGATCCTGGAGGTGTGCTCGGCGATTTGCGCGAGATACACCCACACGTCTCCGTACAACGCGGGTGAGTCATACAGCCACACGCGTTTATAGCCGAGGGACTCCGCGAGTTGCGCGTGGGCAACCACATCGGGTCCGGGCGGAAACGCACACGAGATCTGGAGTGATTTCGCGTCGGTCATGCTGATGCTCCAAAGAGTTCGGGGCGGCGGTGATCGCCACTCGGCAAGGTGGAACGGACTGCTCGTTGCGCATCGAGGTCGAGGTCCGCGGCGATCCAACATTCCCGGTCGGGTGCCTGCGCGAGCACCACGCCCCACGGATCGACGATCATCGACCGGCCGTGCCAATGGAGCTTCTCGGTGCTGCTACCCCGTTGGTTCGGCGCGATCACGAACACCTGGTTCTCGATTGCCCGAGCTCGGATGAGCGGCTCCCAGTGGTCCTTGCCGGTGGTCGCGGTGAAGGCGGAGGGCAGCACGACGGTATTGGCGCCGCGGTCGAGCAAGGCGCGGAACAGTTCGGGAAACCGCAGGTCGTAACAGGTAGCCATGCCAATCCGCAGCGGCCCCGCGTCGGCCACGACCACCTCATTGCCCGCGGTGATGACCGCCGACTCTCGGTGCACCGCGCCGGGAACATCGACATCGAACAAGTGGATCTTGCGGTACGTGGCGACGATCGAACCGGTCGGATCGATCAGACACGACGTGTTGTGAAGATGCTCGCCTTCGACCTCTTGCGCGCTGCGTTCCACGATGCTGCCCGCGAGCACGGTGAGCTTGAGGGTTGCCGCGAGTTCTCGGGCCCAAGCGATGGTGGGACCGTCGAGTGGCTCCGCGCCCTCCCGGAGTTCGCGGCCGCTCCCCCAGAGGTTGAACAGCTCGGGGAGGGCCACCAACTCGGCACCCGCGTCCGCGGCCTCGGCGACGAGCCGCTCGGCCGTCGCGAGATTCCGATCCTTTTCCGGCGTCGAGGTCATCTGCAGGGCGGCCACACGCATCACCTGACCCTACCGGCGTCACCCGATGAACCCAGTCCCATCGGCGTCTCTGGACGCCCCTGACCGGCGGTCCCCTTGGCTGTTCATTGTCCGGATTCCCGCGGTGGAGACGAGATCCGCACAATGAACGTCGAATCGTACGGTGAGCGAAATCGCGGCGACAGACGTCCGTTGCACACGAACCCAGGTGTCACCTCACCTGAGTCTTGTCACCCGAGTCGCGGTCAGGCGGGCGGGGCGATACAGGGCAGGCCGCCGCAGGTGTCGACGAGGGTGCCGCCGTTGCGGAGGAAGTCGGACTTTTGTTGTTGGGCCGCGACCGCGCGCCGCGGGTACTCGTGCGGGTCGACGCCGAAGTCCGGTTCAAACGGCGCGACGTTGCCGGTAGGCGGTGCCGGTGTCCCACTATCCCAGTACACGATCGCCGAGCCGTTCCAGGGCAGGAACGAGATCGGCGTGATCCCCCAGAAGGGCGTGACATCGGTGCTACGGCCCGTCGCGAGGCCCGGCAGCAAGATGCGCGCGCCCACGGTGCGCGCCGCGACATCGGCCGTGACGTTCGCCACCTGGTGGTCGCCAAACGCAACGTCGAACAACACCTGATGACGCGGCGTGCCCGGATACGGATTGTCGGTCATGTGTTGCGCGTATCCGTTGGACTCGGACCGATCCCACAACATCTGGACGACGGAAAACCAGAGGATGCGATCGACCTCGTCGGGATAGGCCGGTCGCAGAATCGATTCGTACAGACCCCAGTCCGAACTGCGTTGCAACAGGGTTGAGTAGTTCATCCCCGGAACGCCGAGCACCGCTCGGGTGAAGTCGGTGGAGAGCGCGGTCAGCGCACCGCCGAGGATGCCGCCCTGGCTGTTGCCGTCATAGAACACCGAACCATCGAGCACGGCGGTATTCCCCGCGCCCGCGCGGAACGCGGGGTTCGACGCGAAGCCACGCGGGTCCTTCACCAGACGCGCTAGGAATAGTTGGTTGAGGAATCCCTGTTGCGTGCGGTCGGCAACCTTCGGGAAGTTCGACAGCTCCTGCAGCGTGGCCGCGGCAATGCCGATGTCCTCATTGGCGAACCCGCTCCACTTCGTGGCGCAGTACACGAATCGATGAGTGTTCGCCATCGTGCGCACGTTGCCCGCGTTGACCTCGCCGTGATCTCCGAGCAGACCGTGGCCGTAAATTGCGCCACGCCCCGGGGCCACTGGGTCGTTGCCATCCGCGGTCACCGACCGCGGAATATTGCAGATGAACTCCGCAGTGAAGTCACCGTTGCGCACTGGGAGTGCATCGATTCCGGCACCCGGCGCGTAGTTGAACGCGTTGCCCGGCGCGCCGTCGCCGGTGAGGTAGTTGGGAACCGTGAACGTGCCGGTGACCCGCCGGAAGATGCGATCGTCGACGTTGTTCTCCACGTTCGTCACTTGGAACGCCGGCGCACCGCCGTTGAGGGATGCGAAACCGTCGTCCCGAATGTGCAGCATCCGACCCGCCAGGTTCTGTTCGCTGGCCACGGTGAAGTCCCACGCGAGCGTGAGGCTCGCCCGATCAACACCGAAGTGCCCGAGATCCGCAAAGAGTTGATCGAAGTGCCGGCGCCGGGCCTCGATCGCGGGGGTGAACGTGGGGACGGAATCGCGGTACAGCGAGAACCCGCGCTCGGCTTCGATCAGCGTGCCCGCGCCATCGCGCAGGCCGCGCATCGCAACGATGAACCGATGGCCCTCGGGCAGGTTCCGCGCAACGCGCACGATCAACGATCGTTGGTCGACAGGATCTGCCTGACTGTCGAGCTCGGACCAGATCGGCCACTGTTCGCCCGTGGCCGCGTCGAGCAACACGATCGGTTGGTCGGGCTGGAGCGACGCACCAATGTCGGTGATCGGTGCCGCACCGGTCTGGCCGAGATCGAGGCCGGGCACGAACGTGGTGATCATGGCACCGGGGCTGAACCCGTCGTTGCGGTTCCACTCGGTGGGGTCCACCGGAACATCGCTCGAGTTCCGCAGCATCGACGCGGGATTGAAGTGCACCCGCCGGCCGGTTCCGCTCGAGGGATCAGCCACAGTAAAGAAGTCATTCGGAAAGGGCATCAGGCACTTGCGAGCCGCGATCGGGTCACATCGATCGGCGGTCGCAGTGTCGACGTTCGGTTCCCACGAGACGCTCGCATATCCGTTCTCACGACCACTTCCATCGCGACGGTCCGCGCGCGCTCTCAGTGTGACCAACCCAGGTGTCAGATCGGCGGCGTGAAGTTGTGCGGTCGCGCCGGTGGCATCACGAGTGAGACGGTTGCTCGGAAGACTGTTGGTAGCGGTCGGGTCCGGCCAGCCCGCGATCACCCACACCTTGAGCGTGGTGGGATCGAGGTTGGCATCGAGCCGAACGTCGATCGGAATATCACCCGACGCGGGCGCCTGCGTGGCATTCGCGGGCGACACGATGTGCACCCCCGACGGCTTGGCCACGCCGTGCCCGGGAAACCACTGGCCGGGCACCCGGCACGCCGTCAAACCCAGTGCACCGATCGCGATCAGCGCGACACTCCGCCGCCCAAACTTCTGATTCTTCACATTTGCCTCCCCCGGCAGATCCGAGAGCGTACCGGATCAACCAGTGCGCTCAGCCTGACGAACGAGGCGCTTCGAGATATCGGAGAGAACGAATCGAATGAAGGGCCGCATCACCAAGCCCGTTCCACGGAACTTGTCATCGAACTCACTGTGCCAGGTGATCCGGGTCCCCCCGCCGACGGCGGTGAGCGTGACGTCCGATCGGTAGTTGCGGATCGGGAGCCCTTGCAACAGCACGTAGGCGAAATGATGCGGTGGGTCGAAGACCACCACCTCTTCCCGGCTCGATCCACCACTGCGGCCGAACGCGCGGATCGCTCCGACCCCGTCGGGTGTGAGGACACCCTCCCGTTCGAGTTTGGTGCTCGTGAGCGCGGACCACTCACTCCACGACGACGCGTCGGCCAGCCAACGCCAGACCCCGTCGGGTGACGCGGTCGTATCCCGAACGACTTCAACGATGTTGTGACCCACGGAACGCGACCCTATCGACCGCGCCACTGGGGATCCCGACCCTCGCGGCGGGCCGTCATCCCCTCGCCCGCGTCTTCGGTCGCGCCTACCACCCGTCGCATCGACTCACCCATGCGAAGTGCGTCCTCCCATGGCAGCCGCGGGCCACGTGCCGCCATCTCCTTGGTGGCCCGCTGCGCGAGCGGTGCCGCCTGCACCAGCCGGGCTGCGAGCGCGCGGGCTTCGTCCATCAACCGATCCCGTTCGACGACCCGCCACACCAGACCCATGTCCTTCGCCGCATTCGCGTCCACCCGGTCGCCGGTGAGCAACAACTCCATCGCGTTCGACCAACCAACCCGGCCCGGCAAACGCATGGATCCAACGATCGTCGGGACCCCGAGCCGCACCTCGGGAAAGCCGAACTCCGCATCGGCCGCCGCGATCACAAAATCGCAACGCAATACCGCGGTGAGTCCATAGCCCAGGCAATACCCGGGTACCGCGGCGATCGTCGGCTTCCACAACTCCATGCCGCTCTCGAAGGAGTTGATCGACGGGATCTCCCAAAACGATCCCGGCCACTCCCCCACCGATCCGCGCCCATCCTTCAGATCGGCACCCACACAGAACGCTCGCCCGGCACCGGTCACGATGCCCACCCACGCGTCTTCCTCCGCGCGGAACCGTTCCCACGCGGCGTTCAGGTCCCGGCGGAGCTCACCATTGATTGCATTGAGCGAGTTGGGACGGTTGTAGGTGATCGTCGCGACGTGCGCGTCGAGTTCGTAGAGGACGGTGTCTCCCATGCGCCCAGCATCGCACGCCGCACTGCCGCCGCGAGGTGAGGACGCAGCGCGTCGCCCAGACATCGGTGACCAGCCGCGTTCGGATGGAATCGGTCTTTGGTGAAGAACTCCTCGCCGCGCGCGCGAAAGGCCTGGTTGGTGAGTCGGTCGGCGCCGACTCGAACTGCGCGCGCGGCTGGGTGGGTGGCTCGGGCCTTGCGACGCTCATACGCAGCGCCGCGGAGGCCAAGCATCGGCTTCAAGGCTGTGGGGATACGAGGAATAACCGAAAGGTCGATCAGTCCGCACATCAGGGTCTCGATCCCCGCTCGATCAAGTGCGTTCACGACGGCACGGACGTCGCGTTCGAATCGAGGGAGCGGCGTGGAGTGGATCGCGTCGTTCGCGCCGATCGAGATCACCGCAATATCAGGCGCCGCGGCCAGCACTGCGGGCAACTGACGATGCAGTACGTCAGCGATGCGCGATCCGCCAACCGCGAACCGCGTGAGGTGAAGTGGGACATCGAGTTGCTCGGCGGCGTGGGCCACGAACACCTCGCGTGCGTGATCGAGGCCGGGACCCGTCAGCGAGCTGTCGCCGATCACCGCGACGCGCATCGGCTCCGACGCGTCGATGCCTGTGTTCCCGTAGTAACCGGTGAGGTCGAGATCACCAAAGTTGGGGAGGGGTGCATGCGCGGCTCGATGCGCCTGCCACCAGCAGCCTCCGACCATTGCCGGAACTGCAAATGCCGCCCCCCTGGCTCGCATAAGACCACGCATCGTGGCGATTTACCCACAAAGCGTCAATAGGCCGCGCGGCCTCACTCATCGCTTCAAGGGAAGTCGGGCGGCCAGTTGTATTCGGTCCATCCGGTACCGACGACGCCGGCCGCGGTGGTGTACCGACACATGGCGCGCGGGAAGCGCGTCTCGCGGCCGTCGGGAGCGACCAGCAGGATCGGTGCGTGACCGACCGGCTCGGTGGTGAACCCAACACCACCAATCCGTTGCCGGGCCGCGGTGGGGATCTTCTCGTCGTCGATGTCGACCGCGTTCTCCACCACTGCGGCCGGCGTCAACGAACCCGCCGCGTCAACCGTGTACCCGGTGGAGAACACGTCGAGGTTCGGAATGATCGAACGCGCCGCATGCACGAAGGTTCCATCTTCGAACGCGCCCGATGTCCAGTTCCACGGGAACAGCCACCAGTCGCGCACCCCCCACGAGTGGTCGCGTTGTCCACCGCAGTCGACTGTGATGGTCTCTTCGCCAATCGTGACCGTCCCCGTCACCCACGAGGAGATCTCGTAGCGCGTTGTCATCTCATACGGGAACACTTCGGCGCGTGACGACCACGTGAGGTCGACCGAAACCGGCACGCGCTCGCCCTCCAGCCCGTGAAATGCCTGCGCCGGATCCCGAAGCTCCACGCCCGTTGCGGTGGTCGTCACGCGGAACTCACGATACGGATCCGGACACGAGAGCGTGTACGCGGTGCCGCCCGCGGCCACATTGAGCGCGTCCATACCGTCGGGACACGGCATCTCGTGCTCAACGGTCAATACCAGCGGACGGTCCTGACCCACCAACGCGATCCACCACCACGCCTTGCCGAGGTTCGGATACAACCCGAGGCGCACATAGCCGCCAAAAGAACAGTCGGAGGCTGCCCAATCGAGATACCACGACTCACCCCAGAGCTCTTCCTCGCCAGGCTCATGGCGACCCTCGTCGGTCGGACCCGGAATGAATACTTCAGGCGCTTCGCTCACCGACAGCTCCGTTCGTAGAGGCGTGCATTTCGGAGGTCGTTGGTCAGTCGGGTGCGGGCAACGAGCTGCGCCCACCGGTGCCCCAATACGAGGCGGTGAGCTGCAACCCGGGACGACCTGCACGCGGCGACAACTCTTCCATGACCCGCTGATACGCGGTCCGCAGAATTTTCCACTCTCCGTCGCGCAACACATAGTCGTCTGTGTAGAACGCCGCACCGCGGATGTCGAGCTCCCACTGGGTGTCGATCACCCAGTCGTCGAGTGACCAGATTCCGGTTGCAGTGTCACCGCCGGTCAGCGTGATCTCCGGGTGGTGCGCCTTGTGTGAAGAGAGGAACGTCTCCCGGCCCATCGACCGCCGGAAGAAGTCGACGATCGCATCGCGCCCGGTAAAGGAGTACGCACCGGCGCTGTAGGCACACGTGGCCTCCGGCACGAACAGTTCCGCGATGTCATCCCACTGCTTGAGATCCAGGAACCGGAAATAGCGGTACTTCACCTGCTTGATGGCTTCGATCTGCACCAGATCTTCGGGGGTCATGAGTACCGAGCCTCCTTGCCGAGGGATTTACCGTGATGGGTCACTGCGTCGACGAGATCAGCAATCAGCTGATCGGCAACCGAAGCATGCGCGGGAGACAACATCATGTGAAGCCCCGGCGGATCGGTGTTGCGGTTCACGTGCCATCCGCGCTCGTCCATCACATCGCCAACCGCGTACAGATCGATCGTGTCCGACTTCATCGCGAAGACGGGACCGATCGGGTTGCCCACGATCTCGATGTCGTCGAGTCCGTCGATCGCGGTGCGCACCTTGGTCACCGTCTCCATCAAGCCGCGCATGATTTCGACGTATCCATCGTGACCGAGCGATTGCATGACCGCCCACGCAGTGGCAATCGGCGCCGCGGGCTTCGCCCCCGCAACTCCCGGCGACCCGTACAGCCCCGATGGCCAGTCGTCGTAGATGAAGTACTGAAGTCCAAACCAGTCGGCATCGCGGTGCAGCACGGTGGACGCACCCTTGGGCGCGTACCCATACTTGTGCACATCGGCGCTGATCTCGGTGACGCCTTCCACCCGAAAGTCCCACGGCGGAACGTCATGGCCCAACGCTTCGAGAAACGGCAGGATGAAGCCGCCGACGCATGCATCCACATGGCACCCCGCTCCGTGTTCGGCGGCGAGCGCCGCCATCTCGGAGACCGGATCCATCACACCGTACGGGTAGCTGAACGCGGAGGCGACGACCACCGCCGTCGACGGGCCGATGAGCTCGCGGACCGCGTTCACATCGGCGCGATAGCCGGCGTCGAGCGGGACGCGAACGAGATCCATATCGAAGTAGTGCGCAGCTTTCGCGTACGCGGGATGGGCAGAGACCGGCGCAAGAATCTGCGAACGCTCGATGCCACGCGCCCGAGCCCGCTCGCGGTTGACCTTCATCGACATCAGGATCGACTCAGTGCCACCCGAGGTCATGGACCCGCCGCCACCTTCGGGGAGGTGTAGCAGTCCGCCCGTCATCGAAATGACGTCGCCTTCGAACCGGGCCACTTCCGGAAACTTGAAGGGGTTGAGCGCGTTGCCAAAGAGGTAGCGGTTGTTCACCGCGACGACGAGCTCCTCGAGATCATGACGACCCGTCGGATACACAAGGCCGAAGAGGCGCGCGCCGTGCACATCGGGTTCGCGCGCTCGACGCTCGTCGATATCGGCAAGCAGGTTGTTCGTCGCTCTCCCAGTGTGAGGGAGGCGAGGTTTGGCCGGGTCGGTGGTCTCCACGGCTCGGCACGCTACGCGCGCCACTACTGGTCACGCGTGGAGACGCGACCCAAAGTCGGCGCATTCCACGCAGACATCTTCGGGAATCACTCCGAGCCGCATGAGCCCCGTGAAAACTTTGCAGCCGAGACAGAGGCCAACGAACGCTTCGAGGCTCGCCGCAACCAACAGGAACACCAGCACGACGGTGGCCCCCGCGCCGGCGCCCGCCACGAACAAAGCCGCGGCGATCACCGAAAACCCGAGACCCATCGCCTGCGCGAATCGCTTCGGCGGGCCCGCCACCGGACGGGGGACCGCCGCGAGGTGCGGCCGGATCACCCGGGTGACCAGCAATCCGAGCGGGCTGAACCGTGGTCCGGCTGCCACCCGGGCCATGAATCCGAACACCAACGGCACGAGGATCCACCACTGATCGAACACCGTCAGGGTGGCCACCATCACCACGACCCCGCTCGCGACGAGTCGAGCCGATATCTCATCGACCGGATTCGGAAACTCGAAGAACTGGGCCACGCATCGAGCCTACTGCCTATTCCTGACCCGTCAAGTCGGGAATAGGACGGCGAGCGGATAGCCAACATTCGGCCGTCGAATCCCGAGGCGCCCCGCTCGCCCGTGGCCCGAGCGGCCCGAGAACGCAGTGAACACGAGCGGGAAGCGAGTTCGGTAGTGCGGAAATACTCGGGCCGCTCCGCGCGGGTCCTACGCGGCCGCGGATAGGAGTTCAGCAGCCAATATCCACAGACCGCTGGGGATCATCACGCCATGCATTCGCTCTCTCTTTAGATTACTTGCATTTGTCCAGATTTGTCCGCCAGAATGGCGACCGGCTGATACCAAGAGTGACGGACTTTTCCCCAGGGCGGAGCAGCAGTGACCGAAGCGGGCGCGAGCGAATCGACGGCGACGCGAACGGCCGGACCACGAACCCGGCTGCTCATCGACTCCATCGTCCTCAGGTCCTGACCGTGCTCCGTCGGCTCAAGCTCCGCACGAAGCTGCGACTGCTCATGGCCACCGCGCTCGGGGCCGCTCTCGCCCTCGCAGTCCCCTCGCTCCTCCCCAGCATCAACGCCTGGCGCCGAGCCGAACGGGCACCATCTGTGGCTCGCGCCTCGGCCGCACTGACCAACCTGCTGCGCGAGGTTGAGCAGGAGGCGACCCAATCGGCGTGGTACCTGGCGTCGGGCAACGGTCGCGCCCGCGACGCGCTGCGAGCTGCGCGTCCGCTCACCGACCGTGCTGCCGGAGTACTCATTCGAGACCGCGCCGCGGTAGTCGCCGACGGTCACACCGGTGCTGCCCAGAGGATCACCGACGTGCTCCGCGCCTGGACCATTGTGAAACAGGCTCGGACTCCCATCGACCGGCGCACGCTCGGCGACCTGGCCGCTCTCCGAGCATTCGACGCGGTGGAACGTTCCATCACGCGCGCGCTCGACGGCACGGCCGACGCTGCGCCAGGTGGGCTCGCCGCCGACCTGCGAGCAAAGGCCCGTGCGACACGGCTGGAGCTGAACGCGGCCCAGGAGCAAGCCACGCTGGTGATAGGAATCGAACGCAGCGAACTCACTCCCCCGCTCGCGGAACGGCTCGTGCTCGGCGCCACCGATCAACGGGTCAATCGCCCGGCCGCCCTCGAGGTCGCCAAACGGCGGTCCGCAACCCTCGGCCTGGTGACGGTCGAACTCGGTGCCGCCGCCGACGCGGTCGCGAAGCTCCGCGCTCCCGCGCTGGCGCAGGGGCTGTCCCTGATCTCGACCGCGGAATGGCTCCGAGCATCGGATCGCCAGCTCAGCGCACTCCGGACCCTCACCAGCACGTTGGACACCGCCGCCGCCAACCGCGTCGCGGTCGTCCGCGATGGCGCACGCGATGAGCTCGTCCGCGCCGCCCTGCTGCTCGCGGGCGTCTTGCTGCTCGTCCTGATCCTTGGTTTGGTGCTCATTCGCGCCATCACCCGCCCGATCCACGATGTGCTCCGCGCCACCACCGCTCTCGCTCGACGCCAGCAGAACCCGCCCACGGAACTCAACGACGCTACCGATGAAGTGCGACCCGTCGCGGTTCGGACACGCGATCCGATCGGGGATATTGCCCGCGCGGTCCACGACATCGACCTCGCCACCGCGGCCGGCGTGGAAGCGCAGCGACAGACCCTGCGCCACGACATCGGCGATGTCTATGTGAACTTGGCGCGTCGGAACCAGCCCCTACTGCACCGTCAACTCGAAATCATCGACACGCTCGAGGCAACCGAACGCGATCCCGATCGCCTGAGCTCGCTGTTCCTCCTCGACCATCTCGCCACCCGGCTGCGACGCAACGCGGAAAGTCTCCTTGTCCTTGCCGGCGTTGACGATCAACGGACCCATGCCCAATCTGCACCCCTCCTCGATGTGGTGCGCGGCGCGGCTTCCGCGATTGGCGACTACGCGCGGATCGACATTGTGGGGCTCCCATCGGATGTCGACGTCGTTGGGCGCTTCGCGGTGGATCTCACCCACGTCCTCGCGGAACTCCTCGAGAACGCGACCAACTACTCGTCTCCGGAGACCCGGATCTTCGTAGGTGCACGTCGACGTCCCAACGGCATCGAGCTCACGATCGCGGACGAAGGCATCGGCATTCCGGTAGACCGCCTCGATGCGCTGAACGAGCTGCTCGCCCATCCGCCACTCCCGGGGTTCGACCTTTCGCGGTCGCTCGGGCTCGTGGTCGTAGCCCGGCTCTGCGAACGGATCGGGGTCGAGGTGCAGCTTCGAAGCGCGGCCGAGGTCGGAACATCTGCCGTGATCATCGTTCCGCTCGCGATCATGCGCTCACCGGACCACGACCCCGCGCTGATTGGTGACGGCGACTCGTGGACCGGATCGGAGCGCACAGTCGTCGCCGACCCGGCGGACACTGGTGCCGACGCGCTGCCCGAGCCCGTCACTGCGCCGGTCGCACTCGCCCTGCCGATCCCGCTCGAGCCGGTCGCACCCCAGCCGGTGGCACCCCAGCCGGTCGCACCCCAGCCGGTCGCACTTCAGCCGGTCGCACCCCCAGAGCCGTCCGAGCGGTTCAGCCCGGTCCCCTTCGACGGGGGCTTTGACTTGTTACCGAGCAACGGACTCAATCCTCGGCACGCGCGTCACCGCCCCGGCCGCGCCACCACGGCAGGGGAGCCTGTCGTCCCGGGCGCGCCGGCCGCCGATCCTGTGCAGCCTCTCCCTCGGCGAACCCCGGTTCCGCCCGAGGAACGTCTGATCATGACCCCGACCGCGCCCGCAGCCCGTGCACCCGACGCAGCCTTCGAACTCGTTGCTCGCTACCAAGCGGGGCGACGCCGCGCGGTGGACAACGACCACGAACACGGGCCCCACCAAGACGCGCCCGGCCCACAGGAGAAGGACCTCAGATGACGATGACCTCAACCGGCGGGCTCGGATTCCTGCTCGTGAATTTCGCGGACCGTGTTCCAGGAATCCGCGAAGCGGTCGTGGTTTCCTCCGACGGCCTCCTGATCGCGATGTCAGGCGACGTGGAACGCGGCGATGCAGATCGACTCGCGGCCGTCACCGCGGGATTGTTGAGCATTGCTCGCGGCGCAGGGGAACCGATGCGTGCGGGTGCGGTGCAGGAAATCATCATTGAGATGGAACATGCGCTGCTGATCGTGATGGGCATCAGCGACGGTTCTGCCCTCGCGGCGATCGCGGAGCGACCGTCCGACATCGGCCTGGTGGCCTACGAGATGGCGACGTTCGTAGAACGGGCCGGCGCCGCGCTGACGCCCGGTCTCGTCGCGGAGCTGCGATCGCAGCTCACATCGTGACCATGATCGGCACGCCCCGCCTTTCCCGACCGTACGTCATCACGGGCGGGCGGACTCGGGGTCGAGGCGACGAACTCCCGGTTGAAGCAATGGCACGGACACTGAGTCCGGGGTGGAACGTCGGCCGACGGATTCCACCCGAGGCGCTCGACATCATGGAGATCTGCATCACCCCGCGCTCGATCGCCGAAATCTCATCGCGCCTGGGACTCCCGCTCGGAGTCACCCGTGTCTTGGTGGCAGATCTCGCAGCCGATGCAGCGGTCCACGTCGACACGGCCGAGTTTGCGACTGCGTCCGTCACGGACCGTGTCGAGCTGCTCGAACTTCTCCTTGCTGGTGTCCGTGCCCTCTGACTCGCCAGTCGCGCTCAAGATTCTTGTGTGCGGTGGGTTCGGTGTCGGGAAGACCACCATGGTCGGAACGATCTCGGAGATCGAACCACTGCGCACCGAGGGTGCCCTCACCGACGTGGGTCCCGTTGGCGATCTTCTCCTCCACGCCCCGGACAAGACCGAAACGACGGTCGCCCTCGATTTCGGTCGCATCACGATCAGCGACGACCTCGTGCTGTACCTCTTCGGCACCCCGGGTCAGGATCGGTTTTCCTTCATGTGGGACGAGATCGCCCGGGGGACCGTGGGCGCGATGGTGATCGTCGATACCCGTCGGCTCCAGGTTTCGTTTCCGGCCATTGACTACAGCGAGCGGCGCCAGATTCCCTTTGTCGTCTGCATCAACCGTTTCGACGGCATCGCACTCCACACCGAACTCGAAGTCCGAGACGCGCTCGCCGTGGCCGGCGATGTCCCCGTTCTCATCGGTGATGTTCGGGAGCGCGCCGACGTGAAAGCCGTCTTGACGGCCCTCGTTGCGCACTCGCTCGCCCGCGCTCGCTCCGCTCGTGCGGGCTCCATGGAGCCCGCGGCCCAGGATTTCAGCGACCGATTCTTGCGTTGACTCCTCGGAGCGGGCATTGTCTGGCAATCTGACGAGTCGTCAGATGCCAAACAACGTCGAAGCAGTGACTGATGAGGGGGACTCGTGAAGCGATTTCGGTGGTTGGCGGTCGTCGGTGTGACCGCGGTGGCACTCGCGGGCTGTGGACGCAGTAGCTCCCCGACGAGCAGCGGCGAGACCTCGTCGTCCACCGGCGCGGCCCCCGTTTCCAACACGACCGGCTCCTTCGGTACGAGTGGTGTGGTGTGCAAGAAGGGCAACCCGTCGGGGTCGCCTGCACCAGGAGTGACCGCAGCTGAGATCCGCATCGCCACATTCTCCGATGCTGGATTCGTCGGTCGACCGGGCTTGAACCAGGAGTTCTTCGACACGGCCGAGGTCTTCGCGAAGTGGTGCAACGACGCCGGAGGCATCAACGGCCGCAAGATCATCGTGGACGAGCGCGACGCCGCGCTCACCAACGTCCAAGCCAAGATGGTCGAGAGTTGCGCCCAAGACTTCGTGATGGTGGGCGGAGGTGCAGTCTTCGACCAGAACGGAGTGGAGACACGGTTGAGCTGCATGATGCCCGACATCTCCGGGTTCGCGGTGAGCCCACAGGCCCGCGGTGCTGACCTGCTCGTCCAGCCACTCCCGAACCCCATCTCGTCGGTCCCCATCGGCGATTACCTCTACCTCGCGAAGAAATTCCCGGCGGCCACGAAGGCGTACGGCGTGCTCACCGGCGATATCGACACCACCAAGATCGTCGCCAGGCAGGGTGACGAGGCCGTCAAGGCGCTGGGCTGGGTCGGGGTCTACAACGACGTGTATCCACCCACGGGTCCACCGGACTGGACGCCATACGCGCAAGGGCTCAAGGACAAGGGCGTCAAGGGCCTGCTGTGGACCGGTGAGCCCGAGAACCTCGCCAAGCTGCTGCAAGCGGTGAGCGACATCGGTTACCCGTTGGACTTTGTACGCGTCGACGCGAACCACTACGACCAGAAGCTGATCGAGACCGGCGGGGCGGCGGTCAAGGACGTCTATGTCCGGAGCGTCTTCAGCCCGTTCGAAACCGCAGAAGCTGACAGTCCAACCCAGGAATACCTGGACGCCTTCGAGAAGTATCTGCCCGAGGGGAAGGCCGAAGCTCTGCTCGGTCTCCAGGCATGGTCGGCATGGATGTTGTTCGCGACTGCGGCCAACGACTGCGGCAACGACCTCACTCGCACGTGCCTCTATAACAACGCCAAGAAGATCAACGAGTGGACCGGCGGAGGCCTCCATGCAGCGGTCGATCTGAGTTCTGGTGAGGCCTCGCCGTGCTTCGCGGAGTTCCTGGCTTCCCCGTCCGGGTTCAAAGTCGCAAGCGATGTCAAGCCCACCGAAGGCATCTTCCGTTGTGACCCGAAGGGCGTGTACAAGCTCACCGGCGATTACGGGAAAGGCGTGACCCTGTCTGACGTCGGCAAGACCATCGCCGACCTCAAGTAGGCAGACCACGAGCAATCATGTGATCTCGAGGTCGGCCACTAGGGCCGACCTCGAGATCGAACCACCTGGAGCCGAGTGGAAAAGTTCCAAACCTTTACGATCGTCGGCCTGAGCCTCGCGGCCATCTACGCAATCATCGCGAGTGGACTGGTCCTCACGTACACGACGACCGGAATCTTCAACTTCGCGCATGGCGCCGCCGGGATGCTCGCGGCATTCGCCTATTGGCAACTCCGCTTCGATTGGGGCTGGCCAGTCCCCGTTGTACTCGTCCTCATTCTGGGCGTTATGGCGCCGCTGTTCGGTGTGATCCTCGAGGTCGTGGTCATGCGCGGCTTACGCGGCACCACCGACACCGTGAAACTCGTGGTGTCGATTTCGCTGCTGCTGTTCATGATCGGGCTGGCGCAGCTGATTTGGCCGCCCGGCGTGAGTCGGCCCATGTCGAAGTTTTTCGCATCGAGCCGGACCATCGATCTCGGGGCGACGACGATCACATGGCACCAAGCGATCACCATTGCGGTCGCAGTCATTGTGGCCATCGTGTTGCGAATCGCGCTGACCCGATTCCGCTTCGGCATCGCGATGCGCGCCGCGGTCGACGATCCCTCGCTCTCTGCACTGAACGGTGCTCGCCCCAACCGCGTGTCGATGTTGGCGTGGGCGATCGGCACTGCACTCGCTGCAGTGGGCGGCATCTTGATCGCGCCCAACGTGACCCTCGACGCCCCATCGCTCAGCTTGCTGATCGTCAGCGCGTACGCCGCGGCCATCTTCGGGCGGCTGCGCAGCCTTCCTCTCACGATCCTTGGCGCCGTCGTCGTGGGCCTCACCGATGGCTACCTCACCGGGTACCTCCCCCAGAACCAGTACCTGCCCGGTCTGCGTATCGCGAGCCCCGCAGTCCTGCTGTTCCTGGTCCTGCTGGTGATGCCGAATCCGAGGCTACGCGGGCGGATGACCCGCAGCCGCGAGTTCTTCCCGATGCCATCGATACGCGGGTCGCTCATCTTTGCCGGCGTCGTGGCCACTGGCGGCGTCGTACTCATGAGCACGTTGTCGCTCCCCGACCAACTCACCTACGGAAGGCTCTTTCCCATTGCGATCGTGGCGCTGTCGCTGGTGCCGCTCGTTGGGTTCGGTGGTCAGATTTCACTCTGCCAGCTCAGCTTCGCCGGCATTGGGGGCCTCGTCATGGCGCACCTCGGCCAAGGCGGTGATCCCCTCGCCCTGATCTGGGCGGTCATGGTCGCGGCTGCGGTCGGCGCACTCATCGCTCTCCCTGCATTGCGACTCTCCGGCATCTACCTGGCCCTCGGAACCGCAGCTTTCGCGACCATTCTCGACCGCTGGATTTTCACCTTGCCCAGGTTTTCGGTGTTCGGATGGTTCGACGTCGACCTCTTCACCCAAGGATCCATCAAGGTCGATCCGCTCAAAGCCTTCGGCACCGAGTTTGGCGACCCCGGGGCGCAAATTGTGATTGGCGCCGTCGCGTTCGCGGTGATGGCCCTCCTCGTCGTCGCGATCCGCCGCGGTCGACTGGGTCGACGCTTGATTGCCATGAAGGACAGCGAGGCGGCGTGCGCAACGCTCGGCATGAACCTCCTCGGCACCAAACTCCTCGTCTTCTCTATCTCAGCCGGAATCGCCGGACTCGGGGGCGCGCTCTACGCCACCCAGCTCACCACGATTCAGGCGGGCAACTTCGACCTCGTGAGCAGCCTCCAAGTGTTTGCGCTGAGCGTGGTGGGGGGCATCGGCGCAGCTGGCGGCGCGCTGTTCGCGGGCGTCTCGCTCTTCGTCGTCATCCCGGTGATTGGCACCGTCTTCCCGAGCTTGTTGCGCTGGGTCGGGCTCCTACCCGGCGCCACCGGAATCGGGCTCGGCCGCAATCCCAACGGCGCGGTGAGTCAGATGCGAGAGGGATTTGCACCACTCGCCGGTTCGCCATCAGCGCTGCTCGTCATGACGCTCGCGCTCGTCGCGTTGTACGGCCTTCGGCTCGTCGATGCGATCGACAACTGGACGTTCGTCGGCGGACTGGTGGTCATACCGCTCGTGGCATCTGCCGTGGCGACGGTGTCGAGCGCCTCGAAACAACGCATGCTCGCGAAGCTTGAATCCTCACCCGACCGAACGCCGCTGGAGTGGGTCGGGATCGACCGGGAGTGGACCGAGGCCGACGTCGTGGCCATGGATGTTGTCTTGGGCACCGCGCCGATGGAGAACCATGGCGCTGCTTGACGTCGTGGGTGCCACCGTCCGGTTTGGCGGCAATGTTGCGCTCGACTCGGTAAACCTGACCGCCGAACCCGGCGTCGTCACCGGATTGATCGGGCCCAACGGCGCGGGCAAGACCACCCTCTTCAACGTGATCACCGGGCTCCTCCCACCGAACAGCGGTCGAGTTCAGTTGGGTGGGCGTGACCTCACACGCATGTCCCCCACCAAACGCGCCCGCCAAGGCCTCGCACGCACCTTCCAACGGCTCGAACTGTTCACCTTGCTGAGTGTGCGTGAGAACATCCGGGTCGCGGCCGACATTCGGAAGGGCTGGTCACGCGAGAAGGACGATCCAGCCGCGATCGTCGACCACATCATCGATCGGGTCGGGTTGCGTGACGTCGCCGACGCTCGGGTCGACTCCCTTCCGACCGGCCAGTGTCGCCTGGTCGAGCTGGGCCGTTGCCTCGCGACGAAGCCGCAAGTCCTGCTGCTCGACGAACCCGCTTCCGGTCAGGACGAGAGTGAGACCATCGTGTTCGCGTCGTTGTTGCGCGAGTTGGCTGCCGAAGGCATGGCGGTCGTGCTCGTCGAACACGATGTGCATCTCGTGATGGGAGTCTGCGGAACGGTGCACGTCCTCGACTTTGGTCAAATCATCGCGTCGGGCACGCCCGCCGAGATCCAGCGCGATGGAGCGGTCCTCGCGGCATACCTGGGCGGCAGCGCGTGAACCTGCTGGAACTCTGCGACGTCCGCGCCAACTACGACCGCATCGATGTGCTGTTCGGCATCAACCTTGAAGTCCCGCAGGGCAAGGTGGTCGCACTGCTCGGTCCGAACGGCGCCGGCAAATCCACAACATTGCGGGTCGCGGCCGGACTCCATCCCGCCGCCTCTGGCGATGTCTTGGTGGCGGGGCGCCGCGTGAATGGCACCGCGCCCGAGGAACTTGCCCGGCGCGGACTGTGCCTCATTCCTGAGGGGCGCGGCATCTTTCCCAATCTGACAGTGCGCGAGAACCTGCGAATGATGACCTACGCCGGCATCACGCTCGGCGCGGTCGAAGCCGAGGCCTACGAGCGGTTCCCGCGTCTCAAGGAGCGGCGGCGGCAGTTCGCCGGAACCCTGTCGGGCGGCGAGCAGCAGATGCTGGCCATGGCCCGCGGCCTCGCCACCCGGCCCGCCCTCCTCTTGCTCGACGAACTCTCGATGGGACTCGCGCCCATCATCGTGGAGGAGCTGTACGCGATCGTGGCCCAGGTGGCGAGCGAGGGTGTCTCGATCCTGGTCGTAGAACAGTTCGCGAGCACCGTGCTCGGCGTCGCCGATCTTGCTGCGGTCATGGTGCACGGGAGAATTGCACGACTCGGGACCCCCGCGGAGTTGGCCGACGACTTGTCCTCGGCGTACCTCGGCGGTGATCCCGCATGACGTTGCGAGTACAACCAAGCCTGATATTTGAACCGACGCGAAACGACGAAGTGAGGACGACATGATCGAGCACCCGGAGCGGGTAGACCAGTTCAAGCAGGACATCGCCGCGATGCAAGTGCGGGATCCGGCTGCCGGACGCGACCGACTCTTCCTGCGCGGCGGCACCACGCTGATGGTCATCGGGATCATCGTCACCATCGCCGGGTACGTTCAGTCGCAGGGCACCACGAACCCCCTCACCCAGTCGGATGCCACCATCATCGCGTTGATCGGTCTGGCCCTCTGTGTGGTGGGTGCCGCACTGTTCCTGCGCGGTTCCATCGCCGGGTTCTTGCGCTTTTGGCTCGCCCGCCTGGTGTACGAGCAGAAGGCCCAAACCGACCGAGTCGTCGACAAGCTGGGTTCCTAACTCGCTGAACTTGCGTCGTTTTCCAACCTATGTGGTGGGAAAGTGACGCAAGTTCAGCGAGCACGTTGGCGTAGAAGCTCCTGGAGTGCGGCGCAAGCAAGCGTGCCACCCGATCGAAGGTCCGGTTTCACAACGGTGACGATGAGCCAACCCGCCATGGTCAGTCGGTGTCGCCGAGCGGAGTCATGCGCCGTCGCCACGCGACCGGTGTGAAACTCGTCAGAGTCGTATTCGTAACCCACCCGCGCGTCGGGCCAGCCGCCATCTATTTGACCGATGAATCGTCCGAGGTCGCGGACGACGACTTGCCGTTGTGGCAACGGCAGGCCATACCGACGCAGGGCCGCGAAGAGAAGCGTCTCCATCTCGCTGTCGGCGGCCCCTACGTTCCGCGGCCTCGCCGCGACCAGACTCCCCAATCGCGCACCGCCCCGCCTTCCTCGGCCGCCCAGGCGCTCGAGCAGTTGGTCGATTTCCCCAAGGGTCGTGAGCTTCCGTCGCAGGGCGTTCTCTAGGGCAAGCTCCGCAACGGCTGGTCGCACCGCCGCGAGACCGAGCAGCGTCAATGGCACCGACGAGACGGGGATGCGATCGACGATCTCGACGTCACGAACGAGGCAGAGGTCCTTGAGTTCATGGACGATGAGGCCATCATGATGAGCTCGACGCCACCGAGGGCATGTGATCTCTACCAGGTCTCGGTCACCGCCGGGCAGTCCACGGACCGCGGCTGCGGCACGGTGCGATGCCAGCGCCCGGAATCCACCGGCCCAGCAGCCGGCCAGGAGATTTCCCTTCCAAGTCGGTGGAGCCGCTGCGAACCGGTACACCGGGCCATACGCGCGGACCACATGCCCTCGATCGAGGGCGCGATGGACTTGACGGTCGGTCAGCCCAACCATGCGAGCGTGCTCCAGCTGGAACATTCCGTGATTCTCGGCCGCGAACTCCGCAAGACGATGCATACGGACATTCAACTCATAGGGTGAGACATCGCCCAGGGCTCTCAGGAACTTGCGTCGTTTTTGCCCCCATGGGGGGGGGTAAAGCCGGGAGGTTCTATGGGTGGGGGGGGGGGGGGGGG
>JANPBJ010000045.1:0-7140 GCA_031430375.1 Acidimicrobiia bacterium
GGGATCGCGCGCACGATGCGCGCCAACTGCGCGGCCGGGACCATCGACGGCGTCCCGCCACCGAAGAACACACTCGACGCGCTCTGAACATCGCCGCGGTCAACCCGACAAGTGATATCCACGACGCACGCGTCCACGTACTCGTCGATCAGATGGGCGCGGTCCGTCCACGTGGCGAAGTCGCAGTAATCGCAACGGTTTCCGCAGAACGGGATATGCACATAGACACCGAAGATCATCCCCCGATCGTCCCATACCTTCCCCAACTTGCGTCACTTTCCCACCGTCACGGTGGGAAAGTGGCGCAAGTTGGACGGTGACCGCCGCGGTGGCCTATGCCGACGGGATGGATTTCGAATTACCTCCCGAAGCCGAGACCTACCGGGCCGACGTTCGCGCGTTTCTCGCGGAGCACGCGCCCGATGGCCGGTACCCAGCCGATTGGAACCGCCGGATGGCCGCGGGCGGGTACGTGACCCCTCATTGGCCTGCGCCATGGGGCCGCTCCGCGAGTCCTATCGAACAACTCGTGATCGACGAAGAGTTCCGTGCGGTCGACGCGCCACGGCCCATGAACCCGATCGGTATCGGGTGGGCCGGCCCCACACTGCTGGTCGCCGGAACCGAGGAACAACACCAGCGTTACCTCCCCGGACTGCTCGACGGTTCGGAGATCTGGTGTCAACTCTTCAGTGAGCCCGAGGCGGGCAGTGACCTCGCGGGCTTGACCACGAGCGCGGTCCGCGACGGCGACGAGTTCGTGCTCAACGGTCAGAAGGTCTGGACCACGCTCGCACACGTGTCGAAGTACGGCATCCTCCTTGCGCGTACCGACCCGACCGTAGAACCACACAAGGGCATCACCTACTTCGTCCTCGATATGAGCTCGCCCGGAATCGAGGTTCGCCCACTCGTGCAGATGACCGGCACCCATGAGTTCAACGAAGTGTTCTTCACCGACGTGCGCGTTCCCGTGGAGAACGTGGTGGGCGACATCAACGACGGCTGGCGCCTTGCCAAGGTCACCCTCGGCAACGAACGCGTGTCGCTCTCGGGGGAAGGCGCGCTGTGGGGACGTGGTCCCACGGCGATGAACGTGATCGACATCGTGCGTGCCCACGGTGGCACCTCGAATCCGATCACCCGGCAACGCCTGGCGCGGCTCTACATCGAAAGTGAGGTCCTGCGGCTGATCCGGTTGCGGACTGTCTCCGCAACGGTGCGCGGGATGGAGCCGGGACCCGAGGCGAGCGTGCGCAAGGCGCTCTCGGACGAGCACGGCCAGCACGTGATGGAGATGGCGATGGAGCTGGCCGAAACCGGCGGGCTCTTAGCCGATGCCGGACCGTACGGCGACGGAGCGGGCGGCATGTGGAGTTACGGCTACCTCTACGCGCGCGCGCTCACCATCGGCGGCGGCACCAGCGAAGTCCAACGCAACATCCTCGGTGAACGCGTCCTCGGGCTGCCGCGCGACTGACGCCATCGCGGCGGCTCCGCTCGCCGAGCGGCGTCGCAGAAAATTCAGTCGCCGAGTTTCAGGGCGGCGACGAAGGCTTCTTGGGGCACCTCGACACTCCCGATCTGCTTCATCCGCTTCTTGCCGGCCTTCTGCTTCTCCAACAGTTTGCGCTTGCGGGAGATGTCACCGCCGTAGCACTTGGCGATCACGTCCTTGCGCTTGGCCTTCACCGTTTCGCGAGCGATGATTCGGCCACCGATCGCGGCCTGGATCGGCACGTCGAACAGCTGACGCGGGATGAGTTCCTTCAACTTCTCCGTCATGCGGCGGCCGTACTCATAGGCCTTGTCGCGATGGGCGATGGACGAGAACGCGTCGACGGGCGTCCCGTTCAACATGATGTCGACCTTCACCAGCTTCGACACCCGATACCCGGCCGGCTCATAGTCGAGTGACGCATACCCCTTGGAGCGTGACTTCAGCTGGTCGAAGAAATCCATGACGATCTCCGCCAACGGGATCTTGTAGACGAGTTCCAGCCGCTCGGCGGAGAGGTACTCGATCTTGTCGAGCTCCCCTCGGCGCGACTGCGACAACTCCATCAACGTTCCCACATACTCCGACGGCGTGAGGATCGTGATCGTGATGTACGGCTCTTCGATCGCCTCGATCTCGGCCGGCGGCGGCAACGCGGAAGGGTTGTCGACTTCGTGGACCTCACCGTTGGTGGTGATCGCCCGATACTCCACCGTCGGTGCGGTGGCGACGAGGTCGAGGTCGTATTCGCGTTCGAGCCGTTCCCGCACGATCTCCATGTGCAACAAACCGAGGAAGCCACACCGGAACCCGAAGCCGAGCGCGCCCGAGGTCTCGGGCTCGTACGTGAACGACGAGTCGTTCAGCCGCAGCCGCTCCAACGACTCGCGTAGATCCGCGTAGTTGTCACCCTCCACCGGATACAGCCCACAAAAGACCATCGGCTTCGGCTCGAGGTAACCGTCGAGCGGCTCGGCCTGACGATGCGCTCCCGTGATCGTCTCGCCCACCCGGGCCTGGCCCACATCCTTGAGCCCGGTGATGAGATACCCCACCTCGCCCGGGCCGAGGGAGGCGACCGGCGTGGGCACGGGAAGGCGAGTGCCCACCTCATCCGCGTCGTGGTTGGTCGCGGCTTGGAGGAACCGCAACCGGGCCCCGGTCGTGAGGGTTCCGTTGAAGACGCGCACCGAGCTGATCACGCCGCGGTACGCGTCGTACATCGAGTCGAAGATCAACGCTTGGAGTGGTGCATCACCATCGCCGACCGGCGGCGGAATGTGTTCCACAATCGCGTCGAGCAACTCGGTCACCCCGGATCCGGTCTTCGCGGAGATCCGCAGAATCCCGTCCGCCGGCACGCCCAAAACTCGTTCGATCTCGCCGCACACGCGGTCGGGATCGGCAGCCGGAAGGTCGATCTTGTTGACCGCGGCCACGATCGCGAGATCATGTTCGAGCGCGAGGTAACAGTTGGCGAGCGTCTGGGCTTCGATCCCCTGGCTCGCGTCGACCACGAGGACCACACCCTCACAAGCCGCCAGGGAACGCGACACCTCGTAGCCGAAGTCCACGTGGCCCGGAGTGTCGATCAGGTTGATGATGTGATCGGCCCAGCCAATCCGTACGTTCTGGGCCTTGATCGTGATGCCCCGCTCCCGCTCGATATCCATCGAATCGAGGTACTGCGCCCGCATATCTCGAGCGTCGACCGCGCCGCTCAGCTCCAGAAACCGGTCCGCCAACGTGGACTTGCCGTGATCCACATGCGCGACGATCGAGAGGTTTCGGATCCGGGACAGGGGCAGCACCGCGCCATTGTCGCCGCTTGACGGCCCAAGGCTCCGAACCAACCTGCAATCCATCGCCCTGCTAGGTTTCCCGGGTTCCACGAACGTCTTTGGGAGATTTCTTACACCGTGGCAAACATCGCCAGTCAGAAGAAGCGGAACCGTCAGAACGAGAAGCGTCGCATCAGCAACATGGGTGTGCGTTCCGAGCTGAAGACCCGCATCAAGAACGCCCGCACCGCGATCGCCGCAGGCGAAGAGCACGCGGGCGAGGCCATCGTGCGCGCCCAGAAGCGGCTCGGCAAGGCATCCGCCAAGGGTGTGCTCCACAAGAACGCCGCGGCCCGTCGCACCTCGCGGCTGATGAAGGCCGCGAACCGCGCCTCGGCCGAGGGCTAAGCGCTCTCAGCACTCTGCGCACTAAAGCCCGCGCCGTGCACCGCCGCGCGGGGCTGTGGATCTTCGTCGCCCACCCTGGTGCAACGCGGCGAGCCGCGCGGTCGCAATCTCCAACACCGTCGATTCCGTCAATCCTGTGGCGCCTTTGATGCCGATGTCGGCCGTGTGCAAGACGTCGAAGGCGCGAGCGAACCCTTCCGAGCCCAGTGCCCGCACGGCCTCCAGCGCCTTCTTGGCCGGGAACGAACTCTTCCCACCCCACACTCGGTGTGCATCGTCCACGGTTTGCACGGCATCGTCGTCGAGGCGAGCAAGTTTGCGATACCGACCCGCGAGGATTCCCAAGATCTGGAGCGGATGGAGCGGCTTCGGTTGGGTGGGGCTCGTGACCACCAACAGCCGGTGCAACACCTCGAGCGAGCCCGGGATGTCTCCTTCCTCGATCCGGTTCGTGAGTTCGTAGGGCTTCACCGCGCCGAGATCGTTGAGGTAGGGCGTCACGTCGTCAACGTCGAGGTGCGCACCGGCGCCGAACGTGGCGAGCCAGAGATCGACCATCGCGCCAAGTCGGCCGGCATCGTCGCCAAGATGATCCATGACCACGCGGGCCGCGCCCCCACGCAATGTGAGGCCATTTCGATCGAGCTCCTGTTGGAGCACATCGGTCATCTTCTCTGACGCCGCGCCTCGAATATTCGCAGCCTTGAGGCCCTCCGCGAGCGCCTTGACCACCTTCCCTCCCGCTCCCGCCACGAAGACGAGGTCGGTGGTGTCGAGGAGGTCGCCCAACACATCGACGATGGGCCCCACCGAGTCGGCCGGGAGTGCCTCGTAGTCGCGCACCACCACGATCCGCTTCGCGGTCATGAACGGTGGGCTCTGCGCGGCGTTGATGATCGCGCTCACCACTGGTGCCGCGCCAGAGACATCGTCGGCGGGTGCGTCGTCGTCCGCGCCCGCCGCACGCTTGGAGGGGACGGTGTGTTCCTCGACCACGAGCGTGCGATCGTCAGAACCTACGAGTTCGTCGAGGAGGCGGGATAGTTCACGATCGCGCAGGATCGGATCGTTGCCCTTGACCAGATAGACGCCACCCACGGCGAGCGATCCTACCGGTGCGGATGCGGCCGGTCCGATGGACGACGAACATGGTGATTCCCAGGCCACAGAGCACCAATGCGATCGAGCCGTCGATCGCGAGCGGGTACTTCGCTGACTCATGCGCGATGAGTTCGATGACCTTCAGCATGGTGAGGGTGGGGAGCTGCAACCACGCAGACGCGCCCGGCCCCAACACGCCACCGAGCACACTCGCGATCAACCCCCAGACCGTGAGGGGGCCGACGAGCGGTGCCGCGAGCAAGTTCGCGGGCAGCGCGACGAGTGGGACGGACCCGAAGGTGGTCAGCAAGACCGGCGCCACACCGATCTGCGCGGCGGCGGTGACGCCAAGCGCTTCCCGGAACCAGTTCGGGCCGCGCAGCCGCGCAGTGATGGGCGCGGCCGCCATGGCGATACCCGCGCACGCGCCGCAGGAAAGTTGAAACCCCACCGACCGCAGCAGGAACGGATCCGAGCCCAGGAGCACGATCATCGCCAGGACGAGGATCCGCCGCGCCTCGGCCGGTCGACCCATTCCCCGCGCCAGCATGACGAGACCCGCCATCACTGCCGCGCGCAGCACGGAAGGCTCCCATCTCGTCATCGTCCCGAACAGCACGAGCACGCCGATCCCGGCCGCGAAACGCGGACCGCGCCGCAACCGCCTCAGCGCCGGGGCAACGACCGCGAGTGCAAACGCCACGTTGGCGCCGGACACCGCGAGAAGATGACTCAAACCCGCGGCCCGGAAGTCATCGACCATCGAGTCCGGGATGGTCCGGGTGTCACCCAGGAGGAAGCCGCTCAGCAAGGCACGCGGTGTGGCCGGGAGTACGTTGGCTCCCCGCAGGACCGCTCGTCGGGCCGTGTTCGCGGCCGCGTACCACGGACTCGACGGACTGGCGACAGCGACGATCTCCTCGATCCGGAGTCGGGCCACCGCGTGGCGCCACCGCAAACGCTCTGAGTATCCGATCAACGGTTCGAACGAGCCGCGTACCCGCACCCGGTCTCCCGCGTCGAGCACCCGAAGCGCGCTGATGTTCTCACCCGAGGCAACCGCGAGCACGGTGCGGCCACCGGCATCGCGGCCCAAGAAGGTAGCGACGCGCACCAACGCTTCTGAGGAGTACATGGGGCCGTCGGGATCCTCGGCCAGGCTCACGACGACCTCGCCGGTCGTGCGCTGATTCACGGCCGCGGTGAGGGGTGAAACCGTGAGTCCATTGAGCGCCCGTTGCTCCACGGCTATCCCGAACACACACGCGGCGAGCGCGGCAAGCACGAACGCCTCTCGCCGACCCCGCCGGAGAAACGCGACCGTCAACAGCAAGGCACCCGTCGCGAGCAAGAGACCAGCCGAGCCGGCTCCCATTGCATCCCCCACCACAATCCCTGCAACCAGTCCGCCCAACATGAGCAGCGGGGCGATCACACCGTCACGAGCGGCTTCAGATCCGCGAAACGTTTCTCTCCGATGCCGCGGACATCGCGGAGTTGGTCGATGCTCGTGTACCCGCCGCGTCGCTCACGTTCCCGGATGATCGCCGCGGCGAAGCTCGGCCCAATCCCCGGCAGTGTTTCGAGCTGTGTGGAGGTTGCAGTATTGAGGTCAAGAGGGCTGGTTTCGGACGCTGCACCCCCGCCGCTCGACCCGCCGCCGTTCGTGCCGTCGTTCGTGCCCTCGGCCATGCCGTCGCCCACTCCGAGTCCGCCGATACCCGGCGCGCCCACCCTGGAGACGGGGATCCGTTGTCCGTCGGTCACCTTGGCCGCGAGATTCAGCCGGTCGAGATCGGCGTCGGGCAGCCCACCGCCGGCCGCCGAGATGGCATCAGCCACTCGTGCGCCCGCGGCGAGTTGTACGACTCCCGGGCGGGCTACGGCGCCTGCGACATGGATGAAGAGCGGCGGTTTGGTCGTGGTGGTGGTCTTCGCGGATAGCACGGACCCGGTTCGAGTGGGCGCGGGAGCCAGCGCGCCGGCCGACTGGTCTTGACCTACCTGGTACCAAAAGAACCCGGCAATGGCGGCGGCCAGAATCAGCGCTCCGGCACGGAAGCGGGGGTCCGATGCGCGATCACGCAGCGCCTCCCACTGGGCTGGGACACCCCGAATGGGCGGACGCGGTGGGATTGATTGGGGTTCCATGGACTTCCTCGGACATCGTCGGGGCGCGACAGGGCCAACCGAGGAAGCACAGGGGAAGTGCGCGTGAAGCCCCCGAACCGTACCAAACCCGTGCGTTCGCTGCAGAACCTCGAACCGCCGGAACGGAGCGAGCGCGGCCGCTTGCCGGTCGCATCCCTTTCGACTTTGGCGCACTTTCCATGCCTGGAGGCATGGAAAGTG